>NZ_JADEXU010000386.1 GCF_015206895.1 Nostoc sp. LEGE 12450 | reverse complement strand
TAAAAACCTGCTTCTTCTATACCCAAATCAAGACCGAAAGCTCCTGCAAACAGAGCAATGGATATTAATTGGTTATTAATCACCTTTTCCTCAAATTTTCAAAATCAATTTTACTCACATTTAAACCAAATCGTGTTCGCACTTCTACCCTTTTGCAAATGGAAGCGGTCGAATGTGGTGCGGCTGCTTTGGGAATCATTCTTAGCTATTACGGCCGGATTGTGCCACTGGCTAAACTGCGTGAAGAATGTGGTGTCTCGCGGGATGGGAGTAAAGCTTTTAATATTATCAAAGCTGCAAAAAACTATGGACTCAATGCTAAAGGTTTAAAACTATCTCTAGAAAAGGTGACAGCTACCCGTCTTCCCTACATTGCCTTTTGGAATTTTAACCATTTTCTCGTGGTAGAAGGATATAGCAAAAAACGCGTTTACATCAACGATCCTGCTAGTGGTCGGAGAACAGTGAGTTGGGAAGAGTTCGATCGCGCATACACTGGTGTTGTGCTGACAATGGAACCAGGAGCGGACTTCCAGAAGGGTGGCAAAAAAAATCACATTATTTCGGCTTTAATTACCCGTTTACAAAACTCACGAGTTACTATCTTGTTTTGTTTGCTGGCTGGGTTGTTGTTAACATTGCCTCGGCTAGCGGTTCCAGCCTTTGCTCAAGTGTTTATCGATGAGATTTTAGTCCAAGACCGACAAGATTGGTTACGACCTTTATTGTTAGGGATGTTGTTAACTACTATATTCCGGGCCTTCCTTGCGAGACTGCGGCTGACTTATCTGCGGCGATTGATGGTTAAGTTGTCAGTCAGCACATCAGGGCAGTTTCTCTGGCATATCCTGAGATTGCCTATTGGGTTTTATGACCAACGTTTTGCTGGGGAAATCAGTAGTCGGGTGCAACTGAATGACCGAGTGGCGGAAGCACTTTCAGGGCCTTTGGCAACCACATTAATTGACGCAGTAATGATGGTTTTTTACCTACTGATAATGATTCAGTATGACCAATTATTGAGTGCGATCGCAGTTGGTTTTGCTGCAATCAATATTTTCGCCCTTCTATTTTTATCGCAAACTCGTGTAGATACAAATATGCGCCTAGCTCAGGAATATGGCAAGGTGGGTGGAGTAACGATTAGCGGCATCCAAACGATAGAAACTATAAAAGCTTCTGGGCTGGAGTCAGATTTATTTGCTCGGTTTGCGGGTTATTACGCTAAAGCACTCAACGCCCAACAGGAATTAGGCTTAAAAACTCAAATTCTCACCACATTACCAACGATTTTGACAGCCCTGACTACAGCTTCTATTTTACTGGTTGGCGGCTTTCAGGTAATGAACGGTAATCTCAGCATTGGGATGCTGGTTGCCTACCAAAGTTTAACCCTAAGTTTCTTAGAGCCAGTCAATAGCCTCGTCAATTTTGGCAGTACACTGCAAGATTTAGAAGCTGATTTAAATCGCCTTGATGATGTGCTGCAAAATCCCGTTGATTTGGAAGTGGAGGAGAGGC
>NZ_JADEXU010000154.1 GCF_015206895.1 Nostoc sp. LEGE 12450 | reverse complement strand
CTCGGCATTTTTTTGTGACTTTTTTGCTGATTCTCAATCAATCGTAGCGATCGCACTTCGTCTATCCAGTTAAGCAAATTCATATCTAGTGAGCTTTTTGAGCTTTTCTATCCGTCGAACTCACGTTTTTTTAATCTCCATTTCTCCGTGTCCTCTGCGTCTCTGCGGTTCGTTATTTAAGAGAAATGTAGAGTGGGCAAGGCCCACGCTACAAGTGAACAGAGGAAATGGAACATGGAACGTTGTGATTGTCCTTTGTCATTAGTCCTTTGTCCTTTGCAAATGACTAATGACTAATGACTGTTATTTCTTAGCAGCCAGATATTCGTTTGCGGCTTTCTCAACACCTGTACCCTTGAAGAAGTCTTGATTGAGACTGGTGTACAACTCCAAAGGGTGGATTGAGAGGAAGTAGCGGAGGTCTTCTTCGGTAATGATTTCGCGTTCTGCCATTGAGTAAGCGTTAGCAGTAACGGCGGTGATATCTGGCACATCCCAGTGACCGGAATCTGAACCCAAGAATGCTTTAACGCGATCGCCATAAGGATTAGCTGCACGATTAAATGCTTGGCTGACACGGGTATCGTCTGATTCTGTACCGAAGTAGAAATGATTCAAGAAGCGATCGCGCACATCTTTTGGCTTCTCAATTCCTGCTAGTTCAAATTCGTCGAGTTCGCCTGGATTTTCTGGTGCTAATAGTTGATGGTGGAATCCTAAACCGTCACCAATTTTATCTAAGCGTCCATCTACAAGTTCGCCACCGTAGCGAGTGTACAACTCTACTAATGCTTCCTTGTCGATAATGGCAGGATTGTTATTTGACAACAGATGTTGTTTGTTGCGGGTTTCCCAGTGCCAAATAATATCGGCATATAGACTAGCACCCCAAGCTGAACCACCTTCTAAAAAGGCAAACTTTAATTGTGGGAAGCGGCGAGTAACTCCACCAAAGAACAGCGATTTGCATAATGCTTCTGCTGCAAAGGCGAAGTGATTAATGTGATTGTACTGAGCGTTGGTGACAGAACGCTGAGTTGTCCAACCTTGGCTAGAAGCGTGAGTTGTGGGTACAACTTTCAGTTCTACGCACTTAGCCCAGAATGGATCATAATCATACTCACTATCTAAGCCAAAGTTATCAATCCAAACCACTTCGTTAGCGACTTCTTTGCCGTATTTTTCAAAGGCAGGAATTGGACGACGGACGTAACCTGGGATTTGAATTGCCTTGAGTCCCAGAACATTCACCGCATATTCCAACTCTGCAATTCCTTCTTCGGGAGTGTGCAGTGGGATGGCGGCGATGGGTGTTAAGCGATCGCTATAAGGGCGGAAAATATCAGCATGGTAGGTGTTAACTGCCCGACAAACAGCCCGTCGCATTTCTTCGTTGCCGATATTCGGGGCCATTGTGGCCAAGTTGGGGTACACAACGGCAAAGTCTGTACCAGCTTCTTGCAAGCGTTCGTGCAGCAACTTGGGCAAGCTAATGGTAGCCAAATTCAAAGTATTTTTTGTGGGACGACCCCACCAGTTAGGGCGATTGGTGCGATAAGCAAAACGTTCTTCCCAACTTTGCTTGTACCACTTAAAACGGGAAGATCCTGGTAAATTTTCTTTGAAACGTTCAACAAGTTCGGTTCCACCAACTTGTTCTAAATAATCCAAGACTGCTGGTTCAAATTCTTGGGTATGTACATCGGTGTCAATGATGGGATAACCGAGTTTTTCCCGAATTTGAGCAGACCTAGTTTTTTGTGGGCGGTCTAAAGCGATCGTCATGATAGTTTACCCTCATCAAATGTTTATGATTCTTGTAGAGACGGCGATTTATCGCGTCTCTTTCGCAGCCAAAAATTCACCTGCTGTTTTCTCGACAGCCGTGCCTTTGAAGAAGTCACGATTCAGGCTGGTGTACAACTCCAAGGGATGAATTGACAGGAAATATTGCAAATCTTCTTCGCTGATAATCTTGCGTTCTACCATTGAATAGGTATTAGCAGCGATCGCAGTAATATCAGGTACATCCCAGTGACCAGAATCGGAACCTAAGAAGGCTTTAACGCGATCGCCATAAGGATTAGCTTTACGGTTAAAGGCTTGAGCTACACGGGTATCATCCGATTCTGTGCCAAAGTAGAAATGATTCAAAAAGCGATCGCGGATATCTTCTGGCTTGGTAACTCCTGCAACGGCGAATTCATCTAAATCACCTGGTTCTAGGGGAGATAATAACTCAGCGTGGAAACCTAAACCGCTACCTAGTTGATCCAAACGACCATGTACTAATTCACCACCATAGCGGGTATATAGTTCTAGCAATTCTTCGCGATCAATATTGGCGGGATTGTTATTTTCCACCAAATGATCCTTATTGCGCGTATCCCAATGCCAAATCAAATCAGTATACAAACTAGCGCCCCAAGCTGCGCCTCCTTCTAAGAAAGCAAACTTGAGTGTAGGGAAGCGGTGAGTTACACCACCAAAGAATAAAGATTTACATAGTGCTTCCCCAGCCGATGCAAAGTGACCAATATGGTTATATTGGTAATTGCTAATGGAACGCCGATTGATCCAGCCCATACCTGAAGAGTGGGTGGTGGGTACAACTTTCAGTTCTACGCACTTCGCCCAGAAGGGATCGTAATCATATTTACTATCCAAGCCAAAGGTATCAATCCAGATGGCTTCGTTGGCTACTTCTTCGCCATATTTCTCAAAGGCGGGAATTGGGCGACGGATATGTCCGGGGATTTGAATTGCTTTGAGTCCCAGAATATTTACCGCATATTCCAATTCTGCGATCGCCTCTTCGGGCGTATTCATGGGGATGGCAGCAATGGGTGTTAAGCGATCGCTATAAGGACGGAAAATATCAGCGTGATAAGTGTTAGTTGCACGACAAACAGCCCGCCGCATTTCTTCATTCCCGATGTGTGGAGCCATCGTTGCCAAGTTAGGGTACACAACAGCAAAGTCTGTACCAGCTTCTTGTAAGCGTTCATGCAGCAACTTTGGTAAACTAACGGTGGCTAAATTTAAAGCGTCGTTGGTGGGACGAGTCCAGAAAGGAGGACGGGCGGTGCGGTAAGTGCGGCGTTCATCCCAAGATTGCTTAAACCATTTAGAGCGAGATGCACCGGGTAAGTGTTCTTGAAAACGCTCTGCGATCGCAGTTCCAGCAACTTGCTCTAAATAATCCAAGAATGCTGGGGGAAATTCTTGGGTATGTACATCAGTATCGATAATCGGATAACCCAGTTTTTCCCGAATTTGAGCAGACTTGGTTTTTCTGGGACGGTCTAATGCAATAGTCATAGGTTCTACCTTATTTTTCAATTTGATTGGGTAGATAGTCAATGCTGATTCAGAAGGTTGTTTACTCTCTTCTCAACAGCAATTCTTTTGAAGAAGTTGGGATTTTTCTTTATATGTGGCGTGATTAGTAAAGATAAAATCTCGAAAATCAGCTTCACTGATAATTTCCTTCTCCATAAATTCTCTCTGTGTTCTCTGCGCCTCTGTGGTAGCCTGCGGCAAGCCGCTCCGCGTCTACGTTAAAAAAACAAGATAAATAAAATTAACGCGGCTGTTCATTAACAACCCAATCTGTTAATTTAAAGTCCGACTTTGCTAAACCCTGCGAGACTAAAAATTTCTTTGTTCCCTCTAAAAGCTTCACTCCCTCGGCTGGTAATGGTTCTTCTGATACCTGTTTGAGTGGGAACGATACTTTTATAATATCGATGGGATATTTAGTAATTTGAGCATGATACTGATAATATTCTTCAGAATTAGCTTTTAAATCCTTCGCTGCTTCTGTCAGAATCGCATTAAATTTTTCTGGAAAATCAGGCTGTTTCGCCAGAAAATTTTCAGTTGCGATAACTAATGATGTCCCTGATAGACCTTTATGATTTGCAGAAGAATCAATCACTGGAAACCCTTGCGATTTTAGAAAAGGGCCCAGATCACTTGAAGTTGCATAAGCAGCTATATCACCACGTTCTAAAGCCGCTTTTGCCTCAGTAGTCATCAAGTGGACAACTTTTACATCCTTGGCAATTTTAGCTTCAGCTAATAGACCCAGCAGGTATCGGTGCATATAAGAGCCTTTTTGGGTAGCTATTTTTTCACCCTTAAGTTCAGCAAGCGATCGCGGGCCATTCTTTTTCGCCACTAACCAGGCGGTTGTATTAAATTGGCTGATCCTTAACAACCGGGTTTCCTGACCCCTAGCTTTCAAAACTATGGCTGGTGTATCACCTAAAGAACCAACATCTAATTGTCCAGCGACAAGCGCCTCATTTAGATTCGGCCCATTAGGAAACCTTGCAAAAGTAATGTTTTTAAATCCTGCTTTTTGCAACTCCCGTTCTAATATTCCCTTTTTCTTTGCCCAACCCAGCGATCCTGTAGGTTCTGAATTACCTACATAACCTATTCGTAGGGTAGAAATGTTGTTAGATGCAACAGCATTATTGACATTAATAGCCTCAATGGATTGAGCAGATTTAGTTTTGTCTTGGCTACACGCTGTAGTTAGTAGCAGTAGGGCACAAGCCACTGAGGTTGATAATCTTGAAGTAAATTTATTTTTACTGATAGAACTTGTTCCTACTTTGAACGACAGCATGACTATTTTCTCCGCCGTACTATACGCCGTGTGTAACTTTCTCTCAGACCTAAGCCCCTTCCCTACTAGCGTTGAAGAGCAAGAATCAAAGCTTCTCTCCCTGTGGGAGCTGCGGTGTATACACAAGTCTGGAATACCTGATGAATCTGGATTTTACCCCACCCTAACCCTCCCCGATGGATTGGGGAGGGAACTAGATTTCCTATTTCCCCCCTTTATAAGGGGGGATTAAGGGGGTAATTCGAGTTGTGTAACACCGTAGCTCTGTGGGGGAGAGGAATGGAAGCGGGGTTCTAAGAATAAGTTGCACATTGCATTACTATTTCATCTGCTTCAGAATTTGGAATGTTTGATCGGCTTTTGCTGTTGATGTACGTTTGTGTCCCCAACCGATTTTTTCCCGGTAACTACCCAGCAGCCCAACTTCTGCCAATTCTGCCTCATTGACTGAAGCCGTCACATCGCTTTCTGGTGCTACATAAAGCGCATCAACTGGACAATACAATTCGCACATATAACAAGTTTGGCAGTCACTCTGTCGAGCAATGGTTGGCGGCGCATCGGGTACTCTATCAAACACGTTGGTTGGACAAATATTCACGCAGATATTACATTTTATGCACCGCGACTCGCTGACCAACTCAATCACACTGCTGCTCCTATTTTAGATAAAGGCTTTTCTGTACTTAGCGGCTGACTCTTCACCCAGACTCGATCTAATCCGCCACTAATCAGATGATGTTGCTGGTTAGCATCAAGTTCTGGATAGTCTTGATGTTTGTGCATACCACGAGTTTCTTTACGTTCAATGGCGCTGCTGTACATCCATCGTGCTGTAGCTACCATTGCCGTAGCTTCTCGCGCCCGGATTAGCTCTTTATCTGATGTTACGTGGCTACTGCGGAGTTCTTGCCAAAGATGATTTAGCTTACTCAAAGACTCGGTTAAGCCTTGTTCTGTACGGAAATAGTTCTTTTCGTAGGGGAATACTTCAGCTTGGACTGCTTGAATAATTTCATCAGTTGCTAAGGAGCGATCGCTCCCACTCTGTAATCCTACCTCTCCAACACCCTTAACATGGCGTTTAGTTTTGTATTCTCCCAGACTGCGGCTATATTCGGCAGCCGATTTCCCCGACCAATAGCCAGAAGATATTGCCCAAGCCGCGTTGTGACTACCACCGCCAGTAAATCCACCACAAATCAGTTCCCTTGTAGCGGCATCTCCAGCCGCATAGAGTCCCCGTACAGAACTGGCACAACTCTCATCTACAATCCGAATTCCCCCCGTACCGCGCACAGTTCCTTCTAGGCGCAGAGTCACAGGAAAACGTTGAGTAAATGGATCGATACCTGCACGGTCAAAGGGTAAAAAGAAGTTGGGCTGTGCTAAACGCATAGATGGCCGCATTGATTCTGCCGCTTTGTCTATGACGGCGTAAACTGGCTGTTGCAGTAATGTCTGGGCAATTACTGACCGTTTATGAGAACTTGCCCCCGGAATCACAGTACCGTCTTCGTAGGTGAAAGTTGCCCAATTATAAAACAGGGTTTTGGTGACTGAAGAAAAGGCGGGAGAGATGCCGTAAGCATTGGAAAATTCCATACCCGACATCTCGGCACCAGCTTCTGCCGCCATTAGATAACCATCCCCTGTCAGGACGTTGCATCCTAACGCTTTACTGAGAAACGCACAGCCACCAGTTGCGATAATTGTGGACTGCGATCGCACTATCCATTTACTACCTGTCTGACGGTTCACACCTGTTGCACCAGCAACAGCATCATCGTCATCAACCAGTAGTTCTAAGGCGGGGCTATTATCTAAAATCTTGACTCCTGCCCGTTGAATTTGTCGCCGCATCAGCCGCATATACTCAGGCCCTTGCAGCGATCGTCGGTAGGGTTTGCCTTCATCGTCGGTAGGGAAGGGATAACCCCACTCTGCTAACTGATTGACGTTTGCATAGGTCTGATCCAGTACTCGATCCATCCAATTGCGATCGGATAAAAACCCACCCAACGCTTCTCGACTCGCCTTTGCAGTTTCTCGTGCTTCTGGGTCAGGCGGCACATACCACACACCATTTCCAGATGCAGCAGCGCATCCAGTCGTACCACAATATCCTTTGTCTACCAGGACAACTCTAGCTCCACTTGATGCAGCACTCCAAGCTGCCCAAGTTCCAGCCGGGCCACCTCCAATCACAAGCACATCTGCTTCTAAGTCGAGTTCAAAATCGGTTGTTAACGTCTTCAGCATCTAGCATTTCCCTCCATCGATAAAGTCTTAAGCATCAAGTCTTCACCCCATAGATGCTGCATATTCAGAAATCTGTTTGCCCATTTACTTGAGGACTTCTCATTAGCCTCTATTTATGGCTCATTTAGCCAGGCTATTGAAGATCCTTTAAACCGATCGGCGAACCGTAGTTTATTTATATAACAAAGCTTTCCACAGTTTGAGATAAAAAGCAAGCATTTTAACAAATTCAAATGTAAATTTATCAAAACAGAATTCAGGTGTCAGGACGGGCTAAACCCTAGCTATCCGGTAACAGAATTAATAATGAATTCTCTACAACGGAGGATAGCAAGGCCGCGAGCGGTAGAAAAGTATTAAGAATCCTCATCTCTTTTAAGGTGGGGAGCCTCAACTAGTTTGCCAGCATTATGTGTTGAATTGGGAGATTTGGAATAGAAGCCACCTACCTCTAAAGGGGTCTAGCTTTAACTTCTTCATAGATACGCCGTATATATTCGCCTAAGATGCCAACACTGACTAACTGCACAGATCCAAGAAAGAAAATTGCCATCAAAATAATCGTGAACCAAGTTCAAGGCGAATGGGGAAGAAAAAGCCTTATTCCTTTGTCTCCCCCTGCCTCTTCGGTCAAAGTTCTACATTACTAGAAGAAAACCTATATCTTTAGTTTTCCCGATTAAAACCTAAAGACAGTACGAACCCAAGCAAATAAACTATCAGGATTGTTGGCATCAGAGTCCGGTGCAGTAATCCAGATCAAACCCGGTGTCACCTCAATATTATCTCCGATTTTATATTGGTAAAATGCCTCAACGTGCAGGGAGGTATCTTTGTCTGCTTGTCCTGCACCTGCTCCCAAATTTACACTCTGACTGAGCCTAGTAAGTTTCGGCTCCATACCAACTAAAATCCCCCCTAAAGCACCCTCACTAAAAAGATCCGGGAATGCTAGTCCTACAGCCCAATCCATTGCACTACCATCACCACGCCCTAAATAGCGGTGCGCTCCATAACTTATCCACCCATTAATTGCCAACTTGGAATTAACTTGATAGAACGCCTGTAGTCCATAAAGATTGGCTACAGTTCCCGCTCCAGCTACGGTGCTGTTTACCAGGTTACTACCGACTGCTGGGCCGAAGTTTGTTCCGCTTAGACCTTGGGTATTTGCTGGACTATAAGTATTGACGTAAGTTGCCGCTACCCGAAAATTTCGATTAGAGGAGTAGTAGATTATCTGTGCCAGAGCTAAATACCTGCCTGTAAATAAGCCATTATTAGCTGTGGGATTACCACCGTTTGGTGCGCTGTACGCTATCCCCACTTGAACCTGTTTGCCTAATTTTTGGAGTATGGCAATTCCGGGCCCGCTATCTCCATAGTTATAGACCAAAGACCGCCGTGAAAATCGTGAAATTCCATTAGCGCCGGTTGCAGAAGACGATTCAAAATATGGATTGATAGGGCCAGAAAGACCTATCTCACTAGCTCCATCAGATAGGGCATAAATGTTAACTTGAGTATCTGGATTAGGTAAAAAGCGATACCGCACGCCACCGAGAAGAATAGTATTACGTGCAAAGGTAATACTCGAGTTATCAGCAGTTCTCCCCTCAAAAGTTCCTAATAATCCAGCTCTTGTTTGTCCTAATGATTCAATATTTCCACCTGACAGCGATAAGCTTAGTGAATCTTTACCGTTAAAACTAGTGTTTAAGCGTAAAGTCGTTGAACCTTGAAGTGTGGCATTGCGAGGTGCAGGTCTTTTGGTAACGACATTATTGCCAGCCAGAACCGAGCCAAGAACAATCTGCGCTCTACCTATAAGTTTAGTTGTGGTTGTAAACTGATTTGCCTCTAACTTCGCAGTCCGCGTTTCCAAGTTATCTAAGCGTCCCCGGAATTGAGCAAGTTCTGGAGAAAATTGTTCTTGTAGTTTTTTGATGGCATCCAAGTCTTCTCGTTTGACTAAATCTGCCGTTGAAGTCGCTATTAATTCATTGAGGCGCTCTAAAGCAGCATTCAACCCAGCAGCAAATTCATACCGTGTTAGGGCACGATTCCCTTTAAATGTGTCATCTGTATATCCAGCAATTACACCATAGCGCTCCACCAAAGACTGTAATGCTTGAAATGCCCAATCTGTGGGCAAAACATCTGACAACTGCGAGACGGATGTTACTTGTCCTGCTGCATTATTTGGAGCTTTTTTGTTAGTTGGCGGTACAACTTGCAACAATTGTGATAAAGGTGTCACTCGATCTTGGAGATCATTTGGAGCTTTTTTACGAGTTACTGGTGCAATTGAAGTGTCTACTGTTTGATTGACAACTGCTTCTGGAGCTTTGCTCTCTTCTACTTCAGTAGTGGATACATCAGATTTCGGCAGTTCAGCTTGGCTTTTGGCTGGATAAAAAACCAGTATAGCTAGAATATCTAGCAACAAAAGCAGGAATACTATGGATCTAAAATTCCAGCGAAAATTTGACATAACTCCTTAACTCCTCAACCTTAAAGATGAATAAACTAGCTCTCGATTACACAGATAAGCCAAGATAAATCCTTGATCTAATGTTTGCAGCAAATCATTAGAACATAGATTAAGCAGAGATTTTACTAACGATAAAAGTATAAATCTCTGACAAATATCAAAATCCTTACTAAACAGTTGGATGTAGAATTCAAGATTTACACTAAACTAGTAATTTGGACGTTTTAAAGACTCCTAAAAACGTCTTGGATAAGACAATCACTGCCTTAGCAAAGACTTTTTTCCTTTTAAGGGAAACTCAACCACACACTATATGAACTGATACTTCTGAGACATCCTAAAACCTTTTTCTGGGGTTATGCTGTATAAAATTCCTCAATGGCTACTGACATTGACGAAAGCTTGATTTGGATGCAAGTGATTATTTGCCAAGTAACATTAATTGAAAACACTAATTTGTAATCAGCTATATTTTGACAGCATCAATTGTTATTCAAGTACGATACTTCTATCGATTTACCGTACTTTAGTAGAATTATCTTTGCATAGACCTTGGTACAATGCAAGACCTAGTACATTTCCATGAGGCGAAAATTATGTCAAAATTCTTGGCTAAGTCAACTCTAGCAACTGCGATCGCGTCATCGCGGCAAATAGTAGGTCGGTAAAAACGAATGAAAACAGCAAATTGCCCAAGCTGTACATAATTTGGGCTACACAGGCGCATTATTACTACCTATCCAATACTTCTCGGTTGAGCATTTTTAACTCGGAATCGGGTTTAGGATAAAGGTTAAAGGTTTTTTCTTTCCCTTTCCCCTTTTCCCCTGAAGCGAGAAGTATTGACTACCTATCTAGATTTTGAATAGTAGGATCTTCTAAATTATCTAGTTTGTCAGAATTGCTTGTTGAGTTGTAGGACTTGTGATTAAAACCAGCGACCTCTGCCAAAGTATAGAGGGGCCTGGCTTTAACTTCTTCATAGATGCGCCCTATATATTCCCCTAAGATACCAACACTAACTAACTGCACAGATCCGAGAAAGAAAATTGCCATCAAAATAATCGTAAACCCGGTTAAAGGTGAATGGGGAACAAAAACACGCCAATACAAAACTAATAGAGCCATCAATATAGCCGCCACTGCCGCTACTAACCCTAAGTAGGTTGATAACCGTAGTGGCACTATTGAAAAGGATACTAAACCATTAATAGCAAGCGCGAAGGATTTGCTGAAAGTGTATTTAACTTCCCCAGCAAAGCGAGGGTCGCGCTCGAACCGAATTGCTGTCTGCTGAAAACCAACCCAAGAACGCAAGCCACGAATATAACGGGTGCGTTCTGGCATAGAATTGAGAATATCTACGATCTGCCGATCCATTAAACAAAAATCACCAGTATCAGTAGGAATATCTACATCTGCAAGCTTCTTGAGGATGCGATAAAAGGAGTAGGCAGTAAAACGCTTAAACCATCCTTCCTTTAGGCGTTGAGTGCGTTGAGCGTAAACAACTTGATAGCCCTGTCGCCATTTTTCAACCATGTCGGGGATTAGTTCTGGTGGATCTTGTAAGTCAGCATCAAGGATGACGATAACTTGACCCCGAACAAAATTAAGACCGGCAGTAACTGCAATTTGATGACCAAAGTTACGAGCAAAGCTGAGATAGCAAATGCGCGGGTCTTTTTGATGGAGTTCTCGTAGTAATTGTAGAGAGCGATCGCGACTACCATCATTGATTAAAATTAATTCGACAGGACCATCCATCCGATTCATTACTGCACTTAGTCTGCGGTAAAGTTCAGGAATTATTTCTTCTTCGTTATAAATTGGAACAATAAATGAATATTTTGGTAGCATCTAAAAATCTTGTTTAATTTTTAAACAGCCAAGCTGACAGATTGCTTCTAATCATCAAGGTTTTGTTCTCAGTAAACTTAGCAATACTCAAGTCAGATTGCTATAGTTTATTTATTCTCAGGGTTAATGTCATCTGAAGAATTTAATTCTTTAAGACTTTCTACAGCTTTTTTAGGAAAACTCCGGCGATGGCGATACCAAGTAGACCCTGCTACCAGCATTCCAGTTAAGCCTAAAGCGAGTACTAGTGGCAAAAAATCGCCTGTATTGACTGCCTTAAGGCCAGAACTTCCTAGTAATACAAAGGGTAAAACACTAGGAACAGTACCAAGTGTTGTGCCTATAACATAATCTTTAAAGCTGATCGAAGTCAGTCCAGCAACAAAGTTTACTAAGCCATAAGGCATGATTGGTACTAGTCGGATGGCAAACATATAAAAAAGCCCTCCACGGCGTACCTCAGCATCCATAGCTTGCCAGCGCCCTGCTAATCGTTTGGCAACTGTTTGCCGTCCAATAGTACGAGTAAAAGCAAAGGCAATTATTGCGGCAATAATTGCTCCAACGCTAGTCCAAACCGTACCCAGCCAAGGGCCAAAAATTGCACCTCCTGTCAAATTCAGTACTGTTGAGGGCAAAACTAACATAGTTGCCACAATGTACAAAGCAATATAAATAATAGGTGCCCAGATACCAGAATATTTCAGCAATGCTTTAATTTGTGCTGGGTCAATGCCGCCAAGAAGATATATTGCTATACCAGTTGCAATTATGCAACTCAGTGTGAGTAGCATAACACCAGTTTTAAAATTCCACACTATAACTTTACTCCTATTTTTTTTAAACCTAACTTCTCTCCATTTGCCCTTTCTTTTTTCATTAGTTTTAAAAATTCTGTTTTTGGAAAGCAGAGTAAATTAATGACTTAAAAAATAAGTGAAGTTATTTGCTACTTTAGAAAATTAAATAACACAGCTTTAGCCTAATTGCCAAAAGTCTTTATTATCTCTTTTCTAAGATAGCAATATAATTATAGTTTTAAAACCTCAAGTTTCTTAGACAAGGTAGATGCTTCAACATCAATCTTATTGGTATATTTATCTATCATATTTAATACAATATAACCTTGATTATATTCGTCTGATTCTTCTAAAAATCTCTTAATTTCGTTTAATTTTGATTTCCAACCTTGGAAATAACATATAAACTTATTTTTTTTATTTTCTACAACTATTACATATATATATGTAATTTTAGGTTTTAAAGCAGATTCTTCTTGAGCTTTAATATCCTCGTCTGTAAGAATGTTTGTTCTTTTATACTCAACTTTTGTATCTTTTGACATAAGTTGCATTTGAACTATTGCCGGAATAGTATCGCCAACTACAATAATTTGCTTGCCTTTCGGCTCTAATTGCTGTAATTGTTTACCTAATTGCCTTGTAGTGTGAGAGTATTTTTCTGACATTGGCACAGGATAAGAAAAATTATAGCTTATGAAAAGAGAAGCTATTAAAATTACTGCAAGTGCTACTCCTATGTTCCTATTATTTTTTACATAGGATTTTACTATTGGGAAAATATCTCCTAAGAAAATTGCAATACTAATTGCTACAACAGGACTTAAATAGATAAAATGACGCGCTGGATTAGGATTTGGTAGCCAAAATATATAATTTAATAAGACTGTTGGTAATATGAAAAATAGAGATAAATAATTACGTTTGTATACCAAATAAATACAAGATATTAAAAATATCAAACAGAGTAAAGGATTCAAACTCAAAATAAAAAGTAGGTTTCCATAAACAAATTTATCAACGTATCTAGCAGGATTATTCCATAATAAAAGTTGAGCAAGTATTCCATCACTTTCTTGACCAATAATTTTGGGAAGCTGAGATTGCATCACTTTAAAAATAATTATTGGAAAAAAGCTATATAAAATTGAAGACGAAACAATCTTTTTAAAAGCATAATTTTCGAGAAGAAGACAGGCAGGAATCAAAGGAAACATTAGTATTGCATCGAGCCTGAACATTAAACACAAAGCCAAAGCAGCAATAATTAGTACATCCAATAATAAAATTAATCTATTCAATCCTAATCTCAATGAGCTTATGAAAGAACGATAACTAATCAAAGCTAATCCTATGAACATGAATAATATAGCTTCAGTCATAGGATGTGCATATTGGCTAGTTGCTCTCCAAGCTGGGAGCGACATTAGTAATATATTTGCTAAGATGGCTATAGATGTTCCCCAATATCTCCTAACTAAAAAGAAGAAAGGTATAACCATACAAATAGCACTCAAGGCATTTATATAGTTCATAAAAGGAATTATCAGAGCCAAATTTGTTTTAAAAATTGGTGTAAAAAAATCTAACAATCCAAAGTATGCAAAAGAAATATCACGACCATAAAGCATACTGCTTCCTAATGGTTTATTAGATATAATGGAGTCTATAATACCCATTACCATGCGAAAGCTATCTCTCTCACCCAAAGTATCTTTGTATACAATGGCTAAGTAAAAACTACTAGCTAATCCTAACAATACAAGTAGAATTAATACAATTTTATTGTTTTGTTGTTTCATAACTGTTCACTAGAAAGCCTCAGTGTAACTCTACCATAGAGAGTTAAATTTCAAAATCTTTTTAAGTAAAATTGAGTAATGTAAGATTACTAGTCCTTTCAAGATGTCTGAATTGATATCTTTGTTTCTGAAAGGATGTTTTAAATTTTTGATATTATTTGCTACTTTAAAAGAAAGGCACCTCAGTGGAATCAGGGGAAATCAAGGGTTTTAATCGGTAATAGCTGCGATTTCTAGTCGCTAGGAATATTATGGATTAAGACTTTATAAACATCCTCTGAGCTAAAATCTTAGAAATATGGGGCTTACTTTTAAGTTAAGTATGTTTAGGCTGCACTTTCCTCAATCTAATGAATGATGACAGCTTTTAACCTAATTTGACTAAGGGACTTGCAAAAAATAAATTATCCCAAATTATTTCTAGATTTGTAGGGGCGCAAGACCTTGCGCCCGCAGGGATGGAATGTTTTTTTAACTGGAAGACCGTAATCAAATGTTTGATTGTTTTCGATAAACTAAAACATCTATTTTTTAAGCTGATGCCTTTTGTTATTTTTGTATCTATTAATACATAGTATTGTTGCCAGGTTTTTCCCTTAAACATTCGCATCTGTATATGATCTGTGTATTCAGACTCTACTGTTAGGTCACGAGCTTCTCGGTAACTTTGTGGAGCGAACTTTGAGAATGAAGGTCGTTCTACAATAAATATCAAGCTTCTAGATAAAACTTGTATTCTCGACGACAGCCATCGTTGCAACAAAAGTGTCATGATTACCAAGATTATCCACGAAAGAGCAAATTTTGTGGGCAGTTATTTTTTATGAATCGTTAATCTATACTGGTTTTTTAAATAATTTCCTGTAAAATGCTGACTATAAACTACGGTAATTCGATCGATCTGCCGTACAAAGTACCCTTCTACTCTGACAAACATGCAAATTCTCTGGTTTATTCCTACTGGATCTCATGACGGACGCTATTTAGGTACAGATATTGGCTCTCGTGTTGCCACACCTGATTATTTGCAGCAAATTGCCCAAGCTGTGGATAGTTTAGGCTACACCGGTGCATTGTTACCTACAGGGAGTTCTTGTGAAGATGCTTGGATAACTGCCGCCGCTTTTATATCTGTCACCAAGCAGATGAAATTTCTCGTGGCAATTCGTCCAGGAATTACTTCTCCAGGTGCTGCTGCACGGATGGCAGCAACATTTGATCGGATTTCTAAAGGAAGATTGTTAATTAATGTGGTGACAGGTGGAGATCCGGTGCAACTCGCTGGGGATGGCTTGCATCTTAATCATGATGATCGCTATGATTTAACCGATGAATTTCTTACCGTTTGGCGGGGTATCGTCAGTGGGGAAACAGTCGATTTTAAAGGAAACTACCTGGATATCAAAGGTGGTAAACTCCTATTCCCACCAGTCCAAAAACCCTATCCACCATTGTGGTTTGGTGGCTCATCTGCGGCAGCAAAGCGCGTTGCTGCTAAACATATAGATGTTTATCTAACTTGGGGCGAACCTCCACAGCAAGTTGCTCAAAAGATTGCTGAGGTTAAACGACTGGCGGCTGAACAAGGTAGAACAGTCCGTTTTGGGATTCGCTTGCATGTAATTGTGCGAGAAACCGAGTCTGCGGCTTGGGATGCTGCCAATGAGCTGATTAAGTATGTTGATGAGGATGCGATCGCAAAAGCTCAAAAACACCTAGCTAGTTCTGATTCTGAAGGACAGCGACGGATGAGTCAACTACATAGTGGTAGTCGAGAAACCCTAGAGATTAGCCCCAACCTGTGGACAGGAATTGGATTAGTGCGGGGTGGTGCTGGTACAGCTCTAGTTGGAGATCCCGATACTGTTGCCGCTAGGATGCTGGAATATCAAGATTTGGGTATAGAAACCTTTGTGTTCTCTGGATATCCCCATTTAGAAGAGGCATATCGTACAGCTGAATTATTATTTCCACGTTTACCTTTGCAGAGAGAAACTGCACCGCTAACGCCACCAGTATTAAGTACTGTTAGCGAAATAGTTAGCAGTGAAAAATTTGCTAAACAACTAACGAGTGCTTCATGAATAATTCGTAATTTGTAATTTGCTCTTTAATTACAAATTATGTTGACGATGCTTCTAGATTCATCTTTGCGGAAATCTAAAATCTAAAATCCCATGACTATTACCCTTAAACACAGCAAAAGAAACAATAATATATCCTGGAGCGAGGTATTAGAAAACCCACAAATCGATAAAATAGTTCCCTGGATTGTGCCCGTTTTAATACTAGTATTGTGGGAATTTGCTTCCAGAACTGGTTTACTTTCAACCAGAATTTTACCAGCTCCAAGTGGCGTAATCGCTACAGCCATTAGACTAGCCTCCACCGGAGAACTTTTTCAACATATAGGAATTAGTGCTGGACGGGCAATATCTGGTTTTATAGTTGGTGGCAGTATTGGGTTCGGTTTGGGATTGCTCAATGGATTTTCCCGTATTGCAGAAAAGTTATTGGATAGTTCTTTGCAAATGCTCCGTACTATCCCTAATTTGGCATTAATTCCCCTGGTAATTCTCTGGTTTGGTATCGGCGATCAAGCTAGACTTTTTTTAGTGTCTATGGGGGTATTTTTCCCGTTATATCTTAATACATTTCATGGCATTCGCAGTGTAGATCCTGGACTGATTGAAATGGGAAAAGTCTATGGATTAAAAACACCACAACTTCTGTGGCAAATTATTTTTCCAGGAGCCTTATCTTCAATTCTCGTCGGTGTCCGCTTTTCTTTGGGGATTATGTGGCTGACATTAATTGTGGCAGAAACGATCGCAGCAGATTCTGGACTTGGTTATATGGCAATGAATGCCCGTGAATTTATGCAAACTGATGTTGTGGTTTTGAGTATTGTTATCTATGCACTGCTGGGTAAATTAGCAGATGCTGTTGCCAGAGGGTTAGAAACCAAATTCTTGGCTTGGAATCCTAACTATCAAAGGTCATAAATGGCAAAATCACCAATGTCAAAGCTTAAAAATCCTTGATTTTAAGTGTGAAGCTTAATTCAATATGTCACCAAATAATTCAATCCCAATTGTTCTGAAAAAAGGAGGTTTTGCAAGTGAGTTCTAATGTACAAGGTACGCAACTAAATATTTTGGATTTGACGAAAGCTTTCGGGAAGAAAACTGTTTTAAACTCGCTAAATTTAGAAGTTGAAGCAGGTGAATTTGTCGCTATCGTCGGACGTAGTGGTTGTGGTAAAAGTACCTTATTGCGTCTGGTGTCAGGATTAGATAAAGCAACTTCAGGCGGAATATTACTAGATGGAGAACCACTGCGTAGACTCAGCCGCTCTGTAACAGTGATGTTTCAAGACCCCCGCTTACTGCCGTGGAAGCGCGTTGTTCAGAATGTGGGGTTAGGTTTGGAAGGTAATTGGCGTGAAAAAGCTTTGTGGGCACTCGATAAAGTCGGACTCAAAGATCGGGCTGATGAGTGGCCTTATGTCTTATCTGGTGGACAACGGCAACGGGTGTCATTGGCAAGGGCATTAGTTAGTCAGCCCCGTTTGTTGTTGTTAGATGAACCTTTGGGAGCATTAGATGCTCTAACTCGTCTAGAGATGCAGGGTTTGATTGAGAACTTGTGGCAAGAGCGGAGATTTACTGCATTTTTAGTGACTCACGATGTAGAAGAAGCTGTGGCGTTGGCAGACCGAGTGATAGTGATTGATGAAGGACGTATTTCTCTCGATCTACCTGTAAAACTTTCACGCCCACGAGATAGAAGTAGCGAAGTGTTTATCAATATCAGAGAAGCAGTTCTCCAACGAGTAATGAGCAATGAAAGTACTCAGTCAAATAACCAATTATTGCAGTTGAGTAGTTGAGATTTAGCTTTCGTTAGTTGATTAATGCAATGCTTGAGGTAGCTGTGGTAAAAATAGGCTACTTCGAGAATCAATGTTATTAATATAGTTATCTAAGTAAGTGAGCGTAAATAATTGTCGTTGGGATAAGGCAATAGGCAATAGGCAATAGGCATAAGGATTTTAGCCTAGTTCATTTCTCTTTACATAGTTTGGTTTTATTGTGCCAACTTACTTAATTTGTGAAAAACAATTTTTTATTGAAACAGGAGCCAAGAGTCAGAATTCAGTTGGATATTCTGATCGAAAAAGCGTATGAATAACTGGCATTTTTGCACCTCTACCAAATTGGAAATTTGGTGGTAGCAGAGTAAGGTCAATAAGACAATCGTAGGTCTGAATGATCCCCTACTGATAGCGCAGCGTCTCGTAGAGAGCATCTTGATTCTAAATTCTTCTTCAAAGCGAACCGCAGAGACGCAGAGAGAATAAAAAGATATTTTCACAAATGATTTAGGAAATATAGAATATATTTGATTTTTGAAAAAAATTCGGTACACCTTAATCTTCTGAAATCCTCTTGTCTATTGCCTATTGCCTATTGCCTACCTACGCAAGTGATTTCAGTAATAAAACTGGATTCCTATAGCACTTTTATTTATTAGTAAACCAAATGCAATTTATAGAGATATTTCTGTAAATAGAAAAGAGGTTATCTACCATGAAACTGATCTTACCGCTCGATCTCGTTGCTGACATTGAGCCTCATCTACCGCCTGATACAGAGGTTGTCACAGTAGATGTTGAAGGAAATTTAGATGGGGATGCTACTGATGCTGAAGTTTATTTTAGTTGGTTTTTAACCAGAAGCCCGACGCTACACAAAATAATAGCAGCAGCACCTGCACTGCGTTGGCATCATGCACCAAATGCAGGCGTGAATCACATCCTGACACCAACTTATTTGGAAAGAGATATTATCCTCACTAATGGGGCTGGAGTGCATGGAATTCCGATCGCAGAATTTGCGATCGCTTATATCCTAGCTCATGCCAAACACCTGCAAGAATTATATGCTCTACAAGCGGAACGTCACTGGAAAAGAGGCTTTGCCATCCAAGAATTGACAGATGCTACCTTACTAATTATCGGCGCTGGTGGTATTGGCCAAGAAATCGCCGCCCGTGCTAAACCCTTCGGCTTAAGAATTATTGGCAGTCGCCGTCATCCCCAAGAGCTACCAAATTTTGATAAAGTAGTGGGTGCTGATGAATGGCGAGCGCTCCTGCCAGGAGTTGATTATGTAGTTATTGCAACACCTCTAACTCCAGAAACCAAAGAATTTATTGATGAATCTGTATTGCGATCGCTCCCAAATCATGCCTACCTAATTAATATTGCTCGCGGTGGCCTAGTCGATGAATCAGCATTAATCAAAGCGCTCACAGAAGGTTGGATTGCAGGTGCAGCATTAGACACAGTTAACTCAGAACCGTTACCACCAGAAAGTCCTTTATGGTCACTTCCTAACATCTTTATCACACCTCATATTTCTAGCGATTCCCCAAAAATTAAACAGCGTTCAATAGCACTATTTATCGACAATCTCAAGCGTTACCAAGCTGGTCAACCATTACGAAATGTAGTAGACAAAGAAGCAGGATACTAAAGAATTAAAAATTAAAAATTAAGAGGTGTTGCCGATTGGGTTACACAATCCAAAATCCAAAATCCAAAATGGAATTAGGGAGTAGCAAATGGTGAAACTGATTTTACCCGATCATCTCATTGCTGATATTGAGCCACACCTACCATCTGATATAGATGTTGTGGAGGTGGATAGTGAAGGTAATCTTGATGGTGATGTCAGTGATGCAGAAGTTTATGTCAACGGATTTTACTTGAAAACTTCTACTCTTGACAAAGTACTGACAGCAGCGCCCAGGCTGCGTTGGCAACAGTCACCGAGTGCTGGCGTGAATCACATCCTTACGCCAAATTTTTTGCAAAAGGATATTATCCTCACTAATGGCGCAGGGGTTCATGCGATTCCAATTTCGGAATTTGTACTAGCATTCATGCTTTATCATGCCAAGAATCTGCGAAAATTGCAAACTTTGCAAGATGAACACACCTGGGTAAGAGGAGTGTTTCTCGAAGAGTTAGCAGACGCGACTTTATTAATTCTCGGCACAGGGAATATAGGTCAAGCGATCGCATCTCGCGCTAAAGCCTTTGGTGTTAAAGTTTGGGGGAGCCGCCGCCATCCCGAACCCCTACCGAATTTTGACAAGATTGTTGGTGCTGATGAATGGCGATCGCTCCTACCAGTAGCCGACTATGTAGTAATTGCCACGCCACTAACCCCAGAAACGAAAGGCTTGATCGATGAAACCGCCTTGCGCTCTATGCGTCAGTCTGCTTACTTAATTAATATTGCTCGTGGTGCGATCGTCGATGAAGCAGCATTGTTCACCGCACTAAGTGAGGGATGGATTGCAGGTGCTGGATTAGATACAGTGGCTACAGAACCTCTACCACCGGAAAGTCCTTTGTGGTCGTTGCCGAACGCCTTTATCACACCCCATTGTTCAGCCCTGTCACCACGACTGAGAGAGCGCATAGCACAACTGTTTATCGACAATCTTAAACGCTACCAAACCGGTCAACCCTTGCGGAATGTCGTAGACAAGAAAGCAGGATACTGATTGGGAACTTGTACTGAGCGCAGTCGAAGTATTGGGAATTAGGA
>NZ_JADEXU010000153.1 GCF_015206895.1 Nostoc sp. LEGE 12450 | reverse complement strand
GGGGAGAAGAATTAATAACCAATGCCCAATACCCAATCCCCAATTCCCAATCCCCAATTCCAGTATCTCGCTCAATAATCGAGCGAATGATTCAAGGCAACGATCGCCAACTGGCGATGATTAACTCATTGCTAGAAATTAATTCCTGCGAACAACAGGGTATTGACATCAAACATGAACCTGTGCAACTTAGTACCGTGCTGGGAGGAACAGTTACCCACTTGGAACAGATGTTGACACAAAATCAAGCGACTCTGAAAAACTTGGTTCCCACAGATTTACCATTAGTAATGGCAGATGGGACTTTGTTGCAGAAAGTTTTGGTAACTTTAATCACACATAGCTTGCAAAATAATCCACCAGGATTAAATTTTATTCTTAGTGCCAGCATTGAGGGGGGAATGATTCGCACTCAGATTCAAGATGATGGTGTAGTAATGAGTAAACTAGAGTGCGATCGCCTTTTCGATCTCCATGTCCGCGATCCTCAAGATTGTTGTTCCACCAGCATTGGTTTAAAAATGTATCTTTGTCGGAAAGTTATTAAAGCACATGGCGGTAAAATCGGTGTTATTAGTAACCGCAAGCGCGGGTTAACTTTCTGGTTTACATTACCTCTAGCAACTTCATTCGCAACAAATCGCCCATAAATCACCAAAAAATGAGAGGGTGTTATTTATAGCAATGTTGAGTAAAGGAAACACCCTCGACAGTATGGGCAAAGTTGCTTGGATGCTAATAGCTACTCCATTTACAACAGTGCAAAGCTGGTGGAGAAAAACCTTTTCTGCACCCACAACAGATGAAACCACTACTCTTTACAGAGCTTGGCGTAACCGTTTTTTGTGGCAGAGATTGCGTTTATGGTTATGGCTGGCGCTGATTTGTTTGTTGTCTTTTACTTTGCGAGACATTCACGGCTTTTTCTTCTCTTTAAAAGAGTTGGAAAGTCTGCCAGAAATACTTCGAACTCAACGCCTTGTAATCAATATTGCAATGCTCCTGAGTATACTGATCTGCTTTGCCTTACATAAAACTAAATTAGGTCGTAATCGTCCAGATTTATTATTTTTGGGGTCTTCTTGGGCAATTAGTCTCGCATCACAGTTATTTGCCACCCTAAGAGGTTTCGCACTACCCGATGCTATCGGTTGGTCACTGCTGTTCTTGAGCCAAGCTATATTAATGCCTGTCTGCTGGATTGTTCACTTGCTGTCTCAAGTGGGTGTGCTAGTTTACTATTTTGGTGTAAATACGGTACTTGGGCTAAAGACACCAGTCCCCGAACACCCAGAAATATATAGTGTGACATTTCTTTTATACATTTTTTGGTTTTGTGCTATATGTGACATTGGTGTTTATCTATACGATCGCCTGCAACGCTCTGAATTTTACGCCCGCCAAGAACTGGAATCTGCCTACCAAAAACTCAAGGTTGCAGAAACTAAATATCGTAGTATTTTTGAAAACGCCGTTGAAGGAATTTTTCAAAGCAGCCCTGATGGACGTTACATTACGGCAAACCCTGCTTTAGCAAATATTTATGGCTACTCCTTAGCGGAGGAAGTGACAGCAAATTCCACTGATATTCAACAATTGTATGTCGATCCGAATCGCCGCGCCGAATTTGTGCGTCTGATGGAAAAGTATGGCAGCGTTTCCGAGTTTGAGTCTCAAATTTATCGCCGAGACGGGAGTATTGTCTGGATTTCAGAAAAAGCCTACGCAGTGCGTGACGAACAGGGAAAACTGCTTTACTACGAAGGTTTGATTGAAGATATTACCCAGCGCAAACAAACCGAAGAAGAACTACGAGTATTTTTCCATGCAGTTTCCCACGACTTACGTAACCCAGTACTGGGTACTTTAATGGTGCTGAAAAACTTGCTTGCACGTCCAGAGGAAAATATTTCGATTTCCCGCTCAATTTTAGAGCGGATGATTCAAAGTAGCGATCGCCAACTCAACTTAATTAATTCGTTGATGGAAGCTCATGTCAGTGAAGTGCAAGGTGTTGTTTTGCAACGTCAGCCTGTACAATTACTAACAGTTGTCGAAGCTGCGATCGCCGATTTGGAACCATTGCTAGCACAAAATCAAGCCAAGCTAACCAATCTGGTAACCGCAGATTTGCCATTAGTGAATGCAGATCCCACCCAACTATGGCGAGTTTTTTCTAATTTAATTGTCAATGCTCTCAAACACAATCCTCCTGGATTGCTATTGACAATTAACGCTACCCGTGAAGGTGAGATGATTTATTGTACTGTTAGTGATAACGGTGTAGGCATTAGTCAACAACAAAGCGATCGGCTTTTTGATCTTTACTTTCGGGGTGCAAATATCCGCAATTCTGTAAGTTTGGGATTGGGCTTATATTTATGTAAGCAAATCATCAATGCTCACGGTGGCCAAATAGGTGTGAACAGTGGATTGGATGCAGGGGCAACCTTCTGGTTTACTTTACCTATTAGCTGAGAAGTTTGAAAGGAAAAGGAACGAACCACGGAGGCGCAGAGGTAACAGAGTAAGAGAGAAAAGAGATGTTTAAGAAGTGTTTCATATATTTGATAAATTATTAGGAAGCAGCGCCTAATGCCTGTAAAGTTGCCAATTGAGCTTCTGTTAACCCTTGAATTTCTTCCAGCTTCATCCCTTCATAAGGGCGAGGCGCTCTCCAAGTTTGCTCATATTTACCAGTTTGCAAATCCCAAACTTTAATGGTTTCATCTAAGCTACCACTAAAAGCAGTCAATCTGGTAGAAGTTGCGTCTCCAATTGAGATAGAAGCTACTACTAAACTATAAACAAGCTCTGAGTGACCTACCAAAGTTTGATAACATTCTCCTGTAGAAATATGCCAAAGTTTCAGATTGCGATCTACACTACCGCTAACAATAAACTGAGCATCTGGACTAAACTGCGCCACCATAACGGGGTCTTGATGTCCTACAAAAGTTTGGAGACATTTTCCTGTGGAAACTAACCACAGTTTCAAAGTTCGGTCGAAACTTGTACTTAATAACCACTGACCATCAGGGCTAAAGGTAACTGACCACACGCTGTTGGTGTGTCCTGTTAGAGTTTGGCGGCATTCTCCAGCGTGAATGTTCCACAACTTAATTATCCCATCAAACTCACTACTTGCAAGCAGTTGACCATCTGGACTAAAGGTGACTGACACAACTGGACTATTATGTCCTTTAAAGGTTTTCAAGCATTGTCCTGTGTTAATATCCCAAAGTTTCACGGTTTGGTCATAGCTGCTACTGGCTAATTGTCTGCCATCTGGACTAAAAACGACTGTCCAAACCCAACTAGTATGACCGTGTAAGGTTTGTAGACAGGTTCCTAACTTCCAGTCCCATAATTTGATACTGTAGTCTGCACTGCCACTGGCAAGTAAAGGATGCTGGTTAGCGGGTTGAAATGCCACTGACCACACGCGGTTAGTATGTTCCCGTAATGTTTGGACTAGAGTACCGTTTTTAATATCCCAGAGCTTAATTGTTTGGTCTTCGTGTCCACTTGCCAGATAGTTGCCGTCTGGACTTGGAGCCAGGGATAATACGCTATTGGTATGTCCTTTGAGTGTTTTCGTGCAGCGTCCTATTTGAAGATTCCATAGTTTAGTGGCGTGGTCATCACCACCACTGACCAATTGTTGCTCGTTGGGATGATAAGCAACCGACCAAAGGCGGCTGCTATGACCAAGAAAGGTTTTTAGGCAATTCCCGCTGACATCCCATAATTTAACTGTGCGGTCAAAACTGCTGCTAGCTAACTGCTGACCGTTGGGACTAAATGCGATCGCAGTTACTGTCTGTCGATGTCCGCGTAGGGTTTGCAGACATTTTTGGCTTTTAACATCCCAGAGTTTGATAGTGTTGTCATAACTGCCACTGGCGAGTAACTTACCATCTGGACTAAATGCTATTGAGCGTAACCAGCGATCGTGTCCTTGCCAAACACAAAAGCAATTTCCGGTAGCAACATCCCACAAGCGAATTGTATAATCTTCGCTACAACTGGCGAGAATTTTACCATTAGGGTGAAAAGCGATCGCCCAGACTCGACCTTCATGACCAACTAAAGTCTGAACTTCTGGGTTAAGCTTTTCTGGTGCAACCTCCCACAAACGAATACTTAAATCTTGACCACAACTTGCAACGATATTACCTTTAGGACTAAATGCAACGGCGTTAACTGAGTAAGTATGTCCTTGATATGTGTGCAGACATTGCCCAGTTTCTACATCCCATAACTTTACTAGATAATCATCACTAGCGCTGGCCAGATACCGTCCATCTGGACTAAAAGCTACACTCCACGTCCAATGTTGATGTCCTCGACAACGCACTAGTTGTTTAACTGTGCTAACATCCCAAATTTGAATGTCGCCTTTGGTGTCGCTAGTAGCTAAATACTGTCCATCTGAACTAAAAGCAACACTGAGTACACCACCAAAGGTTTCAGCAAAGACAGTTTCTCTAATTTTGACATTAGTAAAATTAGTGTTATGTAATGTGGTGTTGGCTAAGTAAGCTTGGCGAATAGCCAAATGAGAAAAGTCAAAGCTACTCAGGTCGGTTTGCAAGTAAGAGAATAGATTCAGCAGATTGCCCCCTGCATAGCCTGTTTGCACTACTGTTTGATGTCGTAGTTGGACTAAAATCTTGCAAAGCTGCTCTTCAAGTTGGGCTTGTGTGTCGAAGTGGGTGAAAAGTCGCTCGACTAATGGATGCAGAATAAATTGAATTTGGGCTTCACGCACGTAGTCTTGAGTTTGAGCTTCAATTAAGGCGTGGTTTTTGAATAAGTTGAGTTCGCCTGTAATAATCTCCCGCTCAATAGTCTGGATAAATTGTTCTATAACATATTCCATAATTACGGGTTGTTGCGTTAACCCTGTCGCTGCTGTTTCTACAAGTGAGCGTCCCTTGAGTGACTCCAAAGCTTCTAAGAGTTCTCGCCAAGATACTTGCGGCAATATTTCTGTTTGTAACTTCGTTGGTGTTACTCCTTCTCGGTTAATCGCTAGCCAGTACATAATCTGCTGTTGCAGAGGCGATAAACGCTCGAATTGTTGCCTTAATAAGTCCCACAAATCGCTAAAAAGGGTATTACCTTGTGCTAAAAATGCTTGTGTGTCACCACAAAATATATCTTGAATAGCGGTGGCGGCAATTTTGAGGGCGAGTGGATTACCACCAAAGTAATTAACCAAGGTTTGATGCTGAAATGTTGTATCTAACCCTTTGGCGATCAGTATTTGCTGACCATCTATTACTGAGAGCCCTGATAGAGAGAGCGATCGCACAGGTAAATTTTTTCCTTCCCGCACCGCAATTCCACCTGGTTTTTCTCGTCCGGTAACTACCAAACAACTTTGGTGAAGTTCATCGCAGATTCGCTCAAATAGCTGTTGATATCCTTCAAACCCTTGTTGGTACTGTCCACCCCGGTTTCCACTTTCTAAAACTGACTCGACATTATCAAAAACCAATAAACAGCGCTTTTGCCGCACCTGTTGCATCAAAATACTAATTGAACTATTGATTGTTGCCTCTGAACCCATCAAAATCGGCAAAATCTCGGCCAATAAAGTATTTAGTGGCAGTGCTTGCCGTAAACTACGCCAAATCACATATTCAAACTGAGACTGAATTTGCCCTGCAAGTTTGACTGAGAGAGTAGTTTTGCCAATTCCACCGAGTCCGAAAATCCCGACGAAACGACAATGTTCATTCCCAATCCATGTTGCTAAAGTTTGCAATTCTGCTTGACGACCGTAAAATCGAGAAACATCTATGGCTTCTCCCCAATTTTGTGTGGTGTTTTGGGATTGCTGATAGCGATGCAGAACCGCTTGGATATTTTTTTTAGAGACTTCTTCACCAGTGACTTGAGAGAGCGATCGCCACAATTGCGAACCAACTTGTTTAATATAGTCGTTTTGATAACCTAGTTTCTCAGCAATAATCTCATAGGTTTGTCCCTTCCAAGTTTCCAAAAAGACCACAGATTTAACATCATTGAGCCTTTGCCCAAAGGTAGAGTGTAAAAGAGCATTGACTATTTTGAGTGCCTCTTCTGCCGTCATCGCTCAATAAGATCCACGTATCGTTTAAGTATTATTTAACTTGTCTGTTCTTGCCGGGAAGATTATGACAAAGTTTACAATTCTTTACACTAGCTAGTCAACTTTTCTCACCGACAGGGCTATTGGGCTTGCATTTTAATTAGGAAATACAAGAAGTTCAATAATTCATCTTCCTCAATTAAATAGGAAAAATTTGATAGAAATACTGCGATTGAAAAACATCAGTAACCTTCTATTTGTTTTAATTAAATGAATTTTGGCAACTTGTAATAAAGCAATAACAGCAGCTAGACAATTAATCACCTAGCTAGCATTGTGAACTTATTATTTACGTATTTTGAGGATATAACAATGAAATCTCAACTGATTTCTGCATTAACCATTTTTACCATATTAGGATTATCTCAGCCAGCAAAAGCATATAATCTTGAAGCTTGTGCAAAAGATCCAATGAACGCCAAACCTGAAACAATCAACTTACTTCAGCCTCTTGACCAAAAAATGGTGAATTGTATTCCTAAATTGGATTCAATCGCTAGTCAATGGCAATCAAAAGCAAATAGTATTTCATCTGCCATAAATGTAGTAAAGATAGGTAATCAAGGTGAAAATAATATTGAAAAGCTGGAATATAATGTAACAGGTAATACAGTTACTCTGATTGCAAAGGTTCAGGCTAAACACACTTGGAAAGAAACAATTCCGGCGGTAAAAACAAAAGTTCCTGTTGATAAATGGCGCTGGGTAGATGTTCCTTATCCTGATGTCAGATGGCACAAAAAATGTAAATTGGGTGTTTGTGTAAAAGTGCCAGAGTATTTTACTAATCACCGAAAAGAGAAAGTACCTTATACAGTAATGGAAATAAGAACAATCACACCAGAAAAAGTTGTATCTACTACTGCTTCAGCTACCTGTAAGTATGATTACACTTTCAATTTATCAACTCTTGAACAAAAACCTATCTTTAACTGCGGTCAGGGTTGGACAGGTAATGTCAAGCTAGATGCAAGTGCAATTACCAAAATCCTCAATGGAGAAATGCCTACCTTGGGTAGTTTAATAACTAGTATAAATTTTACGCCACCTCTCTTTAAGGATGCTAATCGTGATACTTACAATGACGTTAAAAATGAAATAATTGCTAGTCATGCGGGTTCAATAGTATACTTTTCTTCAGAATCCTTTGTTAATTGGGCATCCGCAGAAAACCAAGGAGCTAACGTAATTGCAGCTATTCTTTCTGGTGGAGGATATGGCGCAGAGCTTACTCGCCAAATTGCAGAAAGATTAACAACTGAACTCACCTTTATGAGTGCTTTTGCTTCTCAAACTGCAATTAATTTAGGTGTTGATCAGATAATATCTATGATGACAGGAAATAGCGCATTAAATCTTGGTATTTATAACGTTTCCGTAAAAGTGGTAAACACCCCTAACGTGATTCAGAAATGTGTAGTTAACGGTGATTGTCTTCCTGAAATAAAGTCACCACGTTTAGGATTTGCTATCATTGCGAAACCAATTAATTAGTAACTTGACTAAGGATGAGGTAGAGTGAGGCGATCGCACTTTATCAAATTTATCAAAAAACATAATCGCCCTCATTCTTTCTTGATCAAATACTATAGCACTCGTTTTCATTAAAAAATTAGCTAAAGGAATTAGACTTATATGGAAATTATTCTCAAAGTTCTCATTGGATTTATTGCCTTGATTCATGTACTTTTTCTAATTGTACAGATGTTTTTCTGGAATACAAAGTTTGTTCAAAAAAGAATAGTCGGAAATTTCACTCCAGAGGAAATCTCTGAAATCCTTGCTAAAAATCAAGGTTTATACAACGGATTTCTTGCTGCTGGCTTAATCTGGGGATTATTTATCTCACAAAAGGTTTCACAAGTTGAGCCTTCATCGATTGTGATTTTCTTTTTAATTTGTGTAGCGATCGCAGGTATTTTTGGTAGCATTACTTTGAAACGCCCAACAGCATTTTTAATCCAATCAATACCTGCAATATTGGCTTTATTCTTGCTGTGGTATCCTCATTTTTAAAATTTTATTACTAATATGGCTATTTTGTGTATGGTATGATTTTAAATAATTATTTAAACTTCCTCAATCAAGAAAATAGATAGAAACTTTAAAATGGAACCATCATCCTCACTAAATGAAGCAATATTGCAACTTCTTGCTCGTGAAAACGACACATCTCCAACTGCTGGTGCATTTTCGTCGGTTTCAGGTGTCTTGGGTGGCTTCAGCATAACGCTTGTAGTACTGGCATTAACTCCTGGTACAATTGCAAGTAATAGTGGCAAAGACTGGATTGTTGCTTTAGTTCTTTTATCAGCAGGACTTTACATCTACTCATCCGGTATTTTTGCTAACTCGATTAGTTATAAAGATGAAAAGGTCAAGCAGAAAGTTTTTAAATCTGCACTTGTGTTATTTCACTTATCCAATCTGCTTTTATCAGTAGGATTATTGCTTCTGACCTTTCAGTTTCCTCTTTTATATGCAGCAAGAATCGCTGCTATGATTATTGTATTTTTTGCATTTGTTGTTGCAGCTATCAACTTTTTCTGTAAACTTTCAGGTTCAATATCATCAATTTTGGAATCAATATTGGCATCTGTATCTAGCGGTTAGATTTCCAGAAATCTCCTCGAATTTGCAATTATTCAGGAAAAAATAAACTGATAGAACAACAAAATCCCGGTAAAAGTGGCGATGTGATTTCATCATGTCTAACAAAGTAGCAACTAAAAGCAACTATGCTTTTTCCCGCCGATAAACTTCAACTTGTTTAGTAAAGAGATCGAGAATCCAATACTCACGCACGCCTTGAACTGAATAAATGGTATTTAAACTAATTCGTAATGACGCTCGCGGACTCGCTACCGCTACGCTAACGTAATTTGTAATTAAAGACCGTTTATATAATGGGATTAAATTAGAACCATAATAATGAAAAGCTGAAGATCAAGCGAAACTCTGTATGCTGACATTTACCCAACTTAAGCCACCTAATGGCGATACTGCGGTTACTTTTACTCTGGCGCTGACAGCAGAAGAACGCACCCGCAGTCGTCATCGTTTTGAAACGGAAGATGGTAAAGTTGTAGTTTTACATTTACCCAGAGGAACTGTCTTACACGATGGCGATATTCTGCAAGAAGAAATCCATAGTAGTTTAATCAGAATTACTGCCAAACCAGAACTAGTACTGACTGCCTTTGCCGAAACACCACTTTTATTATTACGTGCAGCATATCATCTAGGAAATCGCCATGTACCTGTAGAAATTACTCTAACTTATTTACGCTTGTCCTCAGATTCGGTTTTACGCTTGATGTTAGAACAACTGGGGTTAGAAGTTAAAGAAGAAATTTTACCGTTTCAGCCAGAATTAGGAGCTTATGGACAACAGCATCATGCTCACTGATAGCCATTTTTTGAGTATATTGCAGTTGGCTAGCCCCGCTTTACCTGTGGGAGCATATAGTTATTCTGAAGGCTTAGAAATGTTGGTGGAAAATGGTACGATCGCTAACCAGACAAATCTCAAAGATTGGTTAAAAGCCGAGTTGCTTTACGGGGCAATTCGGTTAGAGGCGGCGGTGATGGTACGATCGCAGCAATCAGCAAAAATGAATGATGTAGAGTCGCTATGCCGTTGGAATCTGTGGTTATCCGCAGCTAGGGAAACAGAAGAATTACGCGCCTCTAGTTGGCAGATGGGGCGATCGCTGATCCAATTACTTGGTAAACTAGAACCGCAGATTATACCTATTGCCAATGCTGTCGGTAATCCTTGCAATTATGCGATCGCTTTTGGTATTGCCGTTGCCCATTGGCAAATTAGCATCCAAGCCGCATTACTCGGATATCTGCATAGTTGGGCAATTAATTTGATTACTGCTGGCGTGAAACTTATTCCTCTGGGACAAACAGCAGGACAGAGGTTATTGCTAGATTTACAACCATTATTTAGCACTGCGGCATTAGAAATTCTTGCGTTGGAAGATGATGAACTCGCTTGTTGTAGTTGGGGTTTGTCGCTGGCAAGTATGCAGCATGAAACGCAGTATACAAGGTTGTTTAGGAGTTAGTCAAAATAATTCGTAATTCGTAATTCGTAATTCGTAATTCGTAATTCGTAATAGACATTTCCGAAAATGAATGTAGAGACGTTGCATTGCAACGTCTCTACAAGGGTTTCAGGTAACGCATAATTAATTTCTAGATATGTCTAAATTATTACAAAGGACAAATGACAAATGACAATAAACGCATTTAGAGTGGGGGTTGCTGGGCCAGTGGGTTCGGGGAAGACGGCCTTAGTTGATGCTTTGTGTAAGGGATTGCGTGAGCAGTATCAGATTGCCGTGGTGACGAATGATATTTATACTCAGGAGGATGCTCAGTTTTTAGTGCGTTCTCAGGCTTTGGCAAGCGATCGCATTTTAGGTGTAGAGACTGGCGGTTGTCCTCATACTGCCATCCGCGAAGATGCTTCGATGAATTTGGCGGCAATTGAACAATTAGAAGAACGTTTTCTCGATTTAGATTTGGTATTTTTGGAAAGTGGCGGTGATAATTTAGCTGCTACCTTTAGTCCCGAATTGGTAGATTTAACGATTTATGTGATTGATGTTGCGGCTGGTGATAAAATTCCCCGCAAAGGCGGGCCGGGCATTACCAAGTCTGATTTGTTGGTGATTAACAAAACTGATTTAGCGCCTTATGTTGGTGCAGATTTAAATGTTATGGAACGAGATGCTAAAAAAATGCGCGGCGATAAACCTTTTATTTTTACTAATTTGAAAACTCAGTCTGGACTTGCAGATGTAATTAATTTTGTTTGTATAAATATTTGTTGAAAAAGAATTCAGAATTCAGGAGTCAGAATTCAAAATCAAGACAACTAAACCTGCATATTTTGTGCGGATGCAAAAATACCGTTTATTCAGACGCTAGCTTAATCGCTATCCGCCACTCGTACAGAATTCATGCTGTTAGCGGATAGCTAAGGTTTAGCCCATTCTGACTCCTGACCCCTGACTCCTGAATTCTATTTCTATAAAGCCCTTAGATGCCGACTTCGCACTCGTTCAGCACTACCAGTAGGAATCGCAGCAATTAATTTTTGCGTATATTCCTCTTTGGGTTCTTGGTAAATGCTTTCGGCTGTGCCTTCTTCAACAATTTGACCGCGATTCATGACTAAAATGCGATCGCTCATAAATTTCACCACACTTAAATCATGAGAAATAAAGATATAAGTAAGCTGAAAATCTGACTGTAATTCTTTGAGAAGATTTAATACCTGCGCCTGTACTGAAACATCCAACGCTGAAACTGATTCATCACAGATGATAAACTTAGGATTCAATGCCAAAGAACGGGCTATGCAAATTCGTTGACGTTGACCGCCAGAAAACTGATGAGGATAGCGGTTCATCGCATCTGCACTCAACCCCACCCGTTCTAAGAGTTCAACTACCCGTTGCCGTCTTTGTTGCTTTGTCTTACCAACAGCGTGAATTAACAACGGTTCCATCACTGCATCCCCTATCTTCATCCGTGGATCGAGCGAACTAAAAGGATTTTGGAAGACTATTTGCATTTCCCGCCGCAATTTTTGCAACGGTTCTCCTTTGAGGCTAGTAATATCTTTTTTCTCAAAGATAATCTGACCACTCATCGGTTCAATTAATCGCAGCAAAGTTCTGCCAAGGGTGGTTTTACCGCAACCAGATTCTCCCACCAAACCTAGTGTTTCTCCTGGTTTGACATCAAAGGAAACGCCATTAACTGCCATATTGTAGCGTTTTGTCCCACCAAATACCCCACGCACTGGAAAACCAACTTTCAGATTGCGGATTTGCAGCAGGGGTTCCTTTTCATTGAAGTTTGCTAATCTTGCAGCAATCTCTTCGGTGGTGACTTCTATGGGTTGTGCAGGTTCTTTCGGCTGAATTACTACTTGTCCCGTTGCTGTCTCTTCTGCACTCATGTAATCAGAAACAGTAAGTAATTTTTGGGGACGGCGGTTAAGTGTAGGGCGACAAGCTATCAAACCTTTAGTATATGGATGCTGGGGAGTGCTGAAAATTTGATCGGAAATACCAGATTCGACAACTTTACCTTTATACATCACCGCTACTTCATCAGCAATTTCTGAAATTAGCCCCAAATCGTGGGTGATGAAAATCATTGCCATGTCACGGCTTTGCTGCAATTCTCGCAACAAGTCCAAAATAGTCGCTTGCACCGTCACATCCAAAGCTGTAGTTGGTTCATCGGCAATTAAGATTAATGGGTTGCAAGAAATTGCCATTGCAATCATTACCCGTTGCAACTGACCCCCAGAAAGTTCATGAGGGTAGCGTTCCAGCATGGCTTCTTTGTGTTCTTTAACCAACTGGGCCAACTTTGATGGTTCTGGTTTCGATGAATTGCTGTTGGTTTGATGCCAAGTTTCGATATATTGCTGCTGTATATCTTCATCGCTAGGTAGAAGTTTAACCTCTTGTAGACCTGCGATCGCAATTTGTCGTGCTTGGGCTGCTGAGACATTTTGATGCCGCATAATCGCTTCTGTTAGCTGAAACCCGATGTTATAAACCGGATTAAGCGAACTCATCGGTTCTTGAAAAATCATTGCGATGTCGCCACCCCGGTGTAATTGCATTTGCTCAGGAGGCAATTTCACCAAATCGATTGGGTTGCCATTCTCTTGAGGACGAAACCAGATTTCACCGCCAGTAACTATACCGGGAGTTTGCAACAAACCCATCACAGCTAGGGCTGTCACTGATTTACCACTCCCCGATTCTCCTACTATTCCTAGAGTTTCACCTCGATGCAGTCCAAAGGAAATACCATCCAAAGCTCTGACTGTGTTGCCATCACCGGGAAATTCAACTTGTAGATTGCGAACCTCTAGGACAGTTTCTCTCATAGGAGTTGGGTAGAAATATTAACTTAAAATTATTTGATTTTAACAATAGTTTTGATGTATATGTGAGTAAATTTGATTTTTACACTCTTGGGTAGTTTTTCACATACTTCCACAATATACACGTATTTGCGATGTAGAACTGCTTGCTATCTCTGCAAATTGCATCGCTTTTCAGAGTTCCAGTCTTTACATAACAGCATAAGCACAGAAAGTTGCTACTACGAACAAAACAGCCAAAAGAGTAAATCCGTAAATTGGTTAAGGAGCGATCGGCAGTCTGCAATGCTGAGTTATGCTTTTGCAGTGCTTGTTCTCGTTTTTCTGATTTGACATCTCCAACGATCGTTGCCAGTATAGGTCTGGATTGTGTTGGTATAGTAGAGAGTAATTCAGAGATTTTGTGGAACTGGTCTAGCGCCAATGCTCGTAGTCCATAAAATGCTAATGCTCGATGCTCTTCATTGATACAACCTTCCAGAATGGCGGGGTATGTGCTGAGAGTTTTGCCACTGGCTGTGGGAGAGGTGAGGATTAAACTTTTACCTTGTCTAATTGCTTGTAAGGCTTGAAGTTGGTGAGAGTAAAGTTGGGTGATTCCTAATGAGTGAAGTGCTTTAATTAATTTATTTGGTAGGTCATTAGGAATATTCTTCAGATTAGGTTCTTTGGCAGGGATAGTCTGTTGCCAGAGTAAATCTTCACCTAGAAATTCAGTAATATCTGGTGATTCAGTAGGATGGTTATTTGAGTTGGAATTTTCTGTAAGGGGTGTACGAGGTGGTGTCCAAAAGCTTTGTAGCAGGGCATTTTAGTTGGGCGTATTCATGGCGGTGTTTTTCGCTCATTGCCCTAAAAAATCCCCCAATGGGGGAGTGAAGCTAAGATAGACAAGTTTTTTAGTAAGGGCTTTCAACTATGAAGTTTGTGAGATAATATACAGTAGAATTTGAACAAATCAACGTTTAGGTTAATTATTAGTATTAGCGAATAAGTTGTGGAACTAAATGGTAAACAGCCTGAATCTAACCCTGCTAAAGATATCTTTCTATCTCACTACTGGATAGACGACCGCAGAACAATACACCTCTGGTTACACGAAGAGGCTCCTTCTCTAGCAGAACTTTATGAAAGTGCAGTGCGTTTAATGTTTGAAATACATATTCCCGGTAGAGTTAGGCTTGTTAGTCACTGTGTCCGGGAGATTTGCAACCAGTTAGTTTTTGTTAAAGTTGGCAAAAAAAGTGGTGGGAGGCTTAATTATGTAGAGCGAATAAGTCAACTTACTACACTCTGGAAACGAAAGAGTTTCTCCATAGATGGAATACTTCCAGAATCGGGAATTAATTCTCAAGCTAGTTTACCTTCTTCTTCTCCAGACATCACCATACCTCGCGATCTATTTTTTGAGATTACCAACATAATTAAAGAACATGAAGAAACAAGTTTCCAAATAGATGAAAGAGTCCAGCTTTTTTTTGTAGAGTGTGTTCCTGAAAATAAATTGTACCAAAACTCACTACTTCCTCTAGTTAAACAATGGAAAAACCTTACACATTGGTTTGTGGGAAAAGCACATGATAATGGAACAGTTGATGCAGATTACAATGAGGAACGTCTCCTTTATCACTTTCAATTATTCGAGCAGATTTTGAGTACACTAGCTCAAAGTTTTTATAACACTACAGATGAAATCGATGACATTCTGGAAGAAGCCAACTCCTCAACAGCTTGATAAAGCCATAGCAAAGCTGATTCATCCCCAGCAACGCATTTATTTTTTCAATCATCTGCAAAATCCAGAGTGGATTGAGCCATTAAAAAACAAAGGGTATTTCCAAAATCCTCCACAAATTATTGAAAATACTAGTCAAGGCACTGTAAGGTTTCCTATGTGGCCTGAGTCTCGCTATCTGGCACAGATGGCCAAACACAAGCCAAGGGAAGTTCTAAAAATCGCGCTTCAAATAAAAAGTAATAATCCCTGTGTTCATGAAGACTTTGTTGATGCAGCACTTCAGATGCCCTCACAAGAAGCAGGGCAATTAGTTCCTAAAGTTAAAACCTGGATAGAAGAATCACTATACTCATCATCTCTACTTCCAGAGAAAGTTGCTGCTCTCATAGTGCATCTTGCTAAAGGGGGTGAGATTAACAAAGCACTAGAACTGGCTCGAATATTACTTGCTGTTAAGAAAGACTTTAGTTTTAACAATCAAGAAGAAGGTAGCACCAGAGTTTATCTTCCCTCACCAAAACCACGAATACGCTTTGATAACTGGGACTATGGACAAATTATTAAAAAGAATGTACCGGAATTAGTGAAAGTAGCAGGTAAAAACAAACTAGATGTTTTTAAAATGTTAGGTTCTCTGCTATTTAATGCAGTTCAGTTTTCCCACCGTGATGAAGAAATTCAACAACTGCAAGAAGAAAACTCACTTATCTGGGAGGATGGCTCACGTTACTGGCGATACGCTATTGAGGAACATCCTAGAAATTACTCGCATGATGAAATTAGAGAAATTTTAGTAGAAGCAGTAAGGGATTCAGCAGAGCGGATTTTAGAAGACGATAAGACTAAAATAGGAGATATAGTTTCGGAGTTAGAGAAGCGACACTGGCGAATTTTTCACCGGATTGCACTTTACCTGATTCGTAAGTTTTCAGAAGTAGACCGAGATTTGCTTATTAGAAAATTGGCTGACTCTGAGCGTTTCACAGATAGTAGTTCTTACGAAGATTATGAGTACGCACACTTACTAAAAGAAAATTTTGCTCAACTGCCGATAGAGAAACAAGAGCAAATTTTAAGTTGGATTGACAATCCTGAACTTGACTTGAATTGGCAAGAAGATCAAGCTAGAAAAGCTGAATGGGTTAAATATTGGCAATGGCACAAACTTACAATAATAAAAGATAGTCTTTCAATATATTGGCGTGAACGCTATGATAATTTAGTTAAAAAGTTTGGCAAGGAGCTTGAACTTTCAGATATTGTTTCTGGAGGTGTAGGTGAGTTTAGAGTGTCAGGTGTTGGAAGTCCAAAAACTGACTCAGAATTAGAATCTATGAGTATTGAGGAGTTAGTTGCCTTTCTTAGAACATGGGAGCCAAATTCTACAGATCCCTTTGAAGAACCATCACGATCAGGGCTAGGATCTGCTCTGGCAAGACTGGCTGAAAAAAGTCCTGAACGTTATGCACAGGGATCTGCTCAATTTCAAGGTCTACACGCAAGATATATATCGAATTTTCTTAGAGGTCTGTGTCAAGCTTTAAATAATCAATCAAGACAACAGCAAGAAATAAGAGAATTTGATTGGATATCTGTTCTAAGTCTCTGCAATTGGTTAGCAGAGAAATCTGAAGAATTGAAGAAATCTCAGACAATTTATAAGGAACCCAGCAGCAATTGGCTCGAACCTTGCCGAACAGTGGTAGACTTGCTTGGAGTCGGACTGAATCTTGATACAATAGCAATTCAGTTTAATTTTCGTAATCAGGTTTGGAACATCCTCAGACTTTTAACTCAACATCCAGACCCCACACCAGAAAGAGAAATGGGCTACCATAGCTCAAATAATAGTTATAGTGAACTCGCAATTAATACTGTTCGCGGGGAAGCAATGCACACAGTTGTTCGCTATGCCCTCTGGATTCGTCGCCACTTTGAGCAAATACCTGAGAGTGAGGAGCATTTGCAACGAGGTTTTGATGAAATGCCAGAAGTACGGCAGGTACTTGATGAACATCTTAACCCAGATATAGAGCCATCTTTAGCAATACGCTCAGTTTATGGTCAGTGGTTTCCTTGGCTGGCTTTACTAGATCCGCTATGGGCGAATCAAAGCATAGGAAAAATATTTCCACAGGATGAAACTTTCAGCAATCTGCGACGTGCTGCTTGGGAAAGCTACATTAATTTTTCTGGTATTTATAACAATGTTTTTGATTTACTACATGAGGAATACCGCTATGCAGTTGAACAGATCGATTCCACCTCGATTGAACGACAAAAACTGACACATACTGATAAAGGTCTTGCCCAGCACTTGATGACTCTCTACTGGCGTGGGAAGCTGAATTTGGATGAGCCAGGAGCATTGGCAAGGTTTTTTGAGTTAGCTTCTGATACGTTACGTGGCTATGCTCTCGAATTTGTGGGGAGAAGTCTTAATAGGACAGAAAATGAGATAGATCCAGAAATACTCAATAGTCTCCAATTGCTCTGGCAAAAGCGTTTGGAAACAGCATGTAATTCTACCGAACGTAGTTCTTATGCCACTGAACTTGCTGCTTTTGGCTGGTGGTTCGGTTCTGGGAAATTTGATGACGTTTGGGCTATTGCACAGATTAAACAGATTATTGAGCTAACTGGCAAAGTAGATCCTGACTTTTTGCTGCTCGAACGTCTAGCTGTACTTGTTGATACGATGCCAGAATCATCTGTCGAGTGCCTTGAATTGCTCATTAAAAATGATAAGTCTGGTTGGAGTATCTACGGTTGGCAAAATGAAACTAAGGCTATCCTCAGTAAAGCTATTCAAAGCACTAGTGGCCAAGCAATAAAAACTGCTGAAAATATTATTCAAGATTTGGGCAAACGCGGACATTGGGAATATCGGAATTTACTTCCTCCTTCTGGAAGCAAATAACCTATTCCGTCAAAGTGGACAGTAAGTAAATCATCCAGCGATCGCTAATCGCTGCTTCTGCCCTCCAAAAACATTTGCCGCGACTGTGCTATATCATAAGTTTTGCCAAAATTGGTCAAATGTAAGAAGCTGAGGCTTTGGATTTAGAGATTAAAATAGAGTTAGTAAAGGTAGGATTTACTTGATTAGGAGGTTCTATGATGACTTTACAAGAAATTATTAATTCTATTGAAAGTTTGCCCACAGAAGATCGAGGAGTATTTATTTGAGTTTCTTCGCCAGCAACGAATTGAGAATCGGCGGGTTGAAATTTTGGCTAATGCTCAGGAAGTAATGCAGGCTTTTAAGGATGGGACAGCAAAGAGAGGAAGCGTTGATGATTTGATCGCTGATTTACTCGGAGATGATGATGAAAGTTGTCTGGAGTAGTGGATTTAAGCGCTCTTTTAGGAAGATTACAAAGAAAAATCCACAATTAAAAAATCAAATTTTTAATGTATTAAGGCTTTTGACAGATGATCTATTCACACCGTATTTTAAGTCTCATAAGCTAACAGGAAATTTGGCGGGGTTATGGTCTTGTTCTGTTCTTATAATTGTAGAATTATCTTTAATTTCTCTGAGGATGAGAAGTTGTTATAAATGGTTATTTTATTGATTTATATTGGTAGCCATGATGGAGTCTATTAAAATGCAAAATAGAGGCTGAAGCTTGGGATTTAGAGATTAGAATTCTCTATCTCTAACTGTTCGATAGCTGAAGCCATGTTTCACGACAAGACGAAAAGCGTCAACACAGATAAAAAAATAGCACACCCTAAAGGATGGCTATTTGTAAAAATTGTCTAATTATGATGTTAGTTAGCAAATTGAACACACGCTCAACTACCAACTTTAGAAGGGAATATCATCTGGATCTGGTTCTTCCGCTTTCACTGCTGGATAAGTAGTCCGCTCATAATTTGTAGATTGGGGTACGGGTTCGTAACTTGTCGCTTGGGGAGCAACGCCAACAGGGTTTGCAGCCGGAGTAGGTGCTGGACGTGGTGACTCGTAAGTATTAACTTCTTTCTGGGGAGGACGAGATGCTGATGGTTGTCGTGGAGTAGTTTCAGTGAATGATGGAGTTGCGGTTGCTGAAGGCAATGGATCGGTATTAAAACTACCTCCAACAGGTTGAATTTGTTGCACTGTCAATTCAGCGCGTTTTTCTTTAAAACCTTCCATCGGAACAGTATTCATCCCTAAACGCCCTACCAGGATGACGCGATCGCCTTGGTGGTAGTTTTGCTGAATTTCTGTCGCTAAATTCCCCCAGCCGACAACTTTCAGGGTGGCTGGCGGATCTTCTGGTTTCAGGGAATTGGGAAACTGCACCAGCATTTCCGTAACTCCCAAATTATCGGCTGTATAGCGGAGTTGTGGCTCGTTAATAATTTCCGCCATCAAAACGCAGCTGTTCATTAAAATTACTCCTGACTGCAAAATGTACTGATTGAAAAAGTTGGGGTTTTTCTATGTAGTGCCAATTAATATCTAGATATGTTTAATTGTTTGCATTTTTTAATAATGCCTGAGTTTTTAGTCCTTTCTAGCATAAAAGCCAAGCGATCGCTTTGAACAGCATTAACTATGCCGTCCGCCACTCTCGCTTGACTAAATTGAGCATTCAATTCTGCATTGAGTAGTATAATTGTACCACTGATTTAATAAAGAAAAAAAATTATTGGCAAAAATTAAGTCTTGACGTGAACTGGAAAAACACCCAAGGCAATCAATCTGCCTGGAAGGTCGCGCAAGATGGGTAAGCGCAAAAATGCAGGTGGTACAAAGGTGCGATTTGAGGTGAGAACTGGAGCAAATACCCGCTTTTGGATAAAAGTTTGAAACGCCTGAATGATGCGTGTGGGCAATTCGCGTTGACGCTGTACTTTTGCTAGGTCGTTAAGTTGTACTTGTCCGTTTTTGAGCGGTTTGCTGAGTACATTCGCGGCGACGACAGCATCTTGAATGGCGTAATTAATGCCAACTCCACCAACGGGGGACATTATATGCGCTGCATCACCAATGAGTAACAGTCCCGGACGATACCAGCGTTTGACGAGGCTGGACTCGACTGAGAGAAAAGCTATTTGTGACCAGTCATGTAAATTTTGGATGCGTTGCTGGAATTCTGGCACCACTTCCACAACAGATTTTTTTAATTCCTCCAAACCCGCAGCGCGTAGTTGTTGATAGCCTCCTTTAGGAATAACATAGGCAACTTGCCACTCATCACCACGGTCAAGCATGGCGATGATTTTACCTTGACCAAAGCGCCCCATTCCTCCCTCTGGGTCTTCTGGCTGGCGCGGTAGGCGAAACCAGAGGACATCCATTGGTGGCGAGGTTTCGATTGACTCAAACTCACCCAGGTGTCGCAAACGTGAGTGGCGGCCGTCTGCACCCACTGTCAGCATTGCCCGGACTTCATGCCAACCACCACCTCCCCGATAGCGGACACCTTTAATTTCGCCATTTTCGGCAATTAATTCTTGCACATTCGCACCCATTACCAGATGGAAACTAGGATATTTTTGTGCTTCTTGGGTGATGAACTCCAGGAATTTCACCTGGGGAAGCATTGTAATGTAGGGGTAGCGAGTTTTTAAATGGCTAAAATCTGCCAAAGTGACAGTATCTTCAGGTGTCTTAAACCTAATTTGGCGCATTTTGGCATGGGGAAGTTCTAGCAAGCGATCGCTAAGTCCCAATTCTTCCATAATTTCCATCACTGATGGATGAATCGTATCACCGCGAAAATCGCGATCGAAGTCTTTGTGTGCTTCCAGCAGCATCACCGAAATGCCTTGACGCGCTAACAACAGCGCCAAAACTGCTCCGGCTGGGCCCCCACCCACAATGCAACAATCTGTGGTTTGTACGTCTACAATGTCATGGACAGGGTTAATACTTGGATCTGAGGAAAGATTTTGAGGTAGATCGGTAGTCATAACAACACCTCCTGATAGCCCTAAAATTTAGAGTAGTTTGCTTTTGATTGTGCAAGCTGTTTTTTTAACTTTTCGTATTTACATAGAAGGTGTATTATGATGGGCGCTAAACTCTCATTGGTCATTAGT
>NZ_JADEXU010000152.1 GCF_015206895.1 Nostoc sp. LEGE 12450 | reverse complement strand
GGGGGAAGGGGAGCAGGGGGAGAATAACTAATCTCAATTACTAATCACTAAGGAATTAAATAAATGACAGATAAATTAAAAGAACAAGTAGCAATTATCACTGGGGCTTCAGCAGGAATTGGAGAAGCAACTGCGATCGCATTGGCGGCAGAAGGAGCAACAGTAGTACTGGCTGCTAGACGTGGCGATCGCATTCAGGCATTAGCAGAACGGATTGAAGCTAGTGGTGGCAAGGCATTGCCCATTGTTACTGATGTGACTGATGAAAACCAGGTAAATAACTTGGTGGCAAAGGCAAATATCGAATTGGGAAGGGTTGATATCCTGGTAAATAATGCAGGGATTGCCTTACTCGGAACCATTGAAGCTGGAAATAGCTCAGACTGGCGGCGATCATTCGATATCAACGTCCTAGGACTGCTATATGCTACTCACGCTGTTTTGCCTCTGTTGAAGGCGCAAAAATCGGGGCACATAGTCAATATCTCCTCTGTGGCAGGTCGGACAGCACGGGCGGGTGTTGGTGTTTATAATGCTACTAAATGGGGTGTTAATGCCCTCTCAGAAGCTTTACGCCAAGAAGTTCACAAGGACAACATCCGCGTCACCATTATTGAACCTGGTTTGGTGGATACGGAAATTGACAACCAAATTACCGATCCAGTTGCCAAACAACGCATTGAAGAACGGCGCAAGGCAATTACACCTCTGCATAGCGAAGATGTTGCTGCTGCGATCGTTTATGCCGTCACGCAACCGTCGCGCGTTAATGTCAACGAAATTCTTATCCGGCCAACAGGACAAGAACATTAATGACTAATCAATACCTTTGCCAATTTACGAGGGTTCAACGCCTGTAGAAACGTTATGAATACGACCTAAAGAAGTAAGCTTGGCAAAAATCTGAGTTAATAAAATAGGCTCAGGCATTTCCGGAAGAATTTTTAAGATTTCACGGACATATCGAAAACCACGATAAACGCCTCCAGGTCAATAATGCCGGAGTCAGGATTAAGGAGATGGAAATCAGATAGAAGATGATGGGATAAGTTGACCATAAAGTTTTGCTTTGTTAGCAGAATTAGTCACAGCAGTTTGGCTTAAATTCATAAAATCTTCTAATCCCCAAAACTGTTTAGCATCTCGAAAATTAAACTCGATTTGAAAGCGCAGTTTGTAGTAGTCGATTATCTTTTCGTAGGACAAAATCAGCTTGCTAGAAAATAAAATTACATGACTACGAGCATTAGTTCTAAGATTGGTTTTAAGCAAGATAACTATATTCAGTGCTTGAGCAAATTCCTTCTGGAGTACAGTAGCTTGATAAATATCCGTTTTGATATCCTCGTTAATAGTACTTTTACATAAATATTCGTCAGATATATTACATTAGTCAATCTTCTCACCGTATTTACGGCGAGAGCGACAATTGGGTCAGGGTTTTGATAAAGTATATATAGTGCAGAATCGCAGCGAAGTTTAGAAATGATATGCAAGTCTACCTGGCAAGCCATCTGCAAGGCATTATTGTTTCCAAAATGACCATCTAAAACTAAGTAGATCAGGGGGATAAAGTTAGCTACTAACTTGACTAACTCATTAATCATTTTTTTAATTCTTAATAATTCAGATATAAGAATTACTTCTGTTTTGTTTTTGTTCTTACTACCTTTTGGTCGTCCACGTTTACGCTTATCTTTGGGTTGTACTTCTAGAGTTGGTGATGGGCTATTTTTTTCTACATCACTCTTGAACACCTGTTCTATCAAAATCGGAAATGAGTGTCTTTCTTGAAGACTTACTAGCGATAATGTAAAAAAAGATAGTCCTGATATCGGTTTATTTACTAGATTAGAAAAAAATCTATCTAACCCATAAGTTTTTTTACCTGCCTTACAGACTACAACTTCATCTCCTGCAAGCAAATACACCTCATTTGCACGAAACAAATGCTTGCGGAAAAACAGCCAAAACAACGTAGCCCAAGGTATTACTGTATGAAAGAACCTCAAGATTGTTTGATAGCTACCACCAATCCCTGCCCAACTTGATATTCCTAACGTCGTGACTCGGCCGCTCATTGCTAACATAGCCAAGATTATTTGGTTCAACTGCCGCATTGTTGTAGCGTTTATCTGCGGTAGCAGGCATTGTAAGAGTGATAGGATGTCGGACATGGGCGAATTGTAGTTTTTAAGTTGTCGTTTGGGAAGACAACGACTCTACTACAGAGCGCCCTCTCTGTTCATACTCTTGTTTTGGCGAAGGTATTGCAATAGGAAAGAAGGTTTTTTTAGTTGTACGGAGTTTTTTTAAATAAAATATGAGTCCTATAGACTTTACAAGCGATAAGTTACATTGATAGACTTCTCATAATTTTTGCAAATATAAGGCTGATAGTCATCATTGAGAATCAGTTATTGGCATCCCCCCAACGATAGATGTTAATCTGATGCGCTTTTAAGTTGCATAGTTTCAATTGCTAAAAACAGGCAAAGACGTAATTTGAATGATGATTAGCTTAGATAAATGCTTGAGAAATGAGGCAACTAACATCATTGTTTAGCGAAAAACTATTACAATTGCCTATGGCGGGTGGTACACCATTGCACTCTTAGAAAATTACCAAACACTTGCAATGTCTACAACAGGCAACATTTAGACAATATATACAACACAAATAATTGTTTTTTTAATGAAATAGGTACTAAGTAATTGCTTTATGTAGATTTAATATGATAATCTAGCCTACGCTTGATTTTAATAAACATCTATGCGTCGTCAACAAAGCTCTTTCTGAAAAGATAAGTGAATTAATGCGTAAAAACTAGTGTATTTTGATAATACTCAAAAAAAAGAACGAATTTTAACCTCATCTCATAAGTTTTGTAGGTACAGCATGATTGTTCAGCGCTGCTTCGTTGCGTCTGGTTTGATAGCTTTCTTCGCATTTGGTTGTAATGGTGGGGCAAACTCATCAATAGAAAATACTACACAAGTTGTCCAAGAAAGTAATGTAACCCAGCTTTTCATAGAAGCGAAGGCTACCCAAAAAGCAGAAGACTTTTTTCATCAAGGTAATAATTTATTAGATGGACAACGTTATGAAGATGCAATAAAAGTCTACGATAAAGCGATCGCCATCAAAGTTGAGAGTCCTGAAGCTTGGATTAACCGTGGCATAGCTTTAACATCGTTGCAACGCTACCAAGACGCTCTCGCATCCTATGATAGAGCGATCGCGATCAAACCCGATAAATATGAAGCCTGGTATAATCGTGGCATAGCTTTGACATCGTTGCACCGCTACAAAGACGCGATCGCATCTTACGACAAAGCGATCGCGATCCAACCCAACAAATATCAAGCCTTAATTAACCGAGGCATAGCTTTGACAAAGCTGCACCGCTACCAAGACGCGATCGCATCTTATGATAGAGCGATCGTCATCAAGCAAGATTTGCACCAAGCATATTACAATAAAGCTTGCTCTTATGCTTTACAAAGCAATCTGGAATTAGCAATTGAGAACCTAGACAAAGCAATCAAGCTTGTTCCTGATAAATACAAGAAATTAGCAAAAACTGACCCAGACTTTAGCAAAGTGCGTAGTGAAAAGCAGTTTCAGGAATTAATCCAATAGTATTTTATCACTACCACTCAGTGTAGAATAGAAGCCTGCTGTAGAAAGGATTTTTTCTTGAGCGGTTTACGGTTAGACATGAAAAAATTGTTAATCACCGGGGCAAGTGGTTTTTTAGGATGGCATCTTTGCCAGCTTGCAAAACCAGAATGGGAGATTTATGGCACTTATTTATCCCATCCTTTAGAGACTCCTGGCATTAAAACTTTAAAAGCAAACTTAACAAATTTCCAGGAATTGAAGCGCATATTTAATGATGTCAAACCAGAAGCAGTTATTCATACTGCTGCCCATTCGCAACCAAATTTTTGTCAAACTAACCCCAAAGAATCGCACGCAATTAACGTTATCGCATCCTGCAATATTGCCGGACTGTGTGCAGATAACTCTATTCCTTGTGCTTTTACCTCAACCGACTTAGTTTTTGATGGCTTAAATGCCCCATATCAAGAAACAGATGCCGTGTGTCCTGTCAATCTTTACGGTGAGCAAAAAGCCATAGCAGAAGCAGATATGCTAGAAAGATATCCCATGACCGCAGTGTGCCGAATGCCGTTGATGTTTGGTGCAGAAACACCTACAGCAAAAAGCTTTATTCAGCCATTTATTCAAACTTTAACAGCAGAAAAAGAACTCAATTTATTTCTTGATGAATTTCGTACACCAGTAAGTGGAACAACTGCCGCCAAAGGACTTTTATTAGCATTAGAAAAAGTTAACGGCATCATTCACTTAGGTGGCAAAGAGCGGATTTCGCGTTATGATTTTGGACAAATATTAGTTGAGGTATTTCAACTTCCTAGCACTGGTCTGAAATCCTGCCGACAACAAGATGTGAAAATGGCAGCGCCTAGACCAGCAGATGTTTCTTTAGATAGTTCTAAAGCTTTTGCATTGGGGTATCAACCTTTATCTGTAAAGGAAGAATTAGAAATGCTACAGGTACTTGCACTTAAAGAATACGATTTAGACAAAAATTCAGCCCATCAATAAATGGAAACAGTTTCTAGACTATTGGTGATCAATTGCTTGGTCTTTATTCCGCAGATTCAATAAGAATCACTTCCTCTCTAGGAATATATCTACCGCTATAAGCAAGACGCACTTTTCCATCTTGGGCAATATCATTGATTTCTTCTCCCTTGCGATTCCACCAATTGGGTGCATCCATCCAGGTGCATCTGTCACCTATTTTGAGTCTCTGTACTTTACTTGCAGTTTCCTGGCTCCAATCTTGTATTGGATTAAGTATATTGTAAGGAATTCTTTCTGTTTTAATTATCTTTATGCAGGCGGTATTGCCTTCTTCTTTTTCTAATTCAGTCTTTTTGCATGAGCTTGTCGTAGATATAAAATCTGCTTCTGAGATAAATAAGTTTTTAAAGTCTATCCACTCATAACGCTCTATACTTTGCCCTAGCAAGACAACTTTGGCTCTATGGGTATCAATATCAAACTCTATTGCAGCCCCTATATGTCCCTGATGTGTTTGACACAGTAGCTTGAGTTTCTGAAGTAACTCTAAATCTAATTTTGCTAAAGGTGTTTCATATCTCTTTGTATTATCGTCATCACCATCAAATCCTTCGACTGTATCGCTCACATGTGAAATAGAAGGGTTGCCAGAAAAACCCATGTCAAATATTATCGGGTCTTTGAGTAGTTTCTCATGTTCAAGTATTGCTTGATATATAACCTCGGCTGTTGTGTCTGTGGTTACATCACTGATTTCATTATGTCTGCCTATAAGCTTGTGCTGATTAAATTGAATGTCTCCATATATATCTTTTTCTTCTATATAGATGAATCCGGTTCTAGTATCTTCCAAATATGTGATTTCATGATGAGTTGCAAGTTTTTGAATATCCTGAGCCATTCCATAAGCTTCCAGACATGAAGCTAAGAGTACTGCCTGAGTTGCGCCCAGCCCACCAACACCTTTACCCCATTCATCAGCAGATCCTCTTCTGCTGATTTCCCCAATTGCGTAAATTGTTGCTCCTACATAGTTGCTTTTGTCTTTCTCTACCCTTGTTGTAATAGAATTAAAACTTGTAGGAGAAGTCTGTATTTCGTAATTTAGAAAACCTGCTCCCTTTTTATTAACGAGTGCAATATCAGTTCTTCTACCTGGGTATTGGTATTCTTGAATTGACTCAAAATTGTCTTGTTTAAAGTAGGTTTGAGTCGTTGCATTAAGTATATTTTCTGCTCGACTTTTGGCATATTTATGTACTGCACTTTCGCTTCTAGTACTGACAAATTGATTGCTGATACAATCTATTTCTGTTTCTTGTACTTCTTCTATATTGACGTTATGAGAAAAATGTCCACAAACCCAGAATGATGTTTCTTTGCGTGTTTTATGGTGCGCTTTTTTATAGAAAAGTGGGCGATCGCAGAATATACATGTGAAAATTTCATCCTTATCGTAGAGGCTCAATTGAGCATCAACAAAAATACGGTTCTTATTTAATGCGTATCGAACCATATAGACTAAATTCCATAGCTAAGTAAAAAATATCAATAGCTATAAGATATTATACCAATTTTTTGTAAATTTACACTGGATAATTACTTAAGTTATCTCTTCCTTGTAGTTCGTTTAATAAATATTACCTGCATCTTCATGGAGAATTAGTATTAATAACTCAAGTTGCTAGTTACTCTGGAAGAGGGATGACATAGGGGTAGAGAAAAAAAAATCCCTCCAAACAGACAATGAGGAGGGAGATATGTTAAATGAAATAGTTACGATCTATTCTGTGATAGATGACCTATTAAAGGCGATTGGACATGATCAGGATATTCGTTGTGAAATGAGTGATGCAGAAATTATCACAACGGCAATAATTGCAGCTATGTACTTTAGTGGTAATCATAGTAAGGCTTGCAGCTACATGAAAGATCATAATTTGATACCACGAATGTTAGAAAAGTCACGATTTAATCGGCGATTGCATCATGTCTCAATGCTAATTAACGATTTATTCCATCAAGTAGGAATGGCACTGAAAGAAATTAGTGAAAATACGGAATATCTTTTAGACTCGTTTCCCGTACCAATATGTGATAACATTCGTATCTTTAATGCGAAGCTAATCCAATCGAAAGAATATCGGGGTTATATCGCATCCAAGAAACGTTATTTTTATGGAGTGAGAGTACAGTTATTAACTACCAAAACAGGTATTCCAGTGGAATTTGTGTTCATGCCAGCCAGTGCGACAGATATACGGGGATTGAGTGCTTTACCTTTGAATTTACCACCTGGGGCTCAGGTTTATGCCGATTCTGCCTATCTTGATTACACTGTGGAAGATGACTTAATTGAAACTAGTCAAATCTCGATGCAAGTCATGCGAAAAAGTAACTCTAAACGTCTTGATGCACCGTGGACTCAATACATTAAACAGTCTATTCGTCACTACATTGAAACCGTATTTAGCGGAGTTACGAGTTATTTCCAAAAATCGATTCATGCAGTAACATATGAAGGGTTTTTACTGAAGTTACAAGCTTTTATTTTTGCCTACACTCTGCAACAAGCTTTTATTGACTAAGTTACAAATGTCACTTTCTCTTCAACTAAACTGAATATTCATGATTGCACTTTCGTGGTAGTTGTATTTCGTACAACTGCTTATTTACTGTGCCTACATTTCCCATATTCTCATTTATATTTTATTACCCGCAACTTGGGTTAATAAAGAAATCTTTCATCTTGTGTCTTGGGACGAAACAAAATCCATACCATTATTCCGATACTCCAAATAGTAGCCGCCTTTCTGTAAACAGAAAGGCGGCTAACGCTGAGGTACTACGAATAAGCATCCATTGGCAGACAAGAACAAACAAAATTCCTGTCACCAAAGGCTGCATCAATGCGACCGACAGCAGGCCAGAATTTATACTCACGAGTCCAAGGTGCAGGGTAGGCAGCTTGTTCACGAGAATAAGGATGATTCCATTCTCCGGTGATAAGACTTTCGGCGGTGTGGGGTGCGTTCTTCAAAACATTATCTTGGATATCCACCTTGCCAACTTCTATTTCGGCGATTTCTTGGCGAATAGCAATCAATGCATCACAGAAACGATCTAACTCTTGCTTAGATTCACTTTCTGTAGGTTCCACCATGATTGTACCCCCTACAGGCCAGGAGACAGTCGGTGCGTGGAAACCATAGTCCATAAGACGCTTGGCGACATCATCGATTTCGATCGCGGCTGATTTTTTTAGCGATCGCAAATCTAAAATACATTCATGGGCAACTAGACCATTTTTTCCCTGATACAAAACCGGATAGTATGATTCCAGTTTCTTAGCAATGTAGTTAGCGTTGAGAATCGCCACCTTAGTTGCTTGGGTTAAACCATCTGCACCCATCATGGCGATGTACATCCAAGAAATCACCAAGATACTTGCACTACCCCAAGGTGCAGCCGCCACAGCACCAATATGTGAGTGCTGAGTTGAGTCGTTGATAGTAACAACAGGATGTCCGGGTAGAAAAGGCACGAGATGAGAGGCTACCCCAATGGGCCCCATACCAGGGCCACCGCCACCATGAGGAATACAGAAGGTTTTGTGCAAGTTTAAATGGCAGACATCCGCGCCGATATCTCCAGGACGGCAAATTCCCACTTGGGCATTCATGTTTGCCCCATCCATGTAAACTTGTCCACCATGACTATGAACAACAGCGCAGATTTCCTGAATTGGTTCCTCAAAAACACCGTGAGTTGAGGGATATGTCACCATTAAGGCGGCGAGTTCATTGCTGTGTTTTTCTGCCTTCGCCTTCAGGTCATCAACGTCAATATTACCTTGTGAGTCACAGGCAACAGCCACCACCTTCATTCCGCACATCACTGCACTTGCAGGGTTCGTCCCGTGTGCCGAGGTGGGAATCAAACAAACATTCCGGTGTGCTTCACCCCGATTTTCGTGATACTGACGAATCACTAAAAGTCCGGCATATTCGCCCTGAGAACCAGCATTTGGTTGCAGAGAAATTCCGGCAAAACCAGTAATTTCCGCTAACCATGCCTCAAGTTGCTCAAACAAGATTTGATAACCCTGAGTTTGCGACACAGGGGCAAATGGATGAATCTTGCCAAATTTCTCCCAACTTACCGGAATCATCTCAGCAGTTGCATTCAACTTCATTGTGCAAGAACCCAAAGGAATCATCGATGTCGTTAGCGACAAGTCCTTGCTTTCCAGCTTGTGCAGATAACGCAACAACTCAGTTTCTGAGTGATAGCGGTTAAAAACTGGGTGAGTGAGATAGGTGCTTTGACGGCTAAATGGTTCACCGCTTAAACCTGATTGCTGAATTATCCATTCCATCTCTTGCACATTCAAAACAAACCGTAGCTCATCTGCCCCCGCAAAAATCTGGCATATATCTCGCACATCATCTAATGTGGTAGTCTCATCAAGCGAAATACCAACAGTAGATGTATCAAAAATACGTAGATTAATTTGACGAGCTTCAGCAGCTTGTAGAATTTCTTGCAGAGGTTTAGTTCCTAACTCCACCTGTAGCGTATCAAAGAAAGGTTTAGAACTGATGCTATAACCTAGTCGCTGCAACCACTCTGCCAAAACCAAAGTCAGGGAATGTATCCTTTGAGCTATTGTCTTAAGTCCATCTGGCCCATGATAGACAGCGTACATACTCGCCATCACCGCCAGTAGCACTTGTGCAGTACAAATATTACTAGTAGCTTTCTCGCGGCGGATGTGCTGTTCGCGGGTTTGTAAGGCGAGACGCAATGCAGGTTTACCTTGAGCATCTTTTGATACTCCCACAATTCGCCCTGGAACCAGCCGCTTATACTCTTCCTTCGTCGCAAAGTATGCCGCATGAGGCCCCCCAAACCCCAACGGAATACCAAAGCGCTGGGTGCTACCGACAGCAATATCAGCGCCAAATTCCCCAGGAGGGGTGAGCAAAGTTAAACTTAAAGGATCTGCTGCTACCGTCACCAATGCACCCTTAGCATGGGCTTTTTCTATAAAAGCGCGGTAGTCGTAAATGGTGCCATCACTAGCGGGGTATTGCAGAACAGCCCCAAAAATTGGTTGAGCAAAATCAAATGTTTGATGATCGCCGATAATGATCTTAATCCCTAATGGTTTAGCCCGTGTTTGTAACACGTCGATAGTTTGGGGATGGCAGTCATGAGAGACGAAATAAGCATTTGCCTGATTTTTACAAACACCATAGCTTAGACTCATTGCTTCAGCTGCTGCTGTGGCTTCATCAAGTAACGAAGCGTTGGCAATTTCCAAACCTGTGAGGTCGATAATCAAGGTTTGAAAATTTAGCAGCGCTTCTAGTCGCCCTTGGGCAATTTCTGGCTGATAAGGAGTGTAAGCAGTATACCAACCGGGATTTTCTAGGATGTTACGCCCAATTACAGGTGGGGTAATAGTGTCGTAATATCCCATACCGATGTATGAGCGGAAAACCTGATTTTTGGCAGCAACTTTTTTTAAGGATGTCAGTGCTGCATACTCACTTTCGGCTTCTGGTAACTTTAGGGGTTGCTTCAGCCTGATTGTTTGAGGAACTGTTTGGTCAATTAGGGCATCCAGGCTGGGAAATCCCAAAACCTTAAGCATAAGCTGGATGTCGCCGGAGTTAGGGCCAATATGTCTTGGCGCAAAACTACTCAACTTTTGACTTTTTTCGTCCAGCACTTGCTGCTCATTAGACTTGAGAATAGGGGCGTTCAATACCACAAATTACTCTCCAGATGGTACTATTTCATATTTTGCAATAAATACTGATGAGAAGTAGGTGTAACTTTTCAATTTATCTAAATTTCATGACTTATTTTCGAGTGGAATGGCAGATAGGAGAGATGCGGGAGACAAGGGAGAGGGGGGAGAAAATTTTTACCTGTCCTCCTTGTCCCCTCATCTCCCACTCTTTACTCTCCTTCTACTTGCGCCCGATACTCATCTGCTGTCAAAGCATCTTCAACTTCACCAGGGTCATTGACGCGCACTTTCAAAAACCACCCTTCTCCGTAGGGGTCTTCTGACACTTCTTCAGGAGAATTAATTAAGGCTTCATTGCGTTCTATAACAGTACCGGTGACTGGTGAATTCAGTTCTTCAACGGCTTTCACTGATTCAATTGTGCCAAAGTTTTCTCCCCTGGTCAGAGCGTCGCCAATTTCTGGCAGTTCCAAAAAGACGATATCACCCAATTCATGTACGGCAAACTCAGTAATGCCAATGGTGGCAATTTCGCCATCTATTCGCACGTATTCATGAGAATCGAGGTATCTGAAATCTTGAGGATATTCAAAAGACATATCACTTCCTCTCCCTTATCAAAAAAATTATTGCCCCAACAGTCATCCAAGCCATATATGGTAATGAACCTTACTGTAGATTGAGTAACTCACAACACATTATTCCTCAAAAACCTTGGCGCTTGTTAGTTAGCAGCACGATTTTTTGACCGATAAAAAGGACGTTTAACTACAACTGCTGGATAAGCTTTGCCGCGAATTTCGACTTCTAGCTGCTGACCAACGGTTGCTAATTGGGTTGGAACGTAAGCTAAAGCAATGGGATAACCCAGTGTCGGCGACAGAGTGCCACTAGAAACTTCTCCCACAACTTTACCTGTGGATAACACTTGGTAGCCATGACGGGCAATATTGCGTCCTTGAGTTTGTAAACCTACCAATCGACGCTTCACTCCCTTGGATTTTTGCTCTGCTAAAACTTCTCGTCCAATAAAATCACCTTTGGTATCTAAGTGGACCAGCCACCCCAAACCTGCTTCTAAAGGTGTGGTGGTGTCATCAATATCTTGTCCATAAAGTGCCATCGCTGCTTCTAGGCGCAGAGTGTCTCTCGCACCAAGTCCACAGGGTATAACACCACTTTTATGGAGACTTCGCCACAATTCTACTCCCACATCTGGGTCTACCATCACCTCAAAGCCATCTTCTCCGGTGTAACCTGTGCGGGCCAGGAAGGCAGGTTTACCTAGTAAGGTTGCTTCTAAATGTCCGAAGGCTTTGATTGGTTGTAAGTCTTCTTGCACTAAAGGCTGGAGATATTTAATCGCTTTTGGCCCTTGCACGGCAATCAAGGCTTTTTCTGGTGAAAGGTCTTGGAATTGCACTTTATCCAGGTCAAGATGCTGCAAAATCCATGCTTTATCTTTACCAGAGGTTGCTGCATTGACGATGATAAATGCCTTTTGTATACCAGTGGTGTCTTCACCTTGGTAATAAACAATGATGTCGTCAATAATTCCCGCTTGGGGATTTAACAATACGGTGTATTGTGCTTGACCGGGTTGCAATCGACTCAAGTCTGAAGGCACTAGAGACTGGAGTTGGGAAATGAGATTTTTACCTTGGAGGGTAAATTTACCCATGTGGGAAATATCGAACATTCCGGCTGTATTTCTTACAGCCTCATGTTCGCGGCTAATGCCACTAAATTGCACGGGCATTTCCCAGCCACCAAAGCTGGTAAAGCGGGCTTTGAGTTCTACACCCACTTGATATAAAGGGGTTCGCGCCAGAGATTGGGTGTTGTCTTCTTGATTAGCCACAGGTAATTTTGCGTAGATGCGGAGCAACTTGCCGTTTGGCATCGCACCTCAACATATATCATCCTACGAGATGCTTTCTGGTTTTACAGTCTTGGGTATCGAATTTGGGAATGGGGCATTGGGCATTGGGAACGTTGACTGTTGACTGGAGAGTTATTCTCCTTGTCCTCTTCTGTGAGGTTTAATAGTTAATGGTAGAAGTGTTGAGATTTATTAAGAAGAGATTATGAAATATTGGCGACTGTTAGCTAGCTTTGTTTTAGCTATGGTTCTTTTTTTGTTTCCCCTATCGGCGGAAGCTGCAAGTTCTTCTAGCATTACCCGTTCTGTGGGTAATGATGAACTAAAGGCGAAGGATTACTCTGGTCAAAGTTTAGTTGGTAGTGAGTTTACCAATCTCAAATTAGAGAATGCTAATTTTAGCAATGCTGACTTACGTGGTGGCGTTTTTAACGGTACCCTATTGGAGGGTGTAAATCTGCATGGTGCTGATTTTAGTGAAGGCATAGCTTATCTCACAAGGTTTAAGGATGCTGATTTAAGTGATGCTGTGTTGACCGATGCAATGATGCTGCGTTCTACTTTTGACGATGTAAATGTCACAGGCGCTGATTTTACGAATGCAATTTTAGATGGAACGCAAGTGAAAAAGCTTTGTGTTAAAGCAAGTGGGGTAAATTCTAAAACTGGTGTAGATACTCGCCAGTCTTTAGGATGTAAGTAAAATCTAACCCCTTCTTCACTGGTGGAGAGGGGGATGTTTTTTAATAATTCGTAATTCGTAATTCGTAATTCGTAATGACGTTTGCGGACTGGCTAGTGCTGCGCTAAGTAATTTTTGGGTTAATTCCCCGATGGATAAGTTTTTATATGGCACTATTTATATGGCACTAATTTAAATTAATTTCAATTAATGCAACATAATAGTCACCCAGTTACCTTATATATAGATACGTAAGTGCGTGGCTGAACAATTTATAATTGCGAATTGCGAATCTCGAATTATTTTAATCCTACGCTTGCAGCACAAAATCAGATGCCGTGAGAGTTGGCGCACCGATTAGAGTTACAAATAGACCGCCACTACCAAAACCCGCCGCGCTGCCATTTTGGTTGTAGAATAACTGTCCACTCATAGCGTCATAGACAATTTTTGCCGTGCTAGTCCCTGGTGAATTCGTGATTAGAAAATCACTCTTTTTATTGAAACCTGTTCCGGCAGCAGAAGTAATTGCATTAAAGGTAGTTTTATCCAGTAGAATCTTGTCACCTTCAGAACTGTTAAAGTCACTAATGGTATCTACACCAATAGCAGAGTCTTTAAAAGCAGTATTAGTATTGTAAAGGAATCTGTCAGCACCCGCACCGCCAAGGAGAATATCATTACCCGCAGCACCGATGAGACTATCATTACCACTACCACCCCGCAGCAGGTCATTGCCATTCAAGCCATTAATAATGTCGTTACCTCCTTGACCATTAATCACATCATTGGAGTTGTCAAAACCCGCGATGTTATTGTTTAAGTCATTCAGGAAGGTGACAGTATTTTTATTAAAAATGCTAATTTGATTAGAGTTGGGATTAATCACATCAAAGCTATCGGTGATGCTGCTTTGGCTATCAAACAGGATATTGCCGAGTGCAGGTCTTGAAGAAGTTGCTGGCATGTTATCCAGGTTTTCTAATTTAAAGTTTTGCAGGGTAACTTTGGTGTTAGCCACATTTTCAAAGGTGACTTCTAAGTTGTTGCCATGTTGAGTTAGTTGCAAATTTCGGGCAGTCAAGCCGTTACCTGTAAATTGCAATGTATCAACATTGGCAATTACAGTTGCTGACGGGTTTGAGCCTTTAGCTACGCCACTAAAATCAGTGATGATGTCATTGCCATCGCCTCGGCGAATAATAAACTTATCTTGACCACCGTTGCCTATCAAGGTATCGTTACCAGCTTTGCCGTCAATGATATTGTTGGCAATTGTGCCTACAAGAGTATCTGTACCAGCAGTTCCCGTTAGGATAGGGGTGCTGCCACTACCTATATTTTTTCCCCCAAACACCACGTAGCTCTGCTTTGACTTGTTGTAACCAACTGTGCCGAGAATGAGGTCGTCGAAGCCGTCGGCGTTGATGTCTCCCGCACTGCTGACATTACTGCCTAATCTGTCACCTGGATTGATGCCGTTAATTGCAAAGCCATTAGTGCCGTTGAGGGTGGAGAGTTCAAAGCTGGCAGCAAAACCGTCCTTGCTGCCAAAGACCAGATAGCTCTGCCCTGACACCTTGTCAGCAAGATAACGATTGTATGCCCCGATAATCAGGTCGTCGATGCCATCGCCGTTGATGTCTCCTGCACTGCTCACAGACCAGCCTGATTCGTCATATATATTGATGCCATTGATTGCAAAGCCATTAGTGCCGTTGAGGGTGGAGAGGTTGAGACTAGCACCAAAACCACCCTTACTGCCAAAGACTACGTAGCTCTGCCCTGAGTCAAAGCCGTTAGGTGTGGCATGATATGCCCCGATAATCAGGTCGTCAAGACCGTCGCCGTTGATATCTCCCCCACTACTGACAGACCAGCCTGAATAGTTACCTGTATTGATGCCGTTAATTGCAAAGCCATTAGTGCCGTTAAGGGTGGAGAGGTTGAGACTGGCACCAAAACCGCCCTTGCTACCAAACACCACGTAGCTTTGCCCTGAATTAGTGCCGTTGGGGTCGGCTTCTGGTGCCCCAATAATCAGGTCGTCGATGCCATCACCGTTGATATCTCCCGCACTGCTGACAGACCTGCCTGATAAGTCAACTGGATTGATGCCGTTGATGACAAAGCCATTAGTGCCGTTGAGGGTGGAAAGATCAAAGCTGGCATCAAAACTGCCCTTGCTACCAAAGACCACATAGCTCTGACCTGAAGCCTCGCCGTTAGGGGAGGCAGTAAATGCCCCGATAATCAGGTCGTCGATGCCATCGCCGTTGATGTCTCCCGCATCGCTGACAGAGTAGCCGAAAGAGTAGGTCAAACCCTCATCTGCATTAAAGCCATTGATTACGAAGCCGTTAGTGCCGTTGAGGGTGGAGAGGTTGAGACTAGCACCAAAACCGCCCTTGCTACCAAACACCACGTAGCTTTGCCCTGAGAGGGTGCCGTTGAGAGAGGCAAAAGGTGCCCCAATAATCAGGTCGTCGATGCCGTCGCCGTTAATATCTCCCGCACTGCTGACAGACCAGCCTGATTTGTCACCCAGATTGATGCCGTTGATTGCAAAGCCATTAGTGCCGTTGAGGGTGGAGAGGTTGAGACTAGCACCAAAACCACCCTTGCTGCCAAACACCACGTAACTCTGACCTGATTTAACGCCGTTAGCAGAGGCATAGGGTAGCCCGATAATCAGGTCATCGATGCCATCGCCGTTGATGTCTCCCGCACTGCTGACAGAAGTGCCTGACAGATCAACTTGCTTGATGACAAAGCCATTAGTGCCGTTGATATCCGAAAGGTTAAAAGTTGAATTTGCCATCGTTTCTCCAGTTTTAGTTTTTATGAGTTATTTGTCGTTAGTCATTAGCAAAAATACTAGTACCGCTTTGCGTAATTCGTAATTACGCAAAGCGTAAGGGTTTTAGAAATTTATTTCATAAGGGTTATATTATTACGCCTTACTCAGCCTCCTCTGCACTGCCATTAGATTATTAATCGCTTACTGCCTTGTAAATCAAGCGATCACACTTGCTCTGTTCTAAAACTGAGCTGCATATCTATTAATATTTCCCTACTTATGATCTTTGATGCCCCGCGATCTGGCACATCCGACCATAGCACTAATTTCATAATTCGTAATTCCTAATACTCCCCCCCTGCGAGAAGCAAGCTTTATAATTCGTAATTAGAAAACTTAATCACGAATTATAAAGCTTACAATCTACCAATTGTATTGATAACGGTCTTTTGAGGTTAACTAGTCAGCCGATTTGATTTGAGAAGCAAAAATTACTTTTATAAGCGTTTAATCACTTAAATCCTCTGATTAAAATCTAAGTATTGTCAAGAGCTTGGGTGTAATTTTGGTAAAGTTAAAGTTAATCTTAGGAAGTTTTATATAAAGTTTTTGTGACGATCAATAGCCCATCGTATATATTACGCTGTTTTTATACATTGTATTGAAAAACGAAACACGACATTTGCGTGTTTATTGGCTAAAGTTCGGGTTAAACACAACTTAAACGACAGCCTTAGTAACGGAAATTACGATTTTACTTCAGTATTGGCGATCGCCCTTTGATTATGGAAAAACTTTTTGGTTTTCTGACAATGCCCTTTACTAGATGGCTAGTACGTCACGGCGTAAATAAGCCACCCATTTAAAATCGCTAGACATCGTATAAAATCAGCGTTCTTTCTTTTTACTTTTGCCTTGCGGTACTAGCGATATGCTTCTTTTAAAAAGCTGGCATAATTTGCCCGAATTGTCATAGTAGTAGGATGACCTACACCCAAAGTTCGTTCGCAAATTTTCAAAGCTTGCTCAAATAAGGGTTTGGCTTTCTTGTAGCGTCTTGTCTGACGGTAGAGTGATGCAATATTGTTCAGGCTAATGGCAACATCGGGATGTTCCTCTCCCAGTAGGCGTTTACTCAGTTCTAAAGCTTGCTTATACAAAGGTTCAGCTTTGCTGTAGCGTCTTGTCGATTCATAGAGTTGCGCTAAATTATTCAGGCTAGTGGCGACATCAAGATGGTTGTCTCCTAGCAGGCGTTTTCTCAGTTCTAAAGATTTCTTCAGCAAAGGTTCGGCCTTACTATAGCGTCCTGTATAACAGTACAATGCTGCTAAATTGTTCAGGGTAGTGGCAACATGGGGATGTTCTTCTCCCACTAGGCGTTTCCACAGTTTTAAAGCTTGCTGATACAAAGGTTCAGCTTCTTTGTAGCGTCCTGTAGATTCATAGAGTAATGCTAAATAGCTCAAGGTAGTGGCAACATCGGTATGTTCTCCCAACAGGCGTTTTCTCAGTTCTAAAGCTTGCTGATACAGTGGTTCAGCTTCGCTGTAACGTCCTGTAAAATCGTAAAGTTGCGCTAAATTGTTCAGGCTAGTGGCGAAATCGAGATGTTCTAAACCAAGACGATTTTTAGTTAGTTCTACACACTGTTGCAACCAAGATTCTGCTTGCTGATAAAGTCCTTGACCTTGATAAAACCAGGCTAATTTGGTAAACAAAGTAATGAGATTTTCATCGCTCACATACTGAGATAGGTGGGTTGCAACTTCTGTTATGTGCGGGATATGTGGAGTGAGATTGACAATATCTTCAGGGGTAAGCTGTTGCGGAATTAGCTTTGCTACCTCTAACATCATCGCTGCAAATTTAGTTTTTGCTTCATCCGCCTCGCCTGACTTCTCCAACTTCATTTGGAAAAGTTGCCGAATCGTTGGATTTAGATGATAAATTTCTTGACTTTTTTGTTGTAGTAAATGTAGTTCTAGTAAGTCGGCTATAGCTTTCTCCCAAAGTTCTTGTTTTTTGTCATCTTCTACCGTCCCAATAGATAAGGGAATGTCAGCTAAGGCACACAAACTTAGCAAACAGCCAAAGCTTTTTGCATTTTCATCCAACTGTTCCCAACTCAACTCAAAAGCTTCAGCTACACCGTCTTTATCAGGCATCAATGAGTTCTCATTGACCACGTTTTCATGTTCCACTCGCTTTTTCTCTAGCCGCTTCAGTAGTGTTTCCAGAGACAAATCTGGCATCTTATCCAGATATTGCCCTACTAACTCTAGCGCTAAAGGTAAATATCCTAAAAATTTACAAATTCTTCTCGCAATCCAAGGTTCTTTTTGCAGTCTTTCCCGAGCCACTAGCGTTTTTAATAATTTCATCGCCGCTAATGGTTTGAGGATATTCAATTCGCTATTATATTTTTCTGTCAGGTAAGATTGTAACTTTTGTAGTTTGTCCTGACTGTTGGAAATTGTTAATTCAGGATAATTTTGGGCAAACTTGTTATATACTTCACCTAGCAACTTTTTGAAAGCAGCAATATCAACGTTTAATTCGCTAGCAAGTTTCGCTTCACTTTTACTTAAGTTTTCAGTCTGAAAATACTCTATAAAAGCTGCCGTTTGCTGTAGGGATAAGCTATGAGTAGCAGCTTCGTTGGCTAGAAAATTAGCCCATTGCATAAACAGTTTGTCAAGTTTATTTTAGATTCTACTTTGTCTGCATTTGGAAATCTCCTCTCTTGGGGGTAGAAATCCTATTTACATAGAAAGATTTCAAAGTAGTGGCTTATGGTTAGCAATCTTCATTTGAGCTTCTAAGGGTGAAGAGTGAGCCTTTTAACCTCAAATTTTGAGTTTTGATCTCAAAAGGGCCAGGCAATATCTACAACGAGCTACGCCTACGCTCTATTTTTACTGTACTTTGGATACAGATATTAAATCTTACTGACAAATGATACTATCGCTCATAACTTAGGAACGAATTAATTAATATTTGCCTCTTGACTAATGACCCCTAACTCTTGACCATTAACTAATGAATCAAGTAGATATTCTCATCCTATCAAATGGCCCTGGTGAGGTAACAACCTGGGTGCGCCCAGTAGTAAGGGCATTGCGGCAACAATTCGGCGATGACCGAAATCAAGTGAGGATCAGTGTAATCTTATCACCTTGCTCAAATGCTAGTGGTAAAGAAGCTGCGATCGCACTTTCTTATCCAGAAGTAGATAGAGTACAGGCCGCAGAGCATTTTTGGCAATTTTTGCTCTGGGGTAAAACTATTGACAATTGGGACTGGAGAAGTCGCGGTGTAGTTGTTTTTCTCGGTGGCGATCAAATTTTCCCTGTAGTTATAGGTAAAAAGCTCGGATATCGCACAGTGGTTTACGCTGAATGGTCAGCCAGGTGGCATAACTGGATTGATCGTTTTGGCGTTATGAAACCTGAAGTTGCTGCCCGCGTCCCCCAAAAATATGCTAACAAATTTACCGTTGTGGGTGATTTGATGGTAGAAGCTAGTAGTCATTCGTCATTAGTCACTTGTACTGAGCGTAGTCGAAGTATTAGTCATTTGTCTTTAGCAAACGACAAAGGACAAAAGACTGAATTGATTGGTCTACTCCCTGGATCAAAAGCAGCAAAATTAGCCCAAGGAGTACCATTAATTTTAAGTATTGCCGAATATGTTCACGCGAAAAGACCTCGAACTAAATTTGTAATTCCTGTAGCCCCAACTTTGGATTTACAAACTTTAGCTAGTTTTGCCGATCCTCAAAGGAACTCTATTGCTGAAATCTTTGGCTTTGGTGGTGCTTCCTTAATTGTCCCAGAGGACGATACAGGCAAAGCATTACTCAAAACAGCAAAGGGCGTAACTGTGGAACTGTGGCAAGAAAACCCCGCATATCAGTTATTATCCCAGTGCTGCATCTGCTTGACTACAGTGGGAGCAAACACTGCCGAACTCGGTGCTTTAGCAGTGCCAATGATTGTTTTACTGCCAACCCAGCAACTTGATGCCATGCGTGCTTGGGATGGTTTACCTGGGTTGTTAGCAAATCTGCCAGGGGTAGGTACACTCTTTGCTAACGTAATCAATTGGTTATTCCTAAGATTCGTAAGACGTAAAGGTTTATTAGCATGGCCAAATATCTGGGCAAAGGAAGAGATAGTACCAGAACTTATGGGTAAAATTCAACCGCCAGAAATTGGGGAAATGGTCGTAGACTTATTAGCCCATCCAGAAAAGTTGGATGATATCCGCGCTAAACTCCGTAATATTCGTGGCGAAAGCGGTGCAGCCCTGAAGATAGCACAGATTGTTTGCGAGGAAATGGGGAAGTAGGAGGAGAAGTTGCAGTACGTTTTTCCTGTTCGTCTCTCTACTTAATCGGAAGATTCTCCATCCCTGCGCCCAAGTTCATAAATGCCGGCACCCATACAAGCTAATATTCCTGTACTAATTCCCCAACTCTCACCTAAACTAATTTCCAGACCCCAGTTACATAAAGCACCAACTACCAGAAAAGGCGTGATGCTAAGTAATGAGGCGTAGAAAGCATTTTGGGCTTCTCTGCCTTTGCGAGTCTTTTCAAACTCTGTTTGGCTAGTATAAAGCGATCGCTCGGCAAAGTTAAACCAGCGATTGAGTTGTTCGATTACCCATTGATTGACAGGGGAAAAACCTAGATATAGCGCCAATGACCACAAACTCGCTCCGGCGATCGCGATCGTGTCTAACTCAAAGGAAAAAGGTAAAATTTCAGTCAGCATTGCTTATGGGAGTCCTGCAAAGGGTCAACTTTAGCTTTTAGTAGATGCTAAAAAAACCTCTTGTGCAATTTTAAGCATAAAGGTCAACAAGATTTCAACTAGTTGACAACTCTCTTCCTCTTTTAATCCTCCGTTACCTCACAATCTGTCAACAACTCATCTAAACTGTCTGGAAATGTCCCTCGTTCAACCATCTTAGTAAACACTTGGTAGCAATCATTTTTCGCTCCCTGTTTACGTGGAAATCCTAAGAGGATGTTTTAAAAGTCGAAACCAGTCAAAAATTATGCCAGTCGTCTGACCATGATACGAATCATGGCAATATAGATGAAAGTTTCCGAAGTTTGGGGCAGTCTTTCATAGTCCTTACTTAAA
>NZ_JADEXU010000151.1 GCF_015206895.1 Nostoc sp. LEGE 12450 | reverse complement strand
TCGATCCCATACGTTAGCGCTTGAGCGCTGTTGTAAGGTTGTTGTCATTGTTTTATAAGTGCGGTTAGTGATTTATGAATCAGGCTCGTTTGTCTTTGCCTGTGAATACACTTTACAATGCTTTACATTTTTTAATCAACTATCTCACTTTTGTAAACCTGATAAAACTCATCAGCTTTGCTTATTTAAAAGTAAGCAATTAGATATTATGTATAAATTCTGATTTTATTGCCTATTATTTTGGGAACAATAGCTTTGTAGATTACCGCTATTCCAAAAAAAAATAACCCTCGGCTTACCACTGGGGGCTTTTTCTGTTTGGCAAAATGGCATATCTATAAATTATGCCGTTGCTATGGTATTTGAGTAGGATACATTCCATGCGAAAAAGTACTGACTTGCATTACCCCTGGCTAACTACCAGGGGTTTTATTGGAACTTTTACTGAGATATTGCACCATTCCCAATAACCGTAAGATTGGCAGCTTAGGGACTTCCAGTAAAAAACATCCCACCCCTGCGTTTGGGTAGGGGCGCAAGACCTGGCACCCCTACAAATAATTTTGGATAATTTATTTTTTGGAAGTCCCTTAATATAAGTTGATTTTAGAATTTCGTGCTTTTCTGAATTAATCAGGGATAGCGATTTTTATTTAACTAGGGAAGTGTCAATATAGGCTTATATCGGAGTGAAAAATTAAGTGCAATAAATAACGATGATAGAAGCTAAAAATGTAATTGGTGGAAACCTAGAAGCCTGCTGCACTTCTCCCATGACTGGATTTTACCGCGATGGTTTTTGTCGCACAGGTGGTCAGGATTTCGGATCGCACGTTGTATGCGCCGAAGTGACTGTAGAATTCCTAGAGTTCACCAAATCGCGGGGGAACGACCTAAGCACACCTGTTCCTGATTTTAATTTTCCTGGATTGAAGCATGGCGATCGCTGGTGTTTGTGTGCTTCTCGCTGGCAAGAAGCTCTCGAAGCTGGTGTTGCTCCACCCGTAATTCTCTCTGCAACCCATGCTAGAGCTTTGGAAGTAGTTTCTTTAGACGAATTGAAAAAGCATACCGTAACTTCTTCTTGATTGGGGATTAGGAATTAATCACTTGCATTCCAACTTCAAACTCTTGTACAGACGCGATTAATCGCGTCTCCTAACTAACTGGAACTTGCACAGGTAGTTTTAATACACTGGCAACCATAGCAATCAATTTAGTGGGGTCTATTGGCTTAGATAAATGCTGCTGAAACCCTGCTGAAAGGGCTTCTAAACGGTCTTCCTCTCGCGTGTATGCTGTTAAAGCGATCGCTGGGATACTTCCACCTTTTTCTGGTTCTAAAGAGCGCAGTTTCCGAATCAGTGTATAACCATCTTGCTCTGACATACCGATGTCGCTAATCAGGATATCTGTTTTTGCTTGTTCAAGTATTGCTAGGGCTTCATCAACTGATGCTACAGCAGTGGTAAAAGCTCCATACTCCTCAAACATGAAACTGAGAAAGTTACGGGTATCTGCTTCATCATCTACAACTAAAACCCTTAATCCAGCAAGGGGAGTGGATACCACAGAAGAAGAAATTTCCCCTGTTACTTCTCTATTTCCCCTATTCCCCCGATTGTCTTGTAATAGTGGTAGTCTCACAGTAAAGGTTGCCCCCTCTCCAGTCCCTGGACTTTCGGCAGATATTGTACCTTTATGCAGTTCTACTAAATGACGGACGATCGCTAGTCCAAGTCCAAGTCCATTGTGCGATCGCGTTGTGGTGCTGTCTGCTTGCCGGAAACGCTCAAATACTTTCGGTAAAAACTCTGGACTGATGCCAATGCCCGTATCGATAACTTGAATTTGGGCGTGTTTGTGAGTTTTTTGTTGTTCTTGATCGCAGATCACTGACAGATGCACTTCTACTCTGCCGCCCTTGGGGGTAAACTTAATAGCATTAGTTAGTAGGTTCCAGACTATTTGCTGTAACCGCGCTGGATCGCCATAAACTGATCCTACCGAAGTATCTAAGACAGTAGTTAATACAATCTCTTTTGGCTCTGCTAGGGGACGCACTGCTTCTAAGGCTGCCTCCATAACTGTAATCAGATTCACCGCAGACACATTTAACCGCAACTGTCCACGGATAATCCGAGATACGTCTAAGATATCCTCAATTAGTTGCATCTGAGATGTAGCGTTGCGTTCAATAGCTTCTAGAGCGCGGGAAGTGGCTTTTTCGTCAAGTTTCTTTGAACGGAGAATTTTTGACCAACCCAGCATTGAGGTTAGGGGTGTGCGGAGTTCGTGGGAGAGAACGGCAAGAAACTCATCCTTCATCCGATTTGCTGCTTCTGCTTCTTGTCTTGCAGTCTGTTCTCGAATTACTTGAGCGCGGACTTCTTCTGCTTGCTTGCGTTCGGTAATATCTTCGAGAGTGCCGACATATCCCAGCAATTCCCCTTGACCGGAAAGCATTGGTGATGAGCGAACCTGAACCCAACGAATGATGCCTTGAGCAGTTTGAAAGCGAAACTCTTCAGAATAGTCACGACCTTCACAAATGTAGTTAGACCAACTGAGAACTGCTCGTTCTCTATCTTCTGGATGAACAGATTCTAGCCATCTTTTTTCTAAACTCTCTGCCGCTTTCAAACCACAAATTGCCTGATAGCGAGGATTGGTATATCTACATCCACCTTCAGTATCAATTTCAAAAATGCCGACGGGTGAACAGGTACTTAGCGATCGCAATCGTTCTTCACTTTGCCTGAGTGACCCATTGACGGCTACTAGTTGCGCTGCTTGTTGCTTGACAGCTTCTGTTTTCTTAAATAGTTCTACGAATACGATGACTTTAGAAGTCAAAATATTGGGGTCTAATGGTTTGAGTAAATAATCAACTGCACCCAAAGCATAGCCTTTAAAAAGCATTTGGTCGCTAGTGCTAAAGGCGGTAAGAAAGATAATTGGGGTGTGACGCGATCGCCCCCGATTGCGAATTAAGGTAGCAGTTTCAAAGCCATCCATCCCTGGCATTTGCACATCTAGCAAAATCACTGCAAAATCTTGATGTAGCAGACACCTCAAAGCTTCTTCCCCAGAAGTAGCTCTCACCAAATTCTCTCCCAGTTTTTCCAGGATTGCTTCTAGTGCTAGCAAATTTTCTAGTTTATCATCCACTAGGAGGATGTTTACTTTGGGTTCCATCTGCATGGGTTTATTTCCGTAATTAATGACAAAGCTTGACCATTTGGGAAGCAATGTTTGAGAGTGTCAAAATCCAGTCTACTGTAATAGCAGAAATTGCTGCTTCTGGCATAATATCGCTCTCCGCTGTTGCAGGTTCTTGTACGATAGTTAGTCCTCCCCGCGCTTTTATTTTCTTAAGACCTTGCATACCATCTTGATTTGCCCCTGTCAATATTACACCAATAACTTGCTCAGTGTAGACATCGGCTGCTGACTCAAACAGTACATCGATAGATGGTCTAGCATAAGCAACTGGCTCATCAGTCGAAAGAGCAAAGTGACCTGGTTCAACCAATAAGTGATAATCTGCTGGAGCTAGATAGATATGTCCTGGCAGTATTTCGTCTTTGTCTTCCACTTCTCGAACCGGCAGCGAAGTGGATTCTTGTAATAACTCCTGAAGTGTGTTGTTAGATTCTTTGTGACGGTGTTGCACGATCGCAATCGGCACTATGAAGTCTGCTGGTAACTTCCCCAAGATAATTTTTAATGCTGATAATCCCCCTAAAGAAGTACCAATCACCACAATTTTAAATGACACTTAATTTAGTCCTCACAGGAAGCATCTCACCTTTGCAAATATACTTGGCGATTATAAATCATGGTTTATCTTGCATACAAACTCTAGGGATTTGAAACCTACAGAGGTGGGTAAAGTCTCGTATAGCCGCTTACTCCTGCGGAGAAGCAAGCTACGCGTCAGCGTGCCGGAGGCTCTATCACATTTGCTAAGACTTACTATTCAAAATTATATATTTTTGTCATAACCATTACAATTAAAAATTTTATCATTGTGAAATACTTGACAGAAAAATATTATATTTAGGCTTTTTAAAATCTTCGTCAATGCCAGAATCGCTACATTATAGAAATACTTTTTTGCTAAACAACTAACTTTTAAAAATTTAATTATTATTGTTTTGACAATTCATAAAAATTTACTTAAGCTAAAGGATAGGTTAAGCAAATCAAAAACAACAGCAATTTAGTTTAGCTCCATCAAGAGTTGCTGTTGCAGACTATTGGCATGAGGAAATTAATCGCAATCAAAATTATTTTCTGTAGGTAAGCTCACGAAATTTAGCTGCAAAAAGCTAAGACATGATTAAGCGTATTGCACCGCGCACATATTGAACATATTCCGGTCAATTATGGATGGATACTTGTGGTGGTATTAGTTAGTATCCATCAATCATGGAAGTTTAATCACAGTGCGGTAGATATGTCCAGGAGAAGACAATGCTTGAGTATTTTACATCATTGAACGACCATAATTTACCCTATCCAGATACGATTCATCCCATCGTTGTCCACTTCGTAATTGCGATGGTGTTGTTTTCTTTTTTCTGTGACGTAGTTGGCTATTTTACTGGTAAATCCAGTCTTTTTGAGGTGAGTTGGTGGAACATGTTAGTTGCGACGATCGCCATCTTCGTCGCGATCCTTTTTGGTCAGTTTGAAGCAGGTTTAGCACAACCTTATAGCCTAGCTAAATCGGTACTAAATTTGCATACGCTAATTGGTTGGTCGCTTTCAGGAATCATCACTGCGATTACAGCTTGGCGCTATGTAATTCGTGCCCGGAACCCGCAAAAAATATCAATTTATTATTTGGGAGCCGGACTAGTTTTAACTTTGATAGTTGGGTTGCAAGTATATCTCGGAGATGAGCTTGTTTGGGTGTATGGATTGCATACAGTGCCAGTTGTGGAAGCAGTAAAGGATGGTCTGTTGCGATGAACTCAGAATTAATTGATCAATTGAGCGGCTCTTTAGGCGCAAACGGATTACCTTACACAATTCCCATTCATCCCAACTTAGTCCATTTGACAATAGGTTTGTTCATCATTGGGATGACCTTTGATATTGTCGGTGTTCTGTTCCCCTTTGAAAAATGGGTCTTCAAATTTTTAGCCATTACTGTGGAACGTTCCAACTTATTTGATGTTGGCTGGTACAACATGCTAGCTGCCAGCATTATTACATTTTTCACAGTGGCAGCAGGCTTTTATGAAATGCTGTTGGCAACACCACCAGCTGATATGAAAAGTGCCTGGGGATTGCAGGCAATGGAAACTATGCTTTGGCATGGTGTGGGTGGTGTGTTCTTATTAGCGCTGATTGTTGTATTGACCATCTGGAGAGGATGGCAGCGCTTCATTTGGGCTAAACAAGAATATAAACAGACAGATAGAGAAGTGCAATGGATCTATCTGTTGGCAGGCATAGCAATTATGTTCATTCTGTACGTCCACGGGACACTAGGGGCGCAAATGGCTGCCGAGTTTGGCGTACACAATACAGCAGATAATTTGCTGCGATCGCACCAAGACCTAAACACAATACTCAAATAGTCATTTGTCAATTGTCATTTGTTTAAAGTTAGGACTTACGCAAGAGTTACGGAATAACGTAGACACGTTCGCGGAGCGTCTCGTAGAGAAGTGGCTTGCCGCAGGCTACCACAGAGGCGCAGAGTACACGGAGAAATCAGAGTTTGAGAGATATTTTACGTAAGTCCTAAAAGTTACTAATGATTAATGACCAATGACTAATGACTAATGACCAATGACCAATGACTAATGACCATGAAAATCCAGAAGATTTTAAATATTTTGACGCTGCTTACAGGCGCGATCGCAGTGACTGTTACGAGTCTCTGGATCGGTCAGCAGGCTTACTCCTGGCTTCCCCCCCAAGCAGCAGCCGAATCCCTACTAATTGATGATTTGATTAGCTTCTTAGTAACCCTCGGTTCCTTCATCTTCTTGGGAGTAACAAGTACTCTGATGTATTCTGTGATCTTCCATCGGGCAATCAAAGATGACTTCACCGACGGCCCCCCAATTGAAGGTAATATCACCTTAGAAGTTGTCTGGACAGCAATTCCAATTCTGTTAGTGTTGTGGATTGCGGGCTATAGCTACCAAGTTTACGAACAAATGGGGATTCAAGGCCCATCGGAAATAGTTCACCTGCATAATCCGTTGGGAATAGAATCGGCTTATGCAGAACCAAAAGATGCACCAGCTAACGCCTTGGCTGAACCTGTAGAAAAAATCGACGTACTAGCTAAACAGTGGGCGTGGGTTTTTCATTACCCAGAAAGAGATATTACCAGTACCGAATTGCATTTACCTAGCGATCGCAGAATACGTTTAGCGCTGCGATCGCAAGACGTTCTCCACGGCTTCTATATACCTGCATTTCGCCTCAAGCAGGATATTATTCCCAACCATGCGATCGACTTTGAATTTACTCCCATCCGCCCCGGCAAATACCGATTGACCGATTCCCAATATAGCGGTACATACTTTGCGACGATGCAGGCAAATGTGGTTGTCGAATCTCCTGAAGATTATCAACAGTGGCTAGCACAAGCTGCAACCCAAAAGCCATCCGTTGCAAAAAATCAGGCAGCTTCTGAGTATGCCCAAACATCCAATCAATCAGTCCAAACTGGTTGGGTTACAGTTCCACCTGCTGCACCTCCTCTAGTAAATTCACCTGGTTGAAAGGAAAGTAACCATGACTAATGTTCCTATTGACGGTATCCTTCTCCCTGATGAGAAGCATAACCACGAATCTCCAAGTAACTGGAAAGAATACTTCAGCTTTAGTACCGACCACAAGGTAATTGGTATCCAGTATCTCGTTACCTCCTTCTTCTTCTTTCTCGTCGGCGGTATCTTTGCGATGGTGATGCGGGGAGAACTGATGACACCCGAATCAGATTTAGTAGATCGCACCATCTACAACGGTATGTTCACCATGCACGGCACTGTGATGCTGTTTTTGTGGACATTTCCCTCACTCGTTGGTTTTGCCAACTATTTAGTACCCCTGATGATTGGGGCGCGAGATATGGCATTTCCCCGCCTCAACGCCGTCGCCTTTTGGATGGTGCCAGTAGTCGGAATTATCATGATGGGTAGCTTCTTTGTCCCTGGTGGCCCAGCCCAAGCGGGTTGGTGGTCTTATCCGCCAGTCAGTCTCCAGAATCCCACAGGTAACTTGATTAATGGTCAAGTTCTCTGGCTCTTAGCGGTGGCAATATCCGGCGTATCCTCAATTATGGGGGCAGTGAACTTTGTCACCACAATCGTGAAGATGCGGGCCCCAGGAATGGGTTTCTTCAAAATGCCGTTGTTTGTCTGGGCAGTATTTAGCGCCCAGATTATCCAACTATTCGGACTACCTGCATTGACAGCTGGTGCGGTAATGCTGCTACTCGATCTCACAGCAGGCACTGCCTTCTTCGACCCCGCCAAGGGTGGTAATCCAGTAATGTTTGAGCATTACTTTTGGTTCTACTCCCACCCCGCCGTTTACGTGATTATTTTGCCCATCTTCGGCATTTTCTCGGAAATTTTTCCAGTTTATTCACGTAAACCCTTATTTGGTTACAAAGTAGTTGCCGTTTCATCGATCTTGATTGCCGTAGTCAGTGGTATTGTTTGGGTACACCACATGTACGTCAGTGGTACACCCGGCTGGATGCGGTTGATTTTCATGCTGACGACGATGTTTGTATCTGTCCCCACAGGAATTAAAGTATTTGCTTGGGTAGCAACTATCTGGGGCGGTAAATTGCGGCTAAATACCCCCATGCTGTTTGCTTTGGGCGGATTAATCATGTTTGTGTTCGCCGGAATCACAGGCATCATGCTTTCCTCTGTGCCCGTTGATGTCCACGTTAACAATACCTACTTTGTGGTGGGACATTTCCACTATGTCCTCTACGGTACAGTGACAATGGGCTTGTATGCAGCCATTTATCACTGGTTCCCCAAAATGACCGGGCGGATGTACTCCGAAAGCTGGGGTAAAATCCACTTCTGGTTAGCCTTCATCGGCACCAATCTTAACTTTTTGCCCATGCACCCATTAGGATTGCAAGGAATGTTACGCCGAGTCGCTTCCTACGCCCCAGAGTATCAATTCTGGAATATCATCGCTAGCCTGGGCGGATTTCTCTTAGGAATGTCCACCTTGCCCTTTATATTCAACATGGTAATTTCTTGGATGCAAGGCGAGAAAGCACCCGCTAACCCTTGGAGAGCAATCGGACTAGAGTGGTTAGTTTCTTCACCCCCCCCAGTAGAAAACTTTGAAGAAACTCCCATCATCATCTCTGAACCCTACGGCTACGGTAAATCGGAACCCTTGACAGCTAATCTCTCAGAATAACCCAGGCTATCCTACCGTATACACACAAATCTTTTAGGTTACTCCGTAACTTAGGGTAAGTTAATTTTTGCAAGTCGATGCAACAAACTTGCAAGTCGATGCAACAAACTTGCAGGTCAATGCAACAAACTTGCAGGTCAATGCAACAAACTTGCAGGTCGATACAACAAATTTGCAGGTTAATGCAAGAAAACTGCAAGTCGATGCAATAAAGATAAGGTCAAAAGACTTGTGTGTACACCGTAGCGCAACGAACTACGTCTCCTTTGCGTTTTAAATTCAACCCTCAAGCTAAAAGCAAAACTCCACCAATGGACAGTTATATCAATTCAGATGAATTGCACCACGCAGCAGCAGAACATACGCACGACGAAGAAGGCAACAAGATGTTTGGCTTCATTGTCTTTCTACTGTCTGAAAGCGTCATTTTCTTAAGTTTTTTCGCCGGATATGCTATCTACAAAACAACAACTCCTAACTGGCTACCAGCAGGTGTTTCTGGACTAGAAGTAAAAGAACCGACAATCAACACAATAATTCTTGTCGCTAGTAGCTTTGTAATTTACTTAGCCGAACGCGCCCTGCAACGCCATGACTTAGTAAAATTTCGCCTGTTTCTCTTAGCAACAATGGCGATGGGAACTTACTTTTTGGTTGGACAGGCGATTGAATGGAACGGCCTCGATTTTGGCTTCACATCCGGGGTATTTGGTGGAACGTTTTACCTACTAACAGGTTTCCACGGTTTGCACGTTTTTACCGGTATTCTGTTGCAGTCGATTATTTTGGTACGTTCTTTCATCCCTGGCAACTACGACACAGGACACTTCGGCGTGAACGCGACTTCGTTGTTCTGGCACTTCGTCGATGTTATCTGGATTATTTTGTTTATCCTAATCTACGTTTGGCAGTAAATGAGAATGAGGGAGTAATTTCTCCCTCTGTTCATTCAATTCAATTAATGATTGCAACACATCCTTGGGTAAAGACGCGATGAATCGCGTCTCTACAAATGGTCTATTTGTCGCATTCTTTTTGCAAATGGGTATTAGACTAAATAACTCGTATTTGGCACGATCGCAAAAAAGGCATACTCATACCAAGCAGTCCAAATAAAACTGCGAATCCATCGCTGGCGCTTTTCGGGACTCAATTCATATTCAAATACACCACGAGATACATCAATGGAAGATAGGTGAGAGTTGCAACCACAACCGTGTTGATAAGTAAAACCGTATTTAGAAGCAATACTTTGCACCTTCATCTGAATCGCAAACACCTTACCTGCATGGAGTATGGCATCCCAAGAACGTTTATGTTCGATGTCGCGGGGGTCAAATCTTAAGGCGCGTTCTTCAAAAACATGATCGCGGTAAATTGGTGCTAGATGCACATGGTAAAAGCTGGCAGGTAGTTCATAGCCAAACTCGTTGAACAAATCTATGCCAATGCGAGCTACTTTTACTTCATCATCATACTCTGTCCCCTTTGACTCCACATTCTGGAGAATTTCTGCAAAGTTTGGATAGCTCTCTTTGATAAAGTCTTGCCCAAAAAACTCTAGGGTTTCCCATGCTAGTTGTGCAAATAGCTGGGAGAATGAGGGTATCAAGTGAGCTAGTTGGGGGCGATCGCTAAATAAGTCAACGTCACCATGCTGTAATTTATATAGGAACAACTGCGCCATCTCAACATAGCTTTGGGGATGAGAAAGCCCGATACTAGTGGTTCCTCTAGCAATCTCTTGCCATATAGAAGGTAGTTGAGAAACGTGAACCGCGTTTTCTCCAGCAATGACTGCAACAGGAGGACATTCGAGAAGCTGCATCGACAATCTCCTTTAAGGCTTTAATGTATAATTTACCTTAAGCAATGGCTAAGTGTATCTTCTGAACACAATTAAAAATGTTTTACAGACTGTCTTTTGACAGAATTGCAATTTTATTTTACAATTTAAACTCAGAATTTTTTAGTTTATATAGTAGTTCAAACAGCCAAATTTTAAGCACCAGCTATTTTTTTATATAGTTTTTCACCTTTGACTATCTCTTCATAATGCTGTTCATAAGAGGTGAATCTAATAGATTCTTGTTTTCCTAAACCCAAAATTCCAAAGGTGCAGAGGCTATTATAAAATAGTTGGTGTACCCGCTTTTGAAGTGCTTGATTGAAATAGATCAAAACATTACGACAAAGAATAACATTAAATTCATTAAAAGAACTGTCAGTTGCTAAATTATGCTGGGCAAACACAACATTTTCCCTGAGAGATGAGCGAAAAATAGCATTGTCATAAGCTGCGGTATAATATTCTGAAAACGATTTTTTGCCGCCTGCTTTTAGGTAAAGATGAGTATATTCCTGCATCAGTTTTAGAGAAAAAATACCACTTCTAGCATTTTGTAATACCTTTTCATTAGTATCAGTTGCATATATCCGGCAACGGTGATAAAGTCCTTCTTCTTGTAGTAGAATTGCCATTGAGTAGACTTCTTCACCCGTAGAACATCCAGCGTGCCAGATGCGAATAAACGGATAGGTTTGCAAGAAGGGGACAACTTGATTTCTGAAGGTGTTATAAAAGCTCGGATCGCGAAACATTGATGTTACATTCACCGTTAGAGCAAGCAAAAATCGTTCTAAATAAGCACGGTTGTGGAGTAAACGCTCTTGCAAAGCAGAAATATTAGCTAGCCCCTCTAATTGCATAAAGCTCTGAATGCGGCGCTTGAGTGAGGAAAGAGCATAATCGCGGAAGTCATAGCCGTAATATTGATATACCCCTTCCAAGAGAAGATGTATTTCGATATCCTCTAAGGTAGGTTTGGGCAAAGTCATAGTACGAATTAGCATATATGCTGAACCAGCTATTTAAATATGCTGGCAATACAAAGAGTTAAGGTGCTTGGAGTTAATCAAACAACTGTTTTCCATAACGCCTTACGGATCAAAAATTATTCGCATTCTAGGCTGCTAGAGTTTCTAGAACTCAAGTGCATCTTACGCCTAAAATAGCTTGCTGAATCTATTAAATTTGATAACGGTGCTAATTATGGGTTTCAGTTTAACTTAATTGCTGTCACTGCTAAAACAGCGATCGCTATTATTGAAATCCCAGCTAGCCATCTAACCTGAGAACGCAGATTTTTAATCTCTTGGCTAAGATTTTCTGTCGGTGGTAAGGGATATGGTTGAAGTTCTGCAACTTCAACAGCTACTTGTTGAGGTATGTTTTGGGTAATTTTAAAAGTTACCTGGGTGTGTAGCCAATTAGTAATTAGTTGCGGGCAGTTTTTCTTAAACCAATTGAAAGCTAAAGTTCTAAAAACTGGTTTGGACATTCGGGCAATTAATTTCATTACCCTGTTTAGAGGCTTCATACGAAGCTTTTGGTTGATCAGATTGACTGAACCAACATCATAGAGACAATCCAGAATTAGTTTGACAGTGGCTTCTTCACTGTTAATCAAGTTTTGCAGCAAAAGTAGAACGTCATGCATCCGCTCTGTTTCAATAACCTTTTCTGCCAATGTTTCTGGAGTGTTTACTGAAGGATTTACGGTTGTATTTAGGGCGTTTTGTCTTACTATCGTCATATTGGTAACATAGCAGCCATAATAAAGTCAGTACACCTATCTACCGAGAGAAAGATTTTTTATCTAGAGAGAGAATGTAAAGCTAAAAGTTGTTTGCGAGATATATCACTACATCGTCTCTGGAAAAAAGCTATTTGTCTAGTTCCTATGAATCTTTTATAGACTTCTTTTTATAACAAACCGCAGAGACACAGAGAACGCAGAGTAGAAGAAGGTAAAAGGGGAGAATCTCAGCCTAAAAATGGAAATATCTATCAAGCTTGCTATGACTTGTCAGATTGCTTCGCTTGATGCTGATTTTTTCGCTAAATGACGCTTTCCAGAATAGTTTATATCAGTAATAAGATAATTTTATTAACTTAGCACTTAATTTTATAATTGAAATTCTTTCTCAAAATGACAAATCGGTAAAATTCAAAGCCAAGATGAAAGAATATATTAATAATAGTGTTTAATTAGTAGGATGGTTGTTCGATCGTAAAAATCAGCAAGCTTTAACTTTTTGTGAGAATGGTTTAATTACTCAATATCCAACTAAATCAATATTAATTGGTGAAATTTTTGTGCTTACTTTCATCTATTTTTTAACAAAACATTATAAATATGAGGAAACCTTATACCAATTAAATATGAATATTTTCTAAATTAAAAATCGTTTAAAATTACTATAAATTATATCCTTCTACTTCTAGATAGATAATATTTAAATATATATTACCTCGCCAGATAGATAAAAATATGATCTTAATTTATTAAATTAATTCAAGGATATGCTATTTAGCTATTTATAGGAGTTAATTTAATAATGCCAGAAAGTTCTGGATTAGGAGAGCAGGCGCTAAATAAAGCCGCAGAGATAGGCTTATCTAGCCAATTAGATGAAGCCGAAAACTTAGATGTAAACATTAAAACAGACCCGTTGAAACTAGTTCAGGGACAGGTAGATTCAGTCAGCGTTGAAGGCGAAGGTTTAGTAATGCAAAAAGACCTCCGTATGGAGGAATTAAAAATGCAAATGACTGACGTTGCCATCAATCCTCTGAGTGTGGCTTTCGGAAAAATCGAACTTACCCAACCTACTGAAGCTAATGCCCAGGTTGTGTTAACCGAAGCTGATATCAATCGCGCCTTTAACTCAGAATATGTGCGATCGCAGCTGCAAAGTCAAAAAATCCATGTTAACGGGCAATTGACGACTATTGAACCACAAAATGTAGACTTTCGGCTACCTGGTGATGGAAAAATAGCACTAAATGCCAGTATAAAATTAGTAGAGACAGGTGAAAACCACCAAGTTGCTTTTTCTGCGATCCCTCAGATAAGCCCTAATGGGAAAACAGTTTCTCTAGAAAATGTTGAGTATGGCGAAAGTGAAGAAATATCGCCAGATTTGACAAAAGCTTTGATAGATGAAACTAGCGAGATTTTGAATCTGAGTAATTTTGATTTAGAGGGAATGAATCTACAAGTTAGGCAACTAAGAGCAGAAGTAGGTAAGCTAACCCTACAAGCTGAAGCTTATATTGAACAAATCCCTTCTGCTTAAAAAGTAATTAATTGAGGATACTAAATAATGGAAAGTACAGAAACAACGCAAACAAGTTCAACACCTTTTCCTAATATTCCACCAGTTATTGAAAGTAATGATAGTGAATATCGGGATACTGGCGTACCTAGCACAGTTGCGATCGCAGGACATCCCCTACATCCTCTGAGTGTGATCTTTCCCATCGCCTTCTTAGCCGCCGCCTTGGGAAGTGACATCGGCTACTGGTTAACTGGTGATTTCTTTTGGGCTAGGGCTTCGCTATGGTTAATCGGACTCGGATTAGCTGGAGGTATACTCGCAGCTGCGATCGGTCTGAGCGACTTTTTAAAAATTGAACGAGTTCGCAAGCGCACCGCCGGTTGGGTGCATTTGATCCTTAACGTTTCTATCCTAGCTTTATCACTCGTCAACTTCCTCCTACGTTGGGGCGACGCTGAATCCCGAATAGTACCCTGGGGACTGTTAATCTCACTCATTGTTGGTACACTGACCAGTGCTTCCGGCTGGTTCGGTGCCGAACTCTCCTATCGCCATAAAATCGGCGTAGTGGGCCCTGGTAGCAGAAGATATCCATAACAAGACTTAGGCAAACGATAGCCGAAAAGAAAGATGTTCTTCTTAGGACAATTAATGTAGGCACAAAGCGGTGAGCCATTCCGGTGTAGGGGTTCTCCGGGATAAATGAAAGTAGCGTTAGCGTAGCGGTAGCATACCTATGTGGGGAAGCAAGCTACGCGTAGCGTCTTGTAAAAATGTACGAGCGTCACCCCTAGGTTTTGTCCCCTTAGATCGGGTTGTTATGCGTAAGTACTATTAATAAAATACAAAATTATGAATTCTTAAGAAAGAGCAGTGTAGAGGCTAAAATTTTCGTTAGTCTTTAGCCTTCATAAAATGCTCAAATCTCGTAATCAAACAATATTTATTATTATTTCTATGCTCATCGTTGTACCGATGGGCATTTTGTCTAAGTTTTACAGTGGGCCTGGTCATCAGTGGTTTAATGACTATGGAGGAGATATACTTTATGAAATATTTTGGTGTCTATTTGCTTTTTGGTTATTCAGAAGTCGGGCGGCCATAATCCAAATTCCTATATGGGTTTTTGTCATCACCTGTATACTAGAATTCTTACAACTTTGGCATCCCCCACTATTAAATGAAATTCGTACCACCTTGATAGGTAAATTATTACTTGGTACTACTTTTGTATGGTGGGATTTTCCTCATTACGCATTGGGTTGTATTGTAGGTTGGTTATGGCTGCGACAATTATATAAAATGGGTTATGCAAAAAAAAGTCAAAGTTAAACCTAATTCAAAACAGCAAAAAATTGAAGAACAATCTGATGGTAGTCTGACTGTATATTTAAAATCGCCTCCAGTTGATGGTAAGGCTAATGAAGAGTTAATTAAACTCCTAGCAAAGAAATTTGATGTAGCCAAATCTGATATCAGAATCAAGTCAGGTTTATCCTCTCGGCAAAAGCTGATAGAAATTGATACAGATACCTAATTGATAGTGAGTAATGTATTCTTGAAAGACTTTACCTACTTGCCAAGATAACCCCTAGCAGAGGCAATTAATGAGAGATACGATCTTGTAAAATAAACTTTTTATACTTCTGTAATGCTAATATATCTTGGTTGAGCTTTGACTCTTTCTATCCAAGCTTGAATAGCAGAAAATGGTGTTAAATCGAACCCACCTTCATCAGCTACATGAGTGTAAGCAAATAAGGCAATATCAGCAATGGTGTAACGCTCTCCTACAAAAAAAGTGTTAAAGGTTAAATGTTTTTCCATCAAGCTAAGTGCTGCATAACCTGGTTCGCGTTTTTCCTTAATAGCTTCACTATATTCTTCAGTTTTACCTAAAATAGAAATCCAAAATCTTGATGTGGCAATAAAAGGTTCATGGCTATACTGTTCAAAAAATAACCATTGCAGCACTTGCGCTCGTAAAAAGCGGTCATAAGGCAAAAATTCTGTCCCTTCACTCAGATATACCAATATGGCATTTGATTCTGCTAAGTATTGCCCTGGCTCAATTTCTAGAATAGGTATCTTTCCGTTAGGATTTTTACTTAAAAACTCTGGTGTTCTAGTCTCACCTTTCAAAATATTAAGCTCTACCCTCTCAAAAGGCATACCTAGTTGTGTGAATAAAAGACGTATCTTATAACCATTACCGGAAGGTAAAAAATCGTACAAACGCAGTAGTTCCATGCTAAAATGCAGTTATCAATATGTTGATAAGTGAAGGTTCAAAATACAATATTTTACCAAAATATTTTACCAAAACCGGATAATTTCTTTTAAAATTCAGCCTTTTGAGTACTAGATAAAATTATCTGAAAAAATAAAAAAATATTATTGATTTCTAGATTGAGATTTTTAATTTAGTTAGTGGTTGGGAATAAAAGTATGTGTGGAAGATTTACTCTAAACCAGTCAGTAGAAGCTTTAGCCCAAATTTTCCAAGTCGAGCCAGTTCTGGATTTAACAGCCGATTTTAATATTGCACCTACCCAAATGGTGGCAACAGTGTTACAAAACCCCGAAAGCGAAAAGCGTAAATTTAAGCAGTTGCATTGGGGATTAATTCCCTCATGGGCTAAAGATGCAGGAATAGGAGCAAAGCTGATTAATGCTAGGGCAGAAACTGTTGCTGAAAAACCAGCTTTTCGTTCGGCTTTTAAACATCGTCGCTGTTTAGTGTTAGCCGATGGCTTTTATGAGTGGCAACGCCAACAAGGTAAAAGTAAAAAGCAGCCGTTTTATTTTCGTCTTGAAGATGGGCAACCCTTTGGCTTTGCAGGTTTATGGGAGAAATGGCGATCGCCTGCTAACGAGGAAATAATCTCTTGTACAATTTTGACAACGGCAGCAAACGAATTACTTCAACCTATCCACGACCGGATGCCAGTGATTCTAGAGCCAAAAGATTACGATTTATGGCTAGATTCTCAAGTCCAAACGCCCCAAACCCTACAGCAGCTATTGCGTCCCTATCCAGCGCCAGCAATGATTTCGTATCCAGTTAGCACTTTGGTAAACAACTCTCGGCATAATAGCCCAGAGTGCATCATCCCACTCAGTGAGGAGAAGGCCCCCACAAATCAGTTAAATTAACTATTGAGCGTGCCAAGGGATTGGGAGATGAGGGAGATGAAGGAGCAGGGAGCAGGGGAGCAGGGGAGCAGGGGAGCAGAGGAGAAGTTGCAGTAAGTTTTTCCTCTCTGCCCCTTTGCACTTCTACCTCTTGTGCCTAGCCCAATGCCCAATGCCCCTTGCCCAATGCCCCATACCTAGTAATACCCAGAGACAAATATGCCAAGAACACAAAAAAACGATAATTTTGTTGACAAATCCTTTACAGTGATGGCAGATATCATCTTGAAGATCCTGCCAACCAACAAAAAAGCTAAAGAAGCGTTTGTTTATTATCGAGATGGCATGTCGGCCCAAGCAGAAGGGGAATATGCTGAAGCATTAGAATACTATGAAGAAGCTCTAACACTAGAGGAAGATACCAACGATCGCGGTTATATTCTCTACAACATGGGGCTAATCTATGCCAGTAACGGCGACCACAACAAAGCTTTAGAACTGTATCACCAGGCAATTGAGTTAAACCCACGCTTACCCCAAGCCTTGAACAATATCGCTGTGATTTATCACTACCAAGGCGAAAAGGAAAAAGAAGCTGGAGATAACGAGGCTGGCGAAGCACTCTTTGACCAAGCCGCAGACTATTGGATTCGAGCTATTCGCATGGCTCCCAATAACTACATCGAAGCCCAAAACTGGCTGAAAACCACCGGGCGATCGCAAATTGACGTATTCTTTTAGTCATTAGTCATTAGTTCTTTGTTGCTTGCTAAGGACTAATGACCCTTACGGGTGATGCCTCCGGCACGCCAAGGGCGAACGCCAGTCACTCATGGGGGAAACCCCCAAGACCGCGCTGGCTCACCAATTACAGATAACAAATGACCAATGACAAATAACAATTTATGATTGACCAAGAACAAGTTCATAAAGTAGCTAATCTGGCTCGTTTAGAGTTGACTCCAGAAGAAGAGGAACAATTTACTACCCAATTGGGAAGTATTCTGGATTATATTCAACAGTTGGATGAGCTGGATGTCAGTAATGTGCCCCCAACAACACGGGCAATTGATGTTAGCAATATCACACGAGAGGATGAGTTGCAACCCTATGCTAATCGTGAAAGTATTCTTAACAGTGCGCCTGAACAGGAAGGCGAATTTTTCAAAGTTCCAAAAATTCTTAACAGCAATGAGTAGGTAACAAAACTGTTGAGCAGAGAAAATAATTTCAAAAAAATCTAGATTAGTTATTTCATATCTGGGTAATCAAGAGACAATTAAACCATCTTGGACATAAATCATTTGTTTTGTTTGATCTGCAATATTTTGTTTGTGAGTTACTATCACAATAGTCATTCACTGCTCGTTCAATTCTGATAGCAAATTCATCACTTCTTGGGATATTTTGCTATCTAATGCACCCGTCGGTTCATCTGCTATAACTTAAAGCCGACTTATTGACCTTCAGAAAGTTGATTTGGTTGGTTAAAAATTTGTTCTGTTGTGGTAATCTCAAACTTATTCAGTGCTTTTTCTGTGCGATCGCGGCGTTTTTGCTTAAGAATATTAGTATAAACTATTAGTAATATAATATTTTCTATTGCCGTTGAGCGAGGTAAGAAATTAAATACCCATGATAGCTACATCTCTGTCTTTGATAGATAAATTAATACCTTTAAGTATAGGAATATTAACTTTCCCTAAATAATATTTTTTGTAATACATTCTAGATAAATTTCGAGTAGTTAGCTATGGCTGCTAATGTTGTTCATTAACCTCAAACCCAGCCTGTGTTAAGTATTTATACCCAATGCGCTCGATAACCATTTAAGGTATTTTTGTAAAATAAATACATACTACATTTTGAAGTCCGGTCTCTGAGTTTTAACAGAATCCGATATTAGGATACACTGGCTTTTGAATACATCGAAAGTTCAGCAGGGACTTTGTTTTTACTGCTGGTGACTTATTGCCAGTATCCTATCACCTTTTGCTGTATGAAACTTACTTCAAGCTACGGGAATTCTCCCTCAAGAAGGTTTCTTAGCATCCAAAACGACTCTCACTGTTTTAAGGCTATAGCCTTAGAATATTTACAAGCTTTGCTTACGAATTAGCTGTCTCTAGATAAAAGTACCGATTTTGCTTTCTAAGCTGACATTACACCCGTTTATATGCGGATTTATGTAGCTTAATAACAAATTAGCGGATTCATTAATATTAAGCCTGTTTTACTATTTAGTTCCTTATCCTGATTTATTAGACAGCTAGAGTGTTCATTTCACTTTGTTCAATAGCTTTTAGCCCTTATCGCTCCCATGCTGACTCATCACCGCAAGCCCGTGTGCTTATCACTTATTTCCACTGACTTACCAATCTGGTCTGTTGTCGAAACTGCTGCAACATTGTATCAAAAAGATACTGATAGATTCCATTTGCTGCTAACTGCACCGCCCCTAATAAGCTGCGAAGTCGAGAGTGTCGTAAGTCCAGAGGATACGCTTCCCCAAAGTAAGAGCAAAGCTTACGCCCCTAACAGTCCTAGAATTTTGTGGCTAGAGATTTCCCCTTATCGAGTCATCATGACTATGCAAGGTAACGCTCAAGTGAGTTACCGTCACTTTTGGGAACAGGGCGTTTATGGTATTAGTCGCTATTGGTTGCCAACTGAGTCGTTGCAACCTAATGACCCTATTCGGTTACGAAATTTTACTAGTAGCCTAACTCTCAATGGACATCCTTTACCAGAGCATTTACGTCTGGAATATGAATTGTGGGCAGAAAAAGTCCAGTTAGGATGCTACATACTTAATTTGGAAATTAAACACTGATATTTAAAGGGGATTGGGTACAGATTATTCTCTATCACCTGTCACCTCTCCCCTAACCTCAATACTTGTAGCAATCCTATCTTAGAACAGTGGCATGGTTGCGTTGCGTAAGAGATTGGCTGCAACCAGAAAAGCGCTAAAGCCACCACAAATAATGGTATTAAGCCTGTATTAACACATCTTTAGATACTTTAGAACTAGCATCCTTTGTGAGCTTTGTTACTATTTCCATAGCAGCAATTTGTGACTTTAACCAATTAGTAAACAAGTCTCCGATAATTTTCAATCGTCTTTGTTCGTCTAATTGAGGTTTAATAATTTCCTCAACTGCAATTATATGCACTCCTTTGGGAGTAGTTATTGGTTTAAGAATTTGTGGGGGATTAGCAGCAAAGATGGTTGCTGCAATTTCCGGTCTAAAATCAGTGCGTAGACGTATTCCTTGATATCCTCCAGCCCGGCGTATTTCAGTATTTTGAATGTATTGACGGGCGATTTGTTGAAAACTTATTTCCCCTTCTTGCAGAGCATAAAATAGTTCTAGCGCTAAATCTTCGTCATCTAATACAACTTCATAAGTGACTGCTGCAATGTAATCGAGTTGGTGTGCGTAAAAAAATTGTTCAGCTTTGTCTGCAAATAAATGATTTGCTAATTTGGCTGAGAGAAGGTTGTTTTCGGCTATTGCTTCAAAGTCGTCTAAAGAAAGATGATATTTTTCTAACCACGCCCAGGTATCTTCTGCTTTGAGCAGTTGGTTGGCTAAACGCAGGCTATCTGCTGCGCGTTGCAGTTCTTCTAAACCAATTTGAATACCTGCCTTTTTCGCTTCCTGTTCAATAATTTTTCTGGTTGCGATCGACTCTAATACATTAGGGATTTGGCAAGCAAGCTTTATGTGGTCAAGAATATCATCAGGAGAAACAGTCAATACATTTGACATCATTTAATTCCTCCAATGGCTAACCTAAATTATTAGGATATTATCAGGATTAATCGGACAATATTAATTACATCTAGACTGGTTTTTAGATTTAATTATTTATTGCCTCTGTCTAATATTAGCCTTAATATTTAATTTTGTGCGATTGTAAAAAGGTTTTCATAAAATTAATATTTTTTCGTTAATATTATAGATATTAGTAAAATAAATAAGTTATTAAGAATTAACATAAAATAATTTTTACCATAAAGGTTAGTAATATTTGATAGAAATTAAACCATGAGGATTACCCCAACTTTTTAAGAAGTCGGGTATCTTCTTGTTCATACTCTAAGAGGATGTTTGAAAAGTCCTATTGTCTGTATCAAAAGTTTTAGATTCCTCTAAATCCCCTTTTTAAGCTACGGTGTACACACATTTCTCTACAAAACCAAAAATATTGTAGATCCTCCTAAATCCTCCTTTTTAAGGAGGACTTTGAGAGGTTCTTGCCTTCCTTAAAAAGGGGGTTGGGGGGATCAAAAGCTTATGGAGACTTGTGTATAC
>NZ_JADEXU010000150.1 GCF_015206895.1 Nostoc sp. LEGE 12450 | reverse complement strand
GGGATGAGGGAGCAGGGGAGGCAGGGGGAGAAGAATGACTAATGCCCAATTCCCAATTCCCGATATCCAAAAATAAAAAATGCCCCAGAATATTTTCTAGGGCTTAACCAGGGTGCATCTACCATTACTCTCTACTAGGGAAAGAGGGTGAATCCGGAAAGATACTGAGAAAATATCAAAAAAGTTTTTTGAGGGATTGCCGTGGGTTCTTCTAAAAGTGAATATACAGAAAACCTGAGTTATAAAAAAACACTATATGCTATAGAACCATCTGTGTATATTGTCGGAGCAGGCCCTGGAGATCCTGATTTATTGACGGTGAAGGCGCAGAAACTACTGGCTGTTGCTGATGTGATTTTATTTGCTGATTCTCTAATACCCGAACAGATTTTAGAACTTTGCCGAAAAGATGCGGAGATAATTAGAACTGCGAATCAGACTTTAGAAGAGATTTTGCCGATTATGATCGATAGGGTGCGATCGCAGCAAAAATCTCTAGTCCGTCTCCATTCTGGCGATCCTAGTCTCTACAGCGCCATCCACGAGCAAATGCACCTCCTCGCAGAGGCAAATATTCCTTTTGAAGTCATACCTGGTATCAGCGCTTTTCAAGCTGCTGCTGCCAAACTCAAAGTAGAACTAACTGTGCCCGGTTTAGTCCAAACCATCATTTTGACCCGCATCAGTGGACGTACAGAAGTCCCAGCCAATGAGGAATTAGCTTCTCTCGCAGCGCATCAAGCTAGCCTCTGCTTATATCTCAGTGCGCGTCACGTCGAAAATGCTCAAGCCAAACTACTCGAACACTATCCGGCTGAAACCCCCATTGCAATCTGCTTTCGCATCGGATGGCCTGATGAAAAAATTAAGGTTGTCCCCCTGAATGAAATGGCGGAATGTACTCATAAAGAAAAACTAATTCGTACTACGCTTTATATAATCAGTCCAGCCCTCTCAACAGCAAAAGGGCGATCGCGTTTATATCATCCCGAACATAGTCACCTGTTTCGCTCATCTCATAACTAAATGTTGGGAATGGGGAACTTGTACTGAGCGAAGCCGAAGTATTGGGCATGGGGCATGGGGCATTGGAAATTGGGAATTGGGCATTGGGAAAACTGCCCCTTGTCTCTCTTGTTCTCTTTATCTGGTCGCGGTTCGGTAAACTTAACAGTGTGAATAAAATTCAAATTTCTAATTCGGTACTATGCCATTAATTAAAGTGCAAACTTCTGTGTCTGCTCCTCAAAAAGCTGAAATTGAGTCAATGCTTTTAAATCTATCTGCCAAGTTAGCGAAACATTTGGGAAAACCAGAATCTTATGTAATGACTGCTTTTGAGCCGGGAATTCCCATGACTTTTGCAGGGAATACAGACCCGGTTTGCTACATTGAGATTAAAAGCATTGGCACAATGAAGCCAAACCAAACCGCAGCGATGAGTCAAGACTTTTGCCAGCAGATTAACCAAACTCTAGGTGTACCGAAAAATCGGATTTACATCGAGTTTGCAGACGCTAAGGGTGCAATGTGGGGCTGGAACGGCACAACCTTTGGTTAATTCCCCGTTTTCTTTGGTCAAGACTAACTTGATCTAGCAGGTGTAGGATAGAGATCCTACATCAACTCTTGATTTTTTTATGTCTGCTACGCCTCTTGTATCTCAGGTTGACTCACACAACCCAGAAAAATCAGAATTAATCCCTCCCCTTCTCGGTGCTTCTCTGGCGGAGTTAAGCGCTTGGGTGCAGCAACAAGGACAACCTGCTTACAGAGGAAAGCAACTGCATGAATGGATCTATGATAAGGGAGTGCGATCGCTAGCTGATATTTCTGTCTTCTCTAAGCAATGGCGTGCGGAAGTAGCAGAAGTCCCCATTGGGCGCTCAACTTTACACTACCGCTCTGAAGCACCCGATGGCACAGTTAAATATCTTTTACAATTAACAGACGGCCAAATTATTGAAACTGTTGGTATCCCCACCTTCGCAGAAAGGGGAGAAGGCCCAAAAGCCCGTTTGACAGTTTGCGTCTCTACTCAGGTGGGTTGCCCAATGGCGTGTGATTTCTGCGCTACTGGTAAGGGAGGCTACAAGCGCAACCTAGCACGGCATGAAATTATCGATCAGGTGTTAACCGTGCAAGAAGATTTTCAGCAACGGGTTAGCAATGTCGTGTTCATGGGACTAGGTGAACCGTTGTTGAATACTGAGAATGTCCTCGCAGCGCTGAAATCTCTAAATCAAGATATTGGTATCGGACAGCGATCGCTTACAGTTTCTACAGTTGGTATTCGCGATCGCATTCGTCAGTTCGCGCAAAATAATTTGCAAATCACTCTGGCTGTGAGTCTCCACGCACCCAACCAAGCGCTGCGAGAAAAACTCATCCCCAGCGCCCGCGCCTATCCTCTAGAAGAGTTGTTGGCTGAATGTCGAGAATATGTAGAAATCACTGGACGGCGCGTTACCTTTGAATATGTTCTCTTGGCTGGTGTCAACGATTTACCAGAACACGCATTAGAACTTTCAAAATGTATGCGAGGATTTCAATGTCATGTGAATTTGATTCCTTACAACCCCATCCAAGAAGTAGACTACAAACGCCCCAACCGCGATCGCATTGAAGCATTTGTCAACGTCCTTAAGCAACAAAATACTGCTGTTAGTGTGCGTTATTCCCGTGGTTTAGAAGCCGATGCTGCTTGCGGACAATTGAGAGCAAGTAAAAATTAAACTTGTTGCAGTCAATTCGATGAATGAATATCAAACCGCAGATAAACATAGATATATCTAAAGAAATTATCTCTGTTTATCTATGGTGTAAAATCGCCTGAAATCCTTTTTTAAAGAAGTTTTCAGCTATTTAAGCTACGACGAGCGATAGAGAGCAGGAAATGGTGTAGTTCAATTACTTGAAAAGCTTCGTAACTGAACCGTACCAGGTAGATGGATTACGGAAATCCGACAACCTATGTAAAAAATTTGAATGTATAATTTAATTAGTGATGAATATCTGAAAAGCGAGAGTTTTATGCAAATATGCAAAATCAACATAATCCTCTAGATATAACCTTGATTTAGCAAGCTATTCTCAATGCACTGATATCTAGAAATCGTTATGGTCTGAAGAATATTAAGCACGTTGGCGTAGTGAGGCGTAAGTATCGCGTAAGCCCATAACGGTAAATAAAACATTAGCTTTAGTGAAGTATTCCAAGCCCCTGCATTGATGTATAGGGTAATTGTGTTGAAATTTTAAGGGTTGAGCGATCGCTAAACCCAACCTATAACAATGAGGAAATAACTGTATGTTAAATCGCTTGTCGCTATTTAAAGGATGGCTACTATTGATTGTGCTTGCAAAAGCTTTATCGATTAGTTTTCCTGCTAATGCCCAAATAATTCAGACGAATCCCCAGACGCAAGATTCATTTGAAGAAAGAATTAGACAACAACAAGATTCATTTCAAGAAAGAATCAGACAACAACAAGAAGAGCAAAATCAGCAAACACAAGAACGAATGAGGGAAACATGGCTACGGCAAAACCTTCAACAACCTCAACTACTACAACCACAACAGACAATACAACAGCAAGAATTTACACGGCAACGGCAAGAAATGCTCCGCCAGCAACAATTTAGACTACAACAAGATCAACTGAGAATACAACAGCAAGAATTTTCTCGACAGCAACAACTGAGAATACAAGATCAACAACTCAGACAAGATCAACAAATTAGACAACAGCAAGAATTTAGATTACAAGAACAGAGACGACAGCAACAACTCAGACAACAGAATAAGAACTTGTAAAGCCTTCAGAATTTATCATAAGTGACTTTATTATTAAAAATTAGAGAAAACATTCTCCAATTTTTAATTTTTATTATCTAGCGCTGTGCGTAAATTCCTGGTGCATACGCCTCAATGACTTTGCCAGTACGAGTACAGCTAATCATCAAGTAGTCACAACTAGAGCATTGTGTTCGAGTTAATTGACTATCAGAAATATAATAACGTTCTGCTTGGCAGCCACAATTTGGGCAGTAAATCTTTTGTACTGTCTGCATTTTAAAACCCCTGGTTGTAATTTATTTTTATTTGGGAAAACTGCCAGTTAAAGTAGCAATAATTTTGGTTTGACCCAACTTAACAAACGACCTTAATATTGGCTGATTATTTTAAACAAAATTTCAGGTTTGAAAAATTTTCGATATCTTTGTATATTATCCTCGAATTTAAGTGATCTTACCCTCCTACTTTAGATACATAAATTATTTTTTAATTAAATACCGCTTAGAGATTTACTGATCCCCATGACGAATGCCTTGAGAGTGCCTTATTTATAGTCATTTCAGACTAATACAAAAAAAGCTGTTCTTGTATTCAAAAATTAAAACCAATAAATTACTGTATATTTAGTAACAAAATTTCTATCTTAAGATTTAGTTAATCTTTGCTAGCAAGATTGATGACGTTAAATTCTAGTGAAATAATTTCATCAAAATTAGCATACTTATGAGATACCGTAAATTTACGGTATTTACACATCTTAAATTTTAAATTTTCGCAGACAACCCAACCTTAACTGAATTCTCTGTGAGAGTGGAACTAATACGGTTCGGTTAAGGGAAGAGACGCGATAAATCGCCGTCTTTACAATAATCAGTCCTTTGTAGAGACGACGATTTATCGCGTCTTTGCGATTTTATTGTCTAAGCACTCAATTATTTACTACAAAATTTTTACCCATTAATTGAAATTTGACAGACTGTTAGTATTCTCAAGCAGGATGAAAATAATCGTAAATTTCTTGAGCTAAACGCGGCCCAATTCCTGGAACCTCTGCAAGTTGTGGGGTTGTTGCTTGGCGAATATAATCAACTGAGCGAAAATGCCCTAGTAACTGCTTTTGTCGATGATGTCCTAAGCCAGGAATTTCATCTAAACGCGATCGCTTCAATTTATCACTGCGTTGCTGACGATGGAAACTGACTGCAAACCGATGTGCTTCATCTCTTAGCCGCCGCAACAACTGTACCCCTGGTTGTTCTGCATCAGTTGTCAAAGGTTTAGATTCACCTGGTAAAAAAATCTCTTCTCGCTGCTTTGCTAAACTCACAATTCGCAAATCTTCTAATAAATTCATCTCTTGCAAAACGGCGATAACTGAAGATAACTGACCTTTCCCTCCATCAATCATGATTAAATCAGGCCAATCTGGATTACCCAAACGTGACAACTGTGGATCTTCCGCATACTTACGGAAGCGTCGTCCAATAACTTCAGCAAGACTAGCAAAATCATCTGAATGTCCCGCCGTCACTGTGGGATTTTTAATTTTGTAGTGGCGATAATGCTGTTTGGCGGGTAAACCGTCGATAAACACGACTTGCGAAGCTACAGCATTTGACCCTTGAATGTGGGAAATGTCATAACCTTCGATGCGATGGGGTACATCTGGTAAATCGAGAATAGCTGCTAAATCTTGCATTGCTTGGTGATTGCGATCGCCAAATTTCTGCATTCTTTGCAATTCATACTGAGCATTTCGCTCTACCATCTCAATTAATTCTGCCTTCGTTTGTCGCAAAGGAGTCAAAATCGTGACTTTTTTGCCTTTACGTTGAGTTAAGACATCCGCCAATATGTCGCTATCTGGTAAATCATGCTGTACCAGAATTTCTAAGGGTATTTCTACTGAGTCAGCAGTTTGATAATGTTCCTCCAAAGCTCGTTGTAAAATAGCTCCTGGTTCTGCATGAGCATCAGCCACAAAAGCTAAACGTCCTACCAATTGTCCAGCGCGAATCTGGAATAGTTGAATACAGGCGTGTTCTTCGTTAGCTGCCAGTGCGATCGCATCCCGTGAAACTGTATCATCTGGTAAGGATACCTTTTGGTCAGCAGTCAGCGACTTTAACCCAGAAATTTGATCGCGAATCCGTGCTGCTGACTCAAAGTTCAAGTCTTCAGCTGCTGTATTCATCTGTTGAGTCAAAATATCAATCAATTCCTGAGTTCGCCCTTGGAATACCATCGCTATTTTTTGCACAATTTTGCGATATTCTTCTGGTGAAGTCAGCTTTTGACATACACCCGGACAACGCCCTAAATCATAATTTAAGCACGGACGGTCTTTGAAAAGTGGTTGAGGTCGTTGTCGCTGTGGGAAGATGCGCTTGCAGATACGGACAATCTCTCGCAATAAACCAGCATCAGTATAAGGCCCGTAAAATTTATCTTTTTCTTTGCCGAATTGACGTTTACGGGTAATAAAAATTCGCGGATAATCTTCTGACCAAGTAATGCAGAGATAAGGATATTTTTTATCATCTTTGAGCAGCACGTTAAAGTATGGCTGGTGCTGCTTAATCAAATTAGCTTCTAGCGCTAAAGCTTCGGCTTCAGTATCAGTGACAATGAATTCAATTTCTGTCACCAACTTAACCATCGTGGCGATGCGTTCAGTCTTGTTGTACCCATCACGAAAATAGGAACGGACACGCGATCGCAATTTACGTGATTTACCTATATATATAATGCGATCGCTGTTGTCCCGCATGAAATAAACCCCCGGTTCCGGTGGAATTTCGGCTAGACGATTTTCCAGTCGTTCCGGCTCTTTAACCAGTGGTAGTATTTGAGTAGATATTGTCACAACCAAAATTAGGTAATCTTTCTCTATTTTAAGAAAAATTCTTTTTTCGTGCCGATTTCATAGAGTAATTATCAATTAAATATAAAGTAAGAATACTTTTAGTCTATAGATACTTCTGTGGCTACCTACGAGTTCTCCAACGGAGTACCCGCACATTGGTTTACGATCTGGTATAAATCCCGCCACTATCTCAATTAACAAGGCTTGGGGCAAAATCCTCTTGTAAAGAAAAATCAGCCACTTCCGCCACAGTTTACTAGATACCTTACTACACACATCACAATTTTGGAGCAGATAAGAGTTTATGTAGCCACTATCTTATTTGCCATCTGTTACTGTCAAAATCAAAACTTGGCTTTTTTAATCTCTAATTAATATTTAGAAACAGATAATATTTTATTATTTAAAACTTTATTTTATTGAGTTATTAACTTTATATATTCTTGGCTAAAATTAATGAAAATCAAAATTTTTGATTATATAAATACAGTATGATTAATTATAAATAAACAGTAATTTTCATTATCAATTCAACTTATAACATTAAGCGATTTAACGGATTCAGGAAGTTATATTTACGAATATGATTATAAACATAGTTATAATAATAATTAAGGTAACAATTAAATTATGAACCTACAAGACTTTGAAGCTCAGTACCGTGAAGCTATGGCTGAAACGCTCAATGAGCTGCAAACCGCAGTTTTGCTGTTAGCACAAGTACAAAATAAAATTTTAACAATTGGCACTTCTGTACAACATATTAGTCAGCAAGTTGAAGAGTTCATTGAAGAGCAAAAAGCCGAATAAATGTATGCCAAGTAAAAAACTCTATCTATGGCAACAAGTCAACTCTTCTTCAATTGTAAGTATAAGATCCTTGAGTTTTAGAGGTTTGACAAAATATCGGCGTGCGCCTAAACTCATAGCTAATTCTTGATCTGCTTTAAAAGCAAAAGCGGAAACCACAATGATAGGTATTTTTGACAAATCAGGTTTTTGCTGGACTTGTTTTAAGAGCGAATAACCGTCAATATCTGGTAACTTCAAATCTAATAACATTAAATCTGGTTTAAATTTATCTATAGTCGAGAAAAAAGTAGAGCCTTCAGATAAGCTTTGGACATCGTACCCACAGTAACTTAGATAGTCACTCAGTAACAACCTATTGAGATAATGGTCTTCAACTAGCAAAATTCGTCTAACTTTGTGTGAGCGCAATGGCTGATCTATATTGAAGAATTGTGCTGTCATTGCTACCTATTATCTGATTATCTTAAGTAAAAACCAACAATTATTACCATAAACTAAAACGGTAGTACATTTAAACTGTAAAATTAATAGAAAATTGACTTATGTAATTTAGTCAAATATATTAATAAATTAAATTTAACTGTACTCCAATACTTAATAATAGTACGATCAAATATAACGTTAATCAATTATTAAGCTTTTCTTTACGAGTTTTTTACAATTTATAGTATTAAATAAAAAACTGATTTTAAAAAGTCGAGTTACCAATTTTTATGAGTAAAATTACTTAAGGAATACCAGAAGCAATAATATGCTACTTGCCATTCATAGAACAGGTTTTATCTGCATTTGAGGGTAAAATAATACAACTCTACGAAATTGCTGTTATAAATGCGTTGGTAAGGATCTAAATATATAGACTCTTACAAAAGATTCATTTTTTGGAAATATTATTAAAAATACATAACTTAGAAAATTAAATTATCTTCTCGCTGGAAGAAAGTATTCATAAAAAAGGGAGCTAACAGCTCCCTTTTTTATTTGTAGTTTTAAACTTGCAATCTTCTTAAATAGATGCTTTTTTCAATTTGCGTTGTGTGGCAAAGATACCAGCCACACCCAATAGACCAAGCATGACTGATGGTTCTGGGACTGCTGCGGGAGGTACACCTTGGATGGTGATTTCATAGTTACCACTGTGAGACTTGCCATCAGCACCCGGTCCCGAATTGTTGCTTAGTCCGCTTTGTGTAGCAGAAAAACTGTAACGAAAATCAGTCTTGCCATTGTATGTAACTTTAACAACTTCACTAGCTTGAAATCCATCTTTAAGAAAATTACCAAAACTTCCTAACAGAGGCGCATAGTAATCTTTTAAATTGTAGTGACCTGCTAACCCAATTTTAATATCGCCAGTGGTGTCATTTTGGTTAACGTAAGAGATATTAGGATCGCTAGAGCGTTGGAAACCACCAATACCATAAAATGCGTTAAAGGCTTGCTGACGAATAAGCGAGCTAGGAGTAAAACTTGGTAGATTTAGTGCCAATTTAATTGCAGATTCATTGCTTGCGAGACCAGCTGCATCATAAAATTGGTTAAACCAAGTATTTGCAAAGTTATTTACCCCATAGCTTGTACTCAATCCTGACCCAGTACTAAACCAATCTGTTGCTGTCAGACTACTCAAGGTAATACTTTTGTCACCAATTTGTCCTGTCAAAGTGGTATTCTTGCTGAAATCAAAACCAGACTGCTCACTGCTGGCTCGTAACTCTACGTTTCCAGTGGGGTTTGCAGCATTGCCATCTAGGACTTTCTGGACGTTTGTCTGAGTATTTGGCACCTGTACAGTACTGTTACCCGACATATCATATACTAAGTAATCATTAGCTGCTGTTCCACCAATAGTAGCGCCGGTGAGGGTTCCAGCTTGTGCTGGTACAGTAGCGATCGCGCTCACACCAATAGCCATTGAAGCGCCAATTACAAGTTTCTGAAAAGTCATCTTCATTGTTTTCAAGTCTCTGTTAGTTTGGAAATTAAGTTTTAAACTATTGCCGTTTATAGGCTTGGGCTGTCTTGACTACAGGCTTTTAGCAATACAGCAGCTTGAAAACGCCACCTGCATTGTTAGCCATCTTTGGTAGCTGAACGTACAAACCCACTTTAAGAGACTGGGAGGCCTGATTGGGTAAAGTTACTTCGGATTATCAATAAAAATATGAAGAATATTTCTAGATTTTTATACGTTTAATTACTTAGGTTTCTAAAAATTACCAATATTAAAAATTACAGATAAAATATTTTATATTCAGTAAAATACGGTTATTTATAGGGCAATAGGGTTCAGATAAGCTTTTTTATCCTCCCCCGCATCCCCCTGCCTGCCTCAACTGATAAATTTCTTAACTGAACCGTATTGATTTATACGGGCGCACGGCTGTGCGTCTTTGCTGCGTCTTCTATCCATAGACTTTGCCGCAAAAAATCCTTGGCGTTCAGCTTGAGAAGAAATTTAATAAAGGAACTGGGCAATTCTTTCCACAGCAGTTTCTAACAAAGGTGGCTCATGTACCAAGGCAAAACGGACATATCCTTCCCCAGATTTGCCAAAGCCAGCACCAGGCGAAGCAGCTACACCAGTTTGTTTAACTAGCTGGGTACAAAATTCTATGGAGTTTTGACTCCAAGCTGAGGGCAATTTTGCCCAGATGTACATTGTGGCTTTGGGAGTAGGAACATTCCAGCCAATGGAGTGTAAAGCAGTGATGAAGGCATCGCGGCGTTGCTGGAAGATAGCGACAGCAGATTTTACCCCAGCTTGAGGGCCAGTCAGGGCTGCGATCGCACCATTTAAAATTCCCCGATACTGATTAAAATCAACGGCAGCTTTTACCTGACGTAAGGCGTTAATTAACTCGGCGTTACCGATGGCGTAGCCAATGCGGAAGCCGCCCATATTGTAGGATTTGGAAAGGGTAAAAAATTCAATCGAAACGCTTTTCTCTGGATCGGCTTGCAGAATAGAAGGGACTAAAGATTTTGGATTGGGAGAAGAATCTGCCCACTCCCCAGTTTCCTGAAATACTAAATCTACGTAGGGGAAATCGTGAACCAAGACGAGATTGTGTTGTTGACAGAAGGCTACAGCTTCTTGGAAGAAAGATAAAGGAGCGATCGCTGAGGTGGGATTGTGAGGATAACTTAATACCATCATCCGCGACTGGGCCAAAACTGGGGCGGGGATATCCGCAAACACTGGTAAAAAAGCATTTTCTGCCCGTAATGGCATCGGGTAGATTTGACCACTGGCTAGGTGGACTCCCCCGGCATGAGAGGGATAGCCTGGATCGAGCAACAGAGCAAAATCTCCTGGATTGAGCAATGCTAGAGGTAAATGGGCTGTACCCTCTTGAGAACCAATCAGAGGTAGTACCTCAGTTTGGGGATCTACTTTGATGCCAAATTTTTGTTCGTACCAGTTGGCTGCGGCTTCACGAAACCCAAGAGTACCGTTAAACAACAAATAGCCGTGGGTACTGCGATCGTGGAGAGATTGGGCGATCGCCTCAATGACGTGTGCCTCGACTGGTAAATCAGAAGACCCCAACGACAAATCAATTACTTCTTGTCCAGCGGCCAAAGCGATTGCCTTGGCTCTGTCCATATCAGCAAATACATTAGATTGCAGGGGTTGTAAACGCTTTGCAAATTGCATATTAGTCATTAGTCATTTGTCATTGGTCATTAGTCATTAGTTATGGACTATGAACTATTGACTAATTACTATTTAAGTGCGTATCTAAGAGTTCGAGTAACTTATCTTTACCGATGACTCCCTCAGTCGAAATTAAAACTTCCTGGCCCTGAAATAGTCTCAGAGCCGGAACACCTTCCACTTGGTACTGCTTAACAGTGAGTGGGTTGGGGTCAATTTCCATTTTCACGACTTTGAGGCGATCGCTATATTTGCTAGCAGCTGAGTTAATCATGGGCGACATCAATTGACAAGGGCCACACCAGGAAGCCCAAAAGTAAACTAATACAGGCTGTTCAGCTTTTAACACTTCTGTTTCAAACTCAGCATCAGTTATGGTGATTACAGCCTTAGTCATTGCAGTCTCCATCCGGTGGCGATCAAAGTTGGCACACACAATACTTTATCCCAAAGTAGTCAATAGTCCATAATCAATAATTCATAGTTATTTTGACTGTTAACTATTGACTAATGATATAAAATCCCACAACCAATAGGCGTGGGACTGGCTCAAATAAGTTTTCTGGCAATTTTATAGTTGATCCAATTGCTTGCGTAGGGAATCCAACTCGGCATCAACCACTTCATTCGACTTAGCAGGAGTGGTTTCTTGTTGGGGTGGAAGTTGTGCTTGAGTTACTGGAGTAGCGGGTGGTAGCATTTGCGCTTTCAAAGCTGCTAATTCATCATCAACATCGCTACCACCTTCCAACTGAGCAAATTGGGTTTCTAAATCTGCACCTGCTAACTCTCCTAGTGCCTGGGCCCGGGATTCTTGCATCAAGACTTTTTCTTCCATCCGCTCGAAGGCAGACATTGCACTGCTGGTATTCATACCACGCACCATGCCTTGGAGTTGCTCTTGGGCTTTGGCAGTTGTGATCCGAGCTTTAAGCATTTCTTTCTTGGTTTTGGCCTCAGAAATTTTGCTTTCCAGCTGGATTAAGTTGCGCTTGAGGGTTTCAACTTGAGTACTTTGGGTATCTAAACTAGCTTTGAGGGCGGCACTGGTGTCAGTATAGGTTTTTTTCCGCTCTAGGGCTTGCCGTGCTAAATTCTCATCACCTTTTTGTAGGGCGAGTTGGGCATTGCGTTGCCACTTATTGATTTCATTTTGGGCATCATTGTACTGTTTCTCACTGCGTTTTTGGGCGGCGATCGCTTGGGCTACTCCCTGACGCAGCTGTACCAAGTCTTCCTGCATTTCCAGGATGGCTTGTTCTAGCATTTTTTCGGGGTCTTCGGCTTTGTTAACCAGGTCGTTGAGGTTAGAACTAACTACTCGCTTAATGCGATCGAATAATCCCATAACTTTGTTTTTCCTTGTTTGGTTTACGCTTTTTGCTGGACAGTTAGCTTTTTTACTTTTTAATAGCTACCTATTTCAATGTAATCTTTCCGGTTGGAATCAGTACGTTATAACAACTCTTAATTCTTAAGATATCTCCAAACTGGGGTAATTAGCCGAACTTCAAGAGTCTTGAGTTTTGGGTAACTGCTGTTGGGGAGGCTGTGCCGTGTTCTGCTTCTCCTCGGTAAGCAAACTGTTGTGCTGTGTGTTATCTGCCTGATTTAAAACCTGTACCTTCATCGCTGCTAATTCGGCATCGACATTATTAGTAGATTCCAAGGAAGTAAATTGTGTTTCCAAGTCGTCACTACCGAGTTGGGCGATCGCTTCTGATTTAGCTTCTATTTGCAAAACTTTTTCTTCCATACGCTCAAAGGCGCTCAGACTGCTGGTAGCAGAAACTCCCCCAAGCATTTCCTGGAGGCGAGAAGATGCTTCAGCAGAACGGGCGCGAGCAATATACATATCTTTTTTTGTTTTCGCCTCGGAAATTTTTAACTCTAGCGATCGCATATCCTTTTTTAGCCTAGCGACTATATCGTTTTGCTGCTCTATCTGAGAAAAGAGGGCTGTACTGGTTTCTTTATAAGCTTGGCGCTTAGTCAAAGCTTCCCGTGCTAGAGGTTCATTGCCTTGTTGTAAGGCCAATTGGGCGCGGCGATACCATTCTTCTGTTTGAGAGTTGGCAGCCGCCGCCTGTCGTTGGGTACGCTTTTGGGTAGCGATCGCTTGTGCTACACCCGAACGCAACTGCACCAGATTTTCCTGCATCTCTAGGACAGTTTGCTCTAGAATCTTTTCTGGATCTTCTGCACCACCGATCAAACTATTGAGATTAGCGCGAATCACCCGCAGAATACGCTTGATTAATTCCATGTCGGCTCTCCATTCACGAAACTCAATGCTGAGTAATGAGTGCTAAGTAATGAGTATAAAAAATTTGTAGCAGGGTAGTTATGGAATGGTGAATACTCAGTTAAAGTACTAAGTATATAATTTTTGCCGTAGTGTCATAAACAAGTCAGATTTTGTATCTACTATTCAGCACGGGCTAAACCTTAGCTATCCCTTAACAGCACTCATAAGTCAAGACTGTTATCTCATGGTATCGTAGATTTTTACAACTTATGGTTGCTGAACTCGTGCCTGAATTCCCTTTGTCTGTAATAATTGCATCTGTTTTTGTACTTGCTCTTTAGTCTTAAAAGCACCAAGATAAATCAATTCTTTGTTGGGTGATAAATAAGCATCAGGAATTACTTGCCGTGCTGAAGCATAAGCTGAACCTTTATTATCGATCACGACATGGTAGAACCCATCTGTTCCTGGTTTGATTTCTGCATTAGGCTTTGGTGAGGCTGCGATTGGCTGGGGCGAGGTTTTTGCAGTTGAAATGGGAGGTAAATTTAGGGGAGGTAAGGGTTGTACAGTTGGTACTGGCGCTAAAGCGATCGGATTTGTCGGTTTTAGGGCTGTATTGGGGTTAGACAATGGCGCTTGAGGATTTACAGGGTTTTGGCGAACAGCTGGATTAGGCACTACTGCGACGGTTGGTTGGACTTTAGGTTGTAAACCAACTAGATCGTTAGGATCTCTTACATCAGGAAACTCTTGGGCAGCAAGATTGGGATACATAGATGATGTGCTTGGTGGCTGGATCTGAGGTTGGACATTACTCCCAACTTCTTCAGCATTTCCTGGTGCGGGAGACGAGTTTCCGTTAAACAACTTGCCTAAATTCCATTGAGGCAAGCCTTTGGGATTGAATACTACATAACCCAAGGTAAGACTTGCTAACAATAGCAGCAACATTGAGCCGATACCTAAAGGTGATAGCAGACTGTCACTAGAATTGCTTGGTTTTTGGGTTTCTGGTTGTTCTTCTGTCAGACTTCGCAGTAGTGCTTCACTAGATTCTAAGTAGTCATCTGGGTGCTTAGGGGTGTTATCTGTCTGCAAAAGATTTTCGCTCTTAGTATCTTTAACAATTACTGGCACGATGCTGCTACTAAAATTGGGCGGTGGCGGTGGAAGTTGAGTTTGTGTTTTAGCAGAATCTTGGGTAGAGGGCACATTGAGATTATTTGGTTCTTCGGTATTTGCCGTAACTGGCGCTCGGTTCACCTCATGATTCACAACTAAAGAAGATGCTGGTGGTACGTTAATTTCCGTAGCTGGCGCTGGGGTTCCCTGATGATTCACTGGTACAGCAGGCGGCACGTTAGTTTTAATTTCCGTTAGTGGTGACTGAGTTGTTCCCAATGTTGTAGGAATGGCAGTCAAAGGCTGGGTTTGACTGCTCATGTAACTTGCAACACGGCGTTGGTTTGATGACACTAAACCATTTCGCGTGCGTCGGTATCGAGCTAACTCTTGATCTAGCGGTACTTCTAAACTTGCTAGTGCTGCTGTTAGTGCTGGTTTCAACCCAGGTGTTTTAGACGATTGAGTACCGGAATCGTTCAGGGGGTTTTGAGTCATTGCCTGTGTGCCTCAAACGTAGATTTCTGGAATAACTATAGATATATTTCTGACAATATTAGCGAAAATTATTTAAATAGATAGATTGGGAATTGGGAATGCTTATTCTCCTTGTCTACCCCACTCCTAACTCCTCACTTAGCACTTTGAATGATGTCGTTGAAATCAATTAATGATATTTTAGGCGTTCTGGAAAAGCAGGCTAAATGGCAGGAGCAACCATTTCAACACTTGCTCAAGTGTTGGGCAAGTGTTGTTGGGCCAGTGGTTGCCGCAAATACTCGACCATTGTCGATTCAACGCGATGTTTTGTCGGTAGCAACTTCTAGTGCTGCTTGGGCGCAAAACCTGACTTTTGGTCGCACGTCTCTGCTTTTAAAGTTGAATAAAACACTGCCAACGCCTTTGGTTGATATTCGCTTTTCTACTGCTAGCTGGCAGAATCCATCTATGGAGACAAAACAGCAACAAACGGTTTTGCCCCACGAGCATCCCAGTTACCTTGGTGATGAGATTAGCCGCCCTGATGTTACACCCACCAAGGATGTAAATGCTGCTTTTGGGCATTGGACGAAGATTATGCGATCGCGATCGCATGGCTTACCCCTTTGTCCTCAATGCGAATCTCCCACCCCACCCGGCGAACTCCAGCGCTGGGCAGTCTGTTCTGTCTGTGCTGCTAAACAGTTTTAAAGTAAGTCAGTCTTGGCCTAAATTGAACGCAAAATATTTTAGCGATTATTCTTTAGGCAGAATTTATCTGAAAGTAATTTGCTGCCGCCATCTAGAGAAGTTCGTTCTAATTCTTGAGAAAAAAGATGTTTTACAGCTAGAATATACCAAACGTGGTATACAAACCAGACTATTTATCTGAAATTATATGCCTTAAGCCATCCTTAAGGAGGAAGTTAAAAGGCTAAATAAATCAAAATCTTTGGCTTTACTCTTGATCCCTAATAAGTTTTAGCCAAAATCAATAGGTAATCACTCTCCATATTATTTAAAAATATAACAAGATTATAAAAATATCCTAAAGTTTATTTTTTCGTCGGGATCGCTGAAAGCTATAGAAAATAATGGTTTTTTGGCTTTTATCCGTCTTTATATATAGAAGCAAAATATAAAGATGAAATTCAGCCGAAAACGGCACTAAAGATGAATCCGAATGAAACCTATTAAATTTTTAGCATCTGCCTGTAAATATTGCCGTCATTACCAGCCAGAAGGTCGTCGTGGTGGAACGTGCCAGCAGTTGGGAGCGCCAGTCCAAGCAACTTGGAAGGCTTGCTCTTTGGCGCTCCCACCTTTTGCACCTTCTTGGGAAACCTTGGAAGATGCTTGGACTTTGCCAGATGCAAGGCCAGTTTTAGCTTGTTCTCATTCCCCGGCTTCAGATTTAGATCATGCTGCTCCTGCTCCTCTAGAAGAAATAACTGCCTCTATATATTCTGAAGAGGCCAAGACTGAAGCAGTGTTTATTTAGTTATCCATTATTACTGAACCAATTTTGTAGTTTGCTTAAGATAAGATTTGTTTTTAAGATATTTAGTGCCATAAACATTGACATTTACAAAAATCGCACCCTTTATTGAGGTGCGATTTTTGCAATTTTAAGGTAGCCAAGGAAAAGAGCGAAAATCTGGTGGACGCTTTTCGAGAAAAGCTTGTTTGCCTTCAGACCCTTCTTCTGTCATGTAATAGAGTAAGGTGGCATTGCCAGCGAGTTCTTGTAAACCAGCTTGTCCGTCACAATCAGCATTGAAGGCGGCTTTGAGACATCGAATTGCGATCGGACTTTTTTCTAAAATCTCCTGTGCCCATTGAATACCTTCCGCTTCTAGTTGTTCGACTGGGACGACGCAATTAATTAAACCCATTTCTAGCGCTTGTTGTGCATCATATTGGCGGCAGAGAAACCAAATTTCTCGTGCTTTTTTTTGTCCCACAATGCGGGCGAGATAGCTGGCTCCAAAACCACCATCGAAACTGCCGACTTTGGGGCCAGTTTGTCCGAAAATGGCGTTATCGGCAGCGATGGTAAGGTCGCAAATTAAGTGTAGGACGTGTCCACCACCGATCGCATATCCAGCGACTAAAGCAATCACCACTTTTGGCATCGAACGAATCAGCCGTTGTAAGTCCAGCACATTCAAGCGAGGGATGCCAGTGTCGTCTACATAGCCCGCATGTCCCCGCACACTTTGATCGCCACCAGAACAGAAGGCATATTTCCCATCAGTATGTGGACTATAGCCAGTAAATAGGACAACACCAATGGTAGTATCTTCACGAGCATTACAGAAAGCGTCATACAGTTCAAAGACTGTTTCAGGACGGAAAGCATTGCGTTTATGGGGACGGTTGATGGTGATTTTTGCAATGCCATCAGTTTTTTGATACAGAATGTCTTCGTAGGTTTTGGCAGTTTGCCAGTTAATTTGCATTAGTTATGAAGTGCGGTGTTGTGCTTGAGAATTTTATCGCGGACGTAGGGACATGCGATACCTGCGGTGGGCTACGCCTAGGCTAAATTGTTGTCTCAAGCCTTTACAATCTGGTAATTGTCTGGGTGTTGAGGAATAAAAATGCGACGTGACACCATCTTCTATAAATTATTTAAGCAATTTCCGGGATTGCTGTTTGAATTAGTAGATGAACCACCTTCAGAAGCGGAAAACTACCAGTTTGAATCAGTTGAGGTGAAAGAAACAGCGTTTCGGATTGATGGAGTATTTTTACCTCCAGCGAATGCAGTTTCCAAAACCGTCTTTTTTGCTGAAGTGCAGTTTCAGAAGGACGAAGACTTATATCACCGCTTCTTCAGCGAATTGTTTTTGTTTCTCTACCGCAACTCGATTCGTTACGATGACTGGTTTGGTGTAATAATTTTTGCTTCTCGCAGTCTTGAACCTTCTAACTCAACAATTCACCGCGCTTTGTTGGAAAGTGGTCAAGTCAGGCGGGTTTATCTGGATGAGTTGGGGGATTTGCGACAACAACCTTTGGGATTGGGTTTGATGTTGCTGACAAATGTTACTTCTGAAACGGAAGCAGTGGAAGGGGCGCGGTTTTTGCTGGAGCAAGCACAGCAACAGTCGGAGCAAGCGATAATTGATTTAGTTACGACGATTATCGTCTACAAGTTTTCTAACCTGAGTCGAGAGGAGATTGCAACGATGTTGGGACTAAATTTGGAAGAACCACGGGCGATTCGGGAAGCGAAGGAAGAAGAAGCGCGATCGCTCATCTTAAGACTATTAAACCGACGGGTGGGTGAGTTTCCTGAGTCGCTTCAGCGCCAGATTCAGGTGTTGTCGCTAGAACAGTTAGAAGCTTTAGGTGACGCTTTGTTGGATTTCTCTTCTCTTGCTGATTTGGAAGGGTGGTTACAACGTCAACAAAGCGGGTAAGTTTCACGTAGGGGAAAAGGGCGATCGCACTCCGTAAAATCGTCTACAAGTTTTTTACCCTGAGTCGAGAGGAGATTCAAGCGATGTTGGGACTGAATTTGGAAGAACCACGGGCGATTCGGGAAGCGAAGGAAGAAGGACAAAGAAAGGTTGTTTTACGACAGTTAAAGCGACTTGTGGGTGTAATTCCTGATGCGCTTCTGTTTCAGATTCAAGAGTTATCGGTGGAACAGTTAGAAGCTTTAGGTGACGCTTTGTTGGATTTCTCTTCTCTTGCTGATTTGGAAAGGTGGTTACAAAGTCAACAAAGCGGGTAAGTTTCACGTAGGAGAAAAGGGCGATCGCACTCCGTAAAATAATGATGGCTACAAATAAAGTTTCCCGAAGTCAACAAGCATTTGCAGACACGCGGATATATTAGAAGCGGTGGAAGATAAGTGCGATCGCTCCTCCTGCGACTGTTAAAACGACTATTTGGTGAAATTGCTTAAGAAAGTCGTTGGAATTGAGATTGCGATCGCTGATATATTTGCGCCTAAAAAGCAAGGCTAAATGATAGTTTTGCTTAATTTATTTAAATAAAATACTCTCTAAAATCCCTATTATTAACGAAAAATGTATTGTAAACTTTGCCTAAAAAATACCGATTTAAGAGAATCACATATTATATCAGAAACATTTTATGAAAAAATATATGATGATTTACATAGAATGGTTGTTATATCTTTAAAAGATACTAAACTTAAATTAATTCAAGGTGGAATTAAGGAAAAACTGTTATGTCATAATTGTGAACAAAAATTTTCTAAGTGGGAAAATTTTCTAAAAAAAGATTTGGTTGACTTTGGAAAAAAACAAAGTAAATATTTAACATTTTCCTTTGGAGATGAAAATATTATTCAGATTACAGGTATTAGATATAATGAATTTAAACTTGCTATCCTGTCTATTTTATGGCGTTTATCTGTATCATCACATCGCTATTTTTGTTTATATAAACTAGGAGTTTATGAGGAAAAGATAAGACATATCTTATTAAGCGGAATTGCTCCAGATGAAAGTATATATCCCATAATTATCACAAGGCACGAAATTGAAAAAGAATTTTACTCAGGTATAATAATGCAATTTCCTCCTAAATATTTTCGACAATTATTTACTATTCAAACTTATACTATTCCTCCTATTAAAATTAAGCAATTATTCGCTATTCAAGCTTTTACTATATGGGGACATACTTTCAAAATTATTGTAAATGATAATAATTGTTTAAAAATTAATTTAGGACGCTATCTTAGAAAATCTGGATATTTAAAGATAAAGACCCAGGAGTTAATAGAACTTATGTCTGAAGATAGCGTTTTAAAAAGAATTGATGATCAAGATGTCAATGATATATATGAAAAAATGATTAATGAGTCAGAATAGTTATCCTAATTCATTAACTTAAGGTTTCAAAAAAAGCTTATGTTATGAACAAATATCCTGTAACTAATTAATATTGATAAATAGCTTGCAGTTAAATTGCAATATCTGCGGCAAAGTTCCGTAAATTATCCAGTCGCCACTTAGCATCTAATTTGCGATTTGTCTGCAACTCCAAAACCCGAACTCCCGTAGTTGGTAGTGAGTTTAATCTTTGCTGCAAATGCTGCCAAGAAGTAATCAATTCATGCTGCACATTATAAGTAGCGCACAACTGAGCAAAATCAATATCCTGGGGAGTGCCAAAAAATTCTTCAAATGGTGGGTCAAACTTGGCAATAGGTAACATTTCAAAAATGCCACCGCCATTGTTGTTGATTAATACAATCGTCAAATGTCCGACAAACTTATTGCGGATTAAAAAACCATTGGTGTCATGTAACAGAGCTAAATCTCCCGTTAACATCACACTACTTTGCTGGCGATGGGCAATTCCTAAAGCTGTGGATAACGTGCCATCAATGCCATTTGCACCCCGGTTAAAGTGCGATCGCACTCCTAAATTATTCGGTTTCCAGAAATATTCCACATCCCGCACAGGCATACTATTGGCAATAAACAGAGGCGTTCCTGGCGGTAAAATTTGAGAAATTAACCAAGCTGCTTTACTCTCAATGATTTTATCTATTTTTCCCATTGTCTGGTCAACAGCTAACCTGACTTTAGTTTCTGCATCACACCATTGCTTTCCATAGTCTGAGGAGAAAGATAAATTTACCTCCTCTACTTTTATGTCTTCTACAGATATCCGTAAATGCGTCGTTCTCCCATGCAAAGGGTCGAGGTTTTGATCGCTCTTGTCAATTACCCAGCGTCGCGGTTGGGTTGCATCTATCCAGCTACGTAGTTCTTTACTTGTAGGCATTTCACCCACCTGAATCACCATTTCGGGCGCTAACTGCTTTGCTAGTTGCTGATTTCGCAAAATCAGGTCATAAGTGGAAATCAAATAGGGGTTGAGTTCAGCATAATTTCTCACTGGGGAAAGTCCCTCTGCCAGCACAGGCCATTTGAGAGCCTGGGAAAGGCACGCGATCGCTCTACAATACTCTTCTGGTTGCGATGGTTGGGCAACACCTGCAATAATAATGCCGCGATCGCATTCTTTCCACTCTTGGGGAATGGGGAATGGGGAATGGGGAATGGGGAATTGAGTAATACTTGCTATTCC
>NZ_JADEXU010000014.1 GCF_015206895.1 Nostoc sp. LEGE 12450 | reverse complement strand
AAGTTTGGTCTTGCTCATGCGTCAGAAATACCCTTAAACGTGCCCCCATACACAAATCACTTTGTAGATGCATTTTCAGTATTTATATATCTTAACATACCGGATTTTTTTGATGCCTACCTACTTATAGCGAAAGATGTATTGCCTCTATGGTAGGCTGTAGGGAAAAATGGGATACCTGGCTGACAGTTTGCCCATGCACAAAAACGAAAATTACCATAACCATTTTCACTTTCTTGGGAAATACGTTTAATAACTTTAGAGGATTCCCTAGCATTCTCAAAATTGATGCCAGTTTCACTGTCGCCAATTCTGCTAGAGCAATAAATAATCGATGTATTTTTGTTGATATCTGGAATGATATCTATGGTTTCAGGTTTGCTGGCATAACCAATATTGAAAAAGCTGATATTCAGACTTTGGCAAAGTTGTTCTAGAGTTTGAATTTCATTGATAATTTCGATTTTTGATAAGTCTTGTAGATATTCTTCCCAGGTATTAGTGGCGATTCTAGTTGTTTGTACTTCGTATCCTTGTTTTTCAAAGAGAATCTTTGCTTGCTGATTAAAGTCAGCAGCTTGCTTAATTGTTTCCCGATCTTGTAAAGATTGAAGTGATATACCTGTTGTGATAGTTCTGATTTTCATTGGTATAACTCATTATTGATAAGCTTAATCAAAGCTTTAGCCGATATTTATACTAAATCTAACTGTAAAACCTGGAGTGTACAATATTCAATTGCATGAATATCGCCGATAAAATTTACGGGGTTTGTTCGTTTTAATTCACTGCAAATCCGAAATGAACCAAAGCCATGCTGAATACTTAGAATATTAAGAGTGAGTGGATAGGTTAGGCTACGAAGCAAGCTTGCTGGAATTCAACTAACTGAAAATGTTATGAATGAAGAATTTTACAATAGAGGATTGGAAAAGGCTAGGCGAAAAGACTACGCCGGAGCAATTGAGGAATTTAGCCATGCTTTACAACTGACACCTTACTTTGCCGAAGCTTACTTGCAAAGGGGTTTAGCATATTATGACTCAGGAGCAATCCTTAAGGCTGTTTCAGATTATACCGAAGTCCTAAAGCTGAATCCTGAGAGTGTAGAGGCGTATTATTGTCGTGGATTGGCTAGGGTGGCGCTGAAAAATTTACCAGGGGCGCTAGATGATGTTGAACGCGCAATTCGTCTCAATCTCAATTATGCTGCGGCTTATAATCTGCGAGGTATGGTGCGGCGCAAACAAGGTTATGTTCAAGATGCGATCGCTAACTTTAAAAAGGCTGCACAATTATATCTAGAACAACAGGATAAAGAAAACTGTCGCTTGTGTCTAGAACGGATTAAACAGCTACAACCCCAAGAATTACCTGTTGTACAACAATCACGTTCCCCAAATGCGCCAATTTTATCCACCAATGATTATTTCACCCAGTTATTAGAAAAAGCTGAAAAGGGAGATACTCAGGAGGCACTGGCCGATTTAAACTGGGTATTAAAAGCCGATTCGCAAGATGCCCAAGCTTACTGCTGTCGTGGGGTTGTGCGTTGTAAAATGGGAGATTATCGAGAAGCGATCGCAGATTTTAATCAAGCATTGCGACTAAATTTCCAAGATGCCATTGTCTATCGTAACCGAGGTAAGGCCCGTTCTATATTGGGAGATCATCAAGGTGCGATCGCCGATCTTAATCAAGCACTCCAGATACAACCACAAGATCCTCTAGTTTATATTGCCAGAGGTAATGCCTATCGAACTACAGGTAACTATCTCGGTGCTATTCAAGATTACACCCAAGCGCTGCAAATAAATCCTGATGATGCTCAAGCTTACTACAATCGTGGCATTGCCTATACTTGTTTAGAAGAAATGCAAAATGCCGTGGAAGATTATCAACGAGCGGCGAGTATTTTTTGCGAACAAGAAGACTGGGGAAATTATCAACAAGTTTTAAGTAGCCTAGAAAAAATCCAAAAATTTAGTCCCCAGTCAAAAAGGCAAAAGTATAACATGCTACATCAACGACTTTTGGGCATGGTTGGGGGATATTGGGAAATTGCCGAAAGATTGATTCAGCAAAAACAGGATTATCATCCTGGAATGTCAGACGAATGGTATTTGCAAAGAGTGATTGATGATTTAGAACGCGATCGCGGTAGATAAAATATGAAGGAGACAAGAGGTAGGAGGAAAACTGGCCTCTGCAAAAACTATTTTCATTCATAAATACCACTAGCTATACACATAAATACACCCGTACAAGTGTACGGGTGAAAATGCGATCAATCACTTGCGATTGGCTTATCCATTACCGCGTTTAACTAACTACCGCTTCAGCTTTTTCCTCGGCTTTTTCCTTGACTAGCACATAAGGCTGTTCTGCACCTTGTGCGAGATATTCAGCTAGCTGACTTTCAATTTGATCGCGCACAATTTGCCGATACTCTAGAAAATGCTCGTTGTGGGCGCAAGCAGAGATGTAATGCTCAATCACTCCAGGGTTACGCTTGAGAATGCTAAACAAATGGTGCCAGAATTTCCAACGGGTTTCCCGTTTGATTCCTTGTCGCCAAATTACAATCAGCAACGCTTTGACAACTACCCACTCTGGCATTTTTGCTGGCGCTTTCCAACTCGGTAAACCCATCATTAAGAAACAACGATAGGTACGATCCAAGTAATTTACTGGGTCGTATAAAGTACAAAACGCTTCAACATATTCTCTAGCAAGTTCTTCTAGGGGACGGGTGGGGAGGAAATTCATCAATGTTGTCTGGTTGATGTTTCCATCTTGATTTTCCCGCAGTCGTCCTTCCTTTTTCAGGCGATGCCAAAGCGCGGTGTTAGGTAACGCTTGCAACATTGCAAAGGTAGTAGAGGGAATAGCTGCTTGTTCAGCAAAGCGGACAATGCGATCGCCTGCGCCTGCTTTTTCGCCATCAAAGCCGATAATAAACCCAGCCATTGGGCGCAATCCGGCTTTGATAATGGTTTCCACTGCCTCAGTTAGAGAACTGCGAGTATTTTGAAATTTCTTGGTCATTTGTAAGCTATCCTCATCCGGTGTTTCAATTCCCAAAAACACCGCCGAGAAACCAGACTCAACCATCAACTCCAACATTTCTGCATCTTGTGCCAAGTCAATTGAAGCTTCAGTGTCAAATCGGAAGGGATACTTGTGTTCTGCCATCCAGACTTTTAACTCTTTCAGCAACAATTTTACATTTCGTTTGTTGCCAATAAAGTTGTCATCCACCATAAACACACCCCGCCGCCAACCCAATTCATAGAGGTAATCTAATTCTGCTAAAAGTTGGGCTGGGGCTTTGGTGCGTGGTTTGCGCCCGTAGAGAACAATAATGTCGCAAAATTCGCATTGGAAAGGACACCCGCGCGAAAACTGCACCGACATCATGTCATAAGCATTCAACTCTAATAAATCAAAGCGGGGTATTGGTGTGCTTGTGACATCAGGTTTTTCTGTGGCGCGGAAAGTTCCAGAAGTTTCACCCCTTTTGATTGCCTCAATAAACATGGGCAGAGTGATTTCCCCTTCATCCAGAATCAGAAAATCTGCGCCAACATTTTCAACTTCGTGAGGTACAGAGGTGGGGTAGGGGCCGCCGACTGCGACTAACTTGCCACGTTTTTTGGCTTCCTGGATTTGCTCAAGTAAATCTTGTTTCTGGACAATCATCGCAGAGAGAATTACTACATCTGCCCATGCCCATTCTTCTTCGGTTGCTGCGCGGATGTTGCGATCTACCAGCTTGAACTCCCATTCTTGGGGCAGAATAGCGGCTACTGTTACTAAACCCAGAGGTGGTAATAAAACTTTGCGATCGACTAACTCTAAGATTTTTTCATAAGACCAAAAAGTTTTAGGAAATATTGGATACACTAACAAGATTCGCATGTAGTATCAATCCTCACACTTTGATTGTTATCCCACTCTAACGAAAATAAAGAGCTATTGACTTTTTATTAAAGTTGTTTTATCTTACCACCGATATTTTTCCCTTTAATGGGCGGCTAGCGACTGGGATTCTTGCAGCTAATCGGCAAAAAGAAAAGCATGTTGAAACAGGAATCAGGAGATTTCTGGTTTCTCTTACTACGACCAGGCTACAAACTAAATTCATATCAGTCGGACTTAGGCTAATACGGTTCGGTTAAGGTAAGAGACGCGATAAATCGCCATCTCTACAAATGACCGTTATCATTAGCAAATAATAGATATTTTCTCAATCAGCACGTTCAGCGCCACTAATTTTTAAAACATCACTCATGGTTGCACAATAATTTGGCAAGCCAAAACTATTGGGATTTATGAATTTTTCATAAGTGAAATGCCGATAGTTCATGCAAAATCTATCCCAAGCAGCCATTTGAATACGAAACAGAACAATAATCAAATTAGCCAATGCTATGGAGATGGGAATGCGAAAGTAAATCTTTTTCCCCAGATAAGCACAAACTTGTTCTACTGCTTGATTAGCAGTTGACGGTGCTTGACCCAAAACAAGCCGACGTGGTTGATCGTTTTTGGCAGGATGATCGATTAAATATCGCACTACAGTGGCAATATCTTGTGCGTGGATAAAGTGAAAACTGCCATCTGCTTCCAAAAAACGAATCACATTAATATATTTCGTCACTTCTGTAATACCAGATGTTACAGCAGAATAGGGTTTATTCGCATCACCGCCCAATACTATAGTGGGAAAAACTGTGGTAATTTTGGGTGCGATCGCTAATTTTTCTTTTTTTTGTAAGCACTCATATTTGGAACGGATGTAATCTGTCCCAATTTCCCCGGCTTCTTTTAATGGTTGATTGTGGCGATCCAAAACGCTAGCTGTCGAAAAATAAATCACCTGCTGGCAACGTTCTGGATCTAGCAGTTCCAGTAACTCTATAGTCTTGACGACATTAATATCAAATGTCTCATCACCACCCCAAGCTGTGGCAGTGAGTACTGCCGTATCAATTGTGGATAGCAAATCGGCAAACTGGCGAATATTTTGCATATCACCTTGTAAAACGTTGATACCTGAACGGGCTTTAGTATCAACTTGCAGTTTGCTTGGGTTCCTAACTAGCAGATACAGTTCGTGATCTGTTTCTTTAATTAAGGCTTCTGTTAAATAATGACCTACACAACCACTTGCACCAGTCACTAAAATCCGTTTCTGGCTCATAGAGAATTTATAAAACGTTAGGAGTTAAAACTAAAGAGTTAAGAATAAAGTTAAAAGTTCCAATTGCAACTGATAACTTATCACTCTGGAAATTTTAGATTTTGAATTTTGGATTTTGGATTGAAAGAAAAATCTAAAATCTAAAATCTAAAATCTAAAATTGTATGACTCCTAATTCTTAACTCCTGCAAGATTCAATTCCTTTGCGGTTTCAAAGAAGAAAGCGACATTTTCTTCGGGAGTTTCTGGAAGGACACCGTGACCGAGATTGAGAATGTGACCCCAATTGCCAGCTTTGCGAACGGTATCATGAATGCGATCGCGGATAAACTGTTTAGAGCCGAATAGCACGCCTGGGTCAAGATTTCCTTGAACTTTAACTTGCTTGCCCAATCTTGCTCGTGCGTCTACCATATCCACTGCCCAGTCTACACTGACAATATCAGCGCCAGATTGTGCCATTCTTTCCAACACACCCGCACTACCGCTAACTAGCAGAATCAAAGGTGTATCGGGGTGGGTTTGCTTAACCTGCTGGAAAACTCTCTGCTGATAGGGGAGAGCAAAGGTGTCATAATCTTGAGGACTCAATTGACCCGCCCAAGAATCGAACATTTGCACAACTTGAGCGCCAGAGTCAATTTGGTAGCGGGCATAGATGGCGATCGCATCTGCTAATTTAGTTAACAGTTGATGCAGTATCGTCGGATCTGAGAATGCCATGTTTTTGATGATGGAGTAGGTTTTAGAACCTTTTCCTTCAACTGCATAAGCTGCTAATGTCCACGGCGCACCCACAAAGCCTAACACCGTTGATTTATCGCCTACTTCAGAACGCAACGCTTGTAAAATTGTCTTGATAAATGGTAGAGCTGCTTCTGGTTCTAAGGGATGCAGACGATCAATTTGTTCTTGAGTGCGGAGGGGGGAGTGAATGATTGGCCCTTTACCTTCCGCAATATCCATGTCAATGCCCAAACCAGGTAATGGGGTGACAATATCAGAAAATAAAATTACTCCATCTGGTTGGAAGGCTTTCCACGGTTGCAGGGAAACTTCAATTGCTACATCTGGAATTTCCGAGCGATCGCGAAACGAAGGATACTTCTCTCTTAAGTCTCGATATGCTTTCATATATCGTCCCGCTTGTCGCATCATCCATACAGGGGGACGATCTACTACTTCACCGCGAGCAGCCCGTAAGAGATGAGGAGTTGTTGAAGGAACACCCATTTATCACTTCATCCTAAGTCACAATTTTTATGCCACTGTTTAGCTTATCATTCTAGGATTACGCTTTTTCAACAGGTTGGCAGCAAAAGGGGAATGGTAGGGCAAACACATCTAAATTAATTGCTCTCGATCTCAACTAAGTTAAGAAACAACGAAAAAATCAGCATTTCTCGTTTGGTTTAGTTTCCAAGTCTCAAAGCGATGTCTACGATAGAATACACATAAACCTTTAGCAAATATACCAGGCGATTAGAAATCGCTGCTACACAAACGAAGTCCGCCTACGCGGACTCAAAGAATTTGAAACCCACGGAGGTGGGTTTTGTTTGTATAGCTGCGAATTCCATTCGCCAGGGCTGGTGTGTTTTTACACTCATTGAGATGCTCCCCTATTGAACACTTCTATTAATAAATATATTTCAATTGTCTAACTAAGTAGAAATAAAAAACATTTTCAAAGTTTTATATATAAATATAAATTTGAATATTAAAAAATAATGAGATTAAAAATACGTTCTTCAGGAATTTTCATTCTCATGAATGATTTAAGATTGCTATAGTATTCTCTTATGTTTTGGTACTAGAAAAACGATTCGTACCGCATAAAGAATGCCGTAATATCGCCAAGCTATAAAAAGTAAAAGATGTGTACCGAAGCACAGCCTCGATACACATTATTAAGGATTTTCTAGGGGTATACTGATAAATTTATCCTTTCACTGCCACTTTCTGTTGTGAGCGTTTGAAGAGTGAAGTCATACCACAAGCACCAATTGCTAACACACCTAACATCGCATTAGATTCAGGAACACTTTGAGCTAGTCTATAGGCGTGGTTATCTGTTTCAAAGGCAATACCATTTGAGCGCATTACAACACGGTCAAATGTTTCTCCTGTGTCAGCTACAAGATTGATAAACATATTAGCTTGAGTGCTAGTCCAACTACCATTAGCTATAGCAGTTGGCACATCTGCACCACTAAAAGTCTTTACCAACTGATTACCTTTGTAAATGTCAACAAAGTTGTAATCATCCAATGAACCGGCATAAAAACCGAAATAATTAACAGCTTCTTTGAAGGCAATATTTACAAAACCACTGTCGCCTGCAACATTACTATTTTTTGGAGCAATTGTTAGAAATTTGGTGTTATCCCCATAAGGTGAGGCGTATTGACTAGATACGCTACCTTGAACAATGTTACTAGTAATATTAGAGTAAGTAACAAATCCATTAGGATCATTTGCGGTGCCATCGTCAAAGGTGACAGTTTTAGCATCAGCATAGCTAGAGAACGGGCCAGTATTGACTTGCAGAGTTACGGCACTAGCTGGATTCGCACTCATGACGACAGCGGTTGTTCCGAGTAAAGCCAAGGAGATTTTTTGCAGCATTCTAGTAATAAATCTTGAAGAACACAAAGATAATTAAGACTGAACTTTTCTTGAAACCTAGCTATGTAAAACTAGTTTCATTACTCGAACAACCTAGAAGAAAATCAAAAAGTATTATTTTTTCTATATGACTGTTGTCGAGCACAACAAGCTCGAAGATGTAAGTTTATCTTGATGCTTTGTACTACTATTCTGATTTTTCCAACTCGCAAAAGAAAAGATACGGTATATACACCAAAATTCCTTTAAAGATTAAGTGAAGTGTCTTGTGCAATTTTAGTGGGCAGAACAAACGCATCTAAATTACTCTTGATCGCAACTAAGGTTAAGAGGTTATTTATAAAGTAAAAATAAAATTTCTGTAGGGAAGCCACTGCGTTGGCTGATACCGACTTGTACCCCTACGGGGAAGCAAGCTAGGCTCTGAGCATTCGCGCAGGACAGCAACTGGCGTTGTGTTAGGCATATATCTATGACGGGCGACTCTTAACCCTTTAGCAATAAGCTTAAGTTAATGAGATTAGCTCCGAATTTATTGAGAATCCACTGCTATTATTGACATAATAGACTTGCTTTTAGAGAGTGGCAAATAATAGAAAATAGGGACTGACGAGTGAGAAATAGGATAAAACAAGAATCAATATTTAACTGAGGAGTGGGCATTAGTCATTCTCCTCCTGCTCCCCTATCTTCCTAATCTCCCTATTCCCTCGCTACCCTAATTTCTTATGGAAACTGACTCTAATAGTCCCGATCGTGTTGCATCTGCTAAAAACGAGCTTAATTCAGGAAACTTTTTGATTCCGCGATCGCAGCGACAGAGGTTCTTTATTCAGTTTACCTTAATGACCCTGATTGGATGGGTTGTGGGTGGCATTGCCAGTATCGCCTTAGAGAAAATTATTCTCCAAAACTCACCGAGTATTGCTCTCCAGGCACAAACATGGAGTATTTTGGTCAGAAGTCTCAGTAACGTTGTATTTGCCGTAATTTTTGCTGCTGACCAAGCCCTGATTGTTTACCGATATTTACCAGGTTTACAATGGCTATTTGCGACTAGCATTGGTTGGCTGATTGCCAACGGTGTTTCTACAGCCTGGATTAACTACATTTCATCCATAGCCTCATCATCACCTGAAGAAACTTTTATTTTCGGATTTTTATCTGCGATCGCATATATAATTTCGGGTGTTTGGCTGGGGCTTTGCCAATGGCTGGTACTGAGGCGATATACAGCAGGTATTTGGTGGTGGAATTTTTTACCTTCAATTGCTTTTTTATTAATTACTATTTTGGTTTGGTTGCTTTTTCTGGTACAAAATCTGATTCCAGAAGCAAGCCGTAATTTTATATTGTATTGGAGTGGACAAGGGCTTACGGCAGTCATACTGGGAGCTATACCAGCAATTGGTTTGTGTACATTAAAAAAAAATTCACATCGCTAAACTAGAGTTCCTTCAGGATTTTCATTTGTCATCCCAAATAAGTTCTAAACGTTCTTGTGCTGCCTTGAGTGCTTTTTCGGCAGACTCACCTAGTAATGTCGCCTCGATCGCTCTACCAAGACTGTCAGAAAGACGACTATATCCAGCAATAATTGGTCGAGGAAGTGATACAGATATCTGCTCCATAAACACTTTTAAGACTGGTTTTTTGCTAATAAATTCCTTAAAAGCTTCACTTTGACCAGCTTTGATATTAACTGGTAAAAAACCCGTTCCGACACTCCATTCTTTTTGAAAGTCTTCACTCAAAACATACTCCAAAAATTTGAGTGCTGCTTTCTCTCTTGCTGGCGTGGTCTTCATTAGATACAATATTCCCGTTGCTGTCACCGTAGCAGGTTCAACACTTGCAGGTATAGGGAAAACTTCATAATCAACATTAGACTTCATGATGTAAGTCCAAGGCCCTGTGATTTGCATCGCAACCCGGCCCGTGATAAAAGCATCCTCTTCATAACCACGTTCTGGAGGCGAAAGCATTACTGATCCATCTTTCATGAGGTTTTGCCAGAATTGCAAGGCACTAATAGCTGCCTGATTCGTTAAATTCGGACGGTTATTTGTCACTACCTCGCCGCCAGCACCCAATAAAAAAGGAAACCAACTAAAGACAGTCCATTCTCCCTTTCCTAAAGGCAGCAACATTCCGTACTGTTCAGGTTTATTATCACCATTCCGGTCTATGGTCAATTTTTTGGCGACTTCCCTTAACTCTTCCCAAGTTTTAGGAATTTGCGTAATTCCCGCAGCTTGAAAAAGTTTAGGTCGGTAAAAAATCCCTAGATTGCTAGTGTAAAGTGGAATTGACCAAAGATGACCGTCTAATTTTAATTCCTCCAATAGGTTGGGGCTAATTTCCGACTTCAATGGCAATTTGTCCAGCCATTCTTCTAAAGGTCGAATTGCCCTTAGTTCCATAAACTGACCTGTCAATTGAGGATCGAATGACAGAATATCTGGAGGTGTATTGCCCACAACTGCTGTTAATATTTTTGGCAATTGGGGTTGACCTATGAAGATAGATTCTACTTGGATATCAGTATGAGTTTGATTAAACTTATTTACTAGTTTGTTAAACACATCCCGATTAGCAGGAGGATTTATTGATTGCCATAAACTCAGATTAATTACTCTATCATTATTCTGGAATGTCCCCTGACAACCATATAAGAACATTAAAAATATACTCAGAATAATTCCTACTAGCGAAAGCCGCCAACCAGAATTGGTCATCTGGCGGAAGTTTTTTTGAATTTGGGATTTAAAAATAATAAAGTTCATGCCAAGTAGTTTACCAATTGCATTATCTGAAGGATGAAAAAAAAATCTATAATTATGAAGAATAAAGAATGATTTAAGACTTCATAGATAAATTAATAACCTGATAATAATGAGACTAAAAACTCACTATGTAAGTATTTATGTTTATATCTTTAATCTATTTTTATATGTGTTGAGTATCTATAAATTTACTCTTCTTAAAATACACTATACTGTAAGCAATTTGATGAAGGCTAAATTGCTTACCTCTCAAATCCTCAAACTCATGTAAAGCTTTCTGATCCCGATTACCTGTGAGGTTGGTCAGACTTTGCGGCTAAGACCCAAGTGTGACCAACCTTGATTTTGTGCAGTTTCGGAAATAATTGGTATAGTAGTTTTCCCAATAACCGTAGTTACTCATCAGCATTATAATTATACCATTAGCGATAACGCTCTCATAGAGCGTATTTAGGTTGTTTTATCCAAAATATTGAATCTCTAGCTGATGTGTGGTAATTTTACACGTAAGAGTTGAGGTCAGTTTTATAACCAAACTCTGAGGTAAGAGAACTATTAAGCATCGACCTCTATCACAATATCTGCTTAGTAGCTTACAGAAGAACTATTCATAGACTCTTCTGTATTCAGCTTTTATTTATAAGTGATTTATGACTCTTCATTTATAGACTAGCTGGGCAACTAAGTTGAATAAATAGTTATGCCTAAATAAGGACAGTAGTAAGCATGAACTCCCAAGATAAGGTTTTACAAACCAGCCTGACTGACAATATTGACTATCCTGAATTCTGTTTAAAAGCTAGCTTGGATTCTTCCATATTTAAAGATTTTCGTCGCAATGAAATATACAAGATCGCATTAGAACACGATGACTTTGGTCAAGGCTTAGAGTATCTCGAAGCAACCAAAAATTCTTCCTCTAAGGTATTGAGTAAGATTAATGAGTTTCTTAAAAATGATCGGATTGGCAATCCTATAGTTTTTGATTATGAGGGCATTGGTACAATTGCACCACCTACCCTGAGATACATAAAAATTCTGTCAGATTTGGAATCTGAATTTGGCACTCTAGACAACTTAAATATATGTGAAATTGGAGTTGGTTATGGAGGGCTAGGTAGAATTGTCAGTAGTTATTTTAAGGTAAAAACCTATACGTTGGTGGATCTAAAACCAGTGCTAATGCTAGCTCAAAGATATTTAGATCATTACCCATTAAAAACGACGTTAGTCTATAAGACAATGAATGAATTACCTAAAGAAAATTATGATCTTGTAATTAGCAATTATGCCTTCACGGAACTGAGGCGAGAAATACAAGATATTTATCTAGAAAAGGTGCTTCTTTCTGCCACTAAAGGCTATATTACATACAATGAAATTAATCCAAAAGATTTTAATTCATATACAAAAGAAGAGTTAATTAAAATCATTCCCACAATCAGAGTCAATAAAGAAGTTGGCATATTAGACCCAGGGGATTGTACTTTAGTCTGGTAAAAAATACCTAATTTATCCAAATTGAATAAAACTTAGGGAGATATTTAACAGACCAATACATAACTCAAAAATTAAGTGACATCCTTCTAAAAGTATTGGGCTGTTAAATATTATTTAACCCTTCTTAAACCACACCGCAGTGTAGTCAATTCTATGCAGGTTAAATTTCTCTTCTTTCAAACGCTCAAAGTCATGTAAGGCTTTTTGGCAACCATCCCAATGGCCATAGTCATCCACCTGAATCATGCCATTAATAACAACGCTATCATAGAGCGTATTGAAGATATCCATTGTTGATTCATACCAGTCTCCATCAGCGTGCATAAAAGCAATATTGCCTATCTCTGCTTTATATTGAGGCAATGTATTAGCAAACAAACCCTTAACAGGTACAACAATATCTTGGACTTTTAACAATTGACAAATCGCTTGTATATTTTCTCCAATTGGGGCTTTTAAAGTGCCAACTCCAAACCCAGTTTCGTTTGCAGGTATTCCATTATATATATCTATTTCCGTCGGTTCGGGCATTCCTTCAAAAGTATCACAGGCATAAAGTAGACGTGGGCGCAAGCTGTATCGCTTAATTACGGATGCTAAAAGTGCTGCTGCTCCCCCTTTATAACTTCCACATTCAACAAAATTTCCGGGAATATCTTCTATACAAATTTTTTTTGCTAGAGAGTAAAGTGAAAATAAGCGTATTTCGCCCAATAAGGTATAAGGTCGGATAGCAGTAATAATTTCCATAAATTCATTTACTGAATCTGATGATAATTCACTTACATGATAGTTTTGCAAATGCTCCGGTACACTCCAATTAATATTTGGATCTGGCTGATGTTGGACTGGCTCAATATTGCCACGCCAAGCAACTCCCATAATTTGTCTTGTTTGATAAATCATTGTATTCCACCCTTTTTGCTTTAAGTAATCTAAGCCTTGGGTAACATCGGGAGAATTTAAATTATTAAATAGAATAAAAGCTTCTGTTTCTGCTAATTGTTCGCAGATAATTGCATAACTAAGTGGATTTATAGCTTCATTAGTTCCGTCAATAAAAATCAATGACCACTTGCGTTGTAATTGTTCGGATAACTCCTCTATTTTTTGTGGAATATTACTACTTACTAAATTAACTGAATCCAGGACACCTGCACATTGCAGAGAGTTAGTTACACTTTCATGAATATCTTTTCTGGCTAATAGAGCATCAATTACATCTAATTTTACTCCTGCTAATGCCAGATGACAGACAGACCAACCATACCAACAGCCAATAGCTAAAGCTTTTTTATCCCTAAACTTATGAGCAGTATTATAAAGAATATGTGCTTCATCCCGACTGAGAAATCCTACCTCTGTTTCTCTTTTATCTACATACAGGTTATGAGGAATTTTGCATTTTAGAGAATGCAAATCAGAAGTATTTATATCTTCTACAATCATATTGGGAAAACATTTATCTGGTTTGATAATTTCAAGCCCAACTGAAACATAATCTCCATCTGCTAACAATGTTCTGTCAATAAATTCTATCGTTTCTTTATTCATGATTCATTTTTCCTTAAATATTCTAATTTTTGCTGCAAAATTTGCTGCTAACCCCATGCCTATCACTGTGATACAGTATTAAGCATACACAGTTACTGATGATGACTTACTAATAATCAAACTTGCTAAAATCGTCAATCATCTGAATATAGTTTTTGATGATGTGACTAAAATCAAAATTTGCCCTGACATATTCTACGATTTCTTGGCGAAAAGATTTATTTTTCTCAATTAAATCAATAATTGTGTCACAAACAATTTTTTTATTTTCGGCGGTAGCGTTAGTTAATATATCATCTGGCAAAACTTTAATAAACTCTTTAGAGTGTAAGTTAGCACTAGCAGATTCTGAAACAACGACACATAAACCTGCCGCCATTGCTTCTAATACTACAAGCGGTGCAATTTCCCCATTACTAATTAAAACTAAACAATTATAATCTGTGAGATTATTATAAACTTGTTTTAAACTCCAGATACCTAAATGTTTTGTCGTGCTTCCTTCCCTAAAATTAGGGTCATCTAAAGGCCCAACAAAATCTAATCCTAACTTACCATCAATCGTTTCTGCTAGCAATCTCTGCTGCTTTCTCGGTTGAATCCAACCCAAACAAATAGCTTTATTATTTCCTTGTTCTTTAAAATTCAATTTTTGAGTATCAATACCGTTTATTTGCACTGATATGTATCCTGAATAGCCTGCTTTAATAAAAGTATTTTTTGTTGGATTAGAAAGGGCAATTATCCCAGGTGCATTTAGGTAATGTTGAAATCCTTCTTTAAAATCTTCTTCCCATTTATCTTGTTTTAAAAAATAGCCATTATGACAACTAAAACAATATTTTTGTTCTAGGTTTTTATTGAATTGACTAGCAAATTCATGGGCGTGTAAATGCACAAAATCATAATTTTCGTTATTGATTTTATCTATAACTATATTGACATCTTTATTATTAAAAATATCTACTTGATGTCCAAGCTTATCTAAAAAATATTTATACTCTTGGATGAGAGTCAAAATAGAACTTGATAAGGGAGGTGCAGGAATATAGCCTCCAGCAACTAAGGCAATCTTCATGAAAATCCCTATTTTTTAGAAACTATTGCTCAAATATACTACATTTTTTATCGATGTTTACAAGTGTTAATAAGTTAAAGCTGTATATATCTATCCTATAATAGAATACGTTGATTTCATTGTGATATAAATTTTATGGTAAACTCTACTGCGCCTTCTTTCTTAAGTAGCTTTTTAGAAAATTCATTTGACTTAAAACATCATCTAGAATATTTTTTAAATTTAGCTCCAGAAACCATAGAGACAAAGTTAGCAGCAGGACAAGAGGAAATAAAAAACTTAGGACGCAAAGATTTTAATTGGGAAGAAGCAACTGCTTTTTATCGTGAGAAAGTAGGAGAACTTTACTTGTTTGAATTGGGGGCTTGGCATCTATCAAGTTATGCTTATATTGGAGATATGTTGCAGCTGATTGCAGATTGTGCCCAAGGAAGAGTGTTAGATTTTGGTGGAGGAATAGGAACTCATACCCTTGGTGCTGCTCTTTGTCCACAAGTGGAGCAAGTTATTTATTATGATATTAATCCGATTAATCGTGATTTTGTTCAGTATCGAGCAGAGAAAATGGGACTGGGGAAAAAAATAATTTGTACTCTTGAAATGCCTGTAAAAGAGAAATTTGATACCATTTTGTGTTTTGATGTTTTAGAACATTTGTCAGACCCTAGCCAACAGTTATTAGAATTTTATCAATCTTTGAATTTTGAGGGTAAAATGATAGTGAATTGGTATTTTTTTAAAGGTTTTAATCAAGAATTTCCTTTTCATTTAGATGAGCCGAAAGTAGTAGAAACATTTTTCAATACACTTCAGAGTCAATTTTTAGAGGTTTTTCACCCTTACTTAATTACAACTCGCTGCTACCGTAAGCAGAGTTTAATTTAATTACATGTTTTTTGGGTGGAGCCATAGCGAAACCCGCTAAACAAGTTATTTAGCTGAAAAAACGATGTTGATAAAAATAGATTAACGACGGAAATGCACCATAAATTATTATTTATGTCTACTCCAATGGGCCCACTAGGTTCAGGATTGGGAGGCGGAGTAGAGTTGACCCTATCTAATATTGCTACAGAAATGCTGCGGCGAGGATATAAATTAGAAATTGTTGCACCGCAAGGGTCTATCAGCAATTCATTACCGATTAGAGAAATTCCCGGTGAACTAATACAGATACCAGCACAAAATCAGAGTCGTAGCGATCCAATTTTGCTGCATAAAAATTCTGTTTTAGCGAATATGTGGGATTATGCTCGTCAAGTCCAAACTGATTATGATTTGATTGTTAATTTTGCTTATGATTGGTTGCCACTCTATTTAACACCATTTTTTAATTGCCCGATCGCACATCTGATCAGTATGGGTTCTTTGACAGATGTAATGGATGAGATTATTGAACAAGTAGCAATCAATTTTCCTGGTAGTATTGGTGTTCACAGCCAAACACAGGCAGCTACTTTCACATTTGCAGATCGGTGTATTTGTCTGTTAAATGGCATGGATTTATCTATTTATCAATTTTGCCAGGAACCAACTCAGAGCTTGGCGTGGGTAGGTAGGATAGCTCCTGAGAAAGGGCTAGAAGATGCAGTAGCAGCAGCAGAAATCACTGGTATTAAATTGAAAATATTCGGGTTAAAACAAGATGTATCTTATTGGGAAAAAATTTGTCAAGAATACCCTAATACTCCTATAGAATATGTAGGATTTTTACCAACGTTTGAGCTACAAAAGGAGCTAGGTAAATGTCAAGCACTTTTAGTAACTCCTCGTTGGATAGAAGCATTTGGAAATGTAGCAATAGAAGCGCTGGCTTGTGGAGTACCTTTAATTGCTTATCGTCGCGGTGCTTTAACAGAAATTGTCCAGGAAGGAAAAACTGGTTTTTTGGTGGAACCTGATAGTGTTCAAGGTTTAGTAGAAGCTATTAAGCATTTGGATGAAATTGACAGACAAACTTGTCGCCAGCAAGCAGAAACTCTATATTCTTTAGAAGCTATGGGCGATCGCATTGAAGAGTGGTTTAAAGAAATTCTGAGAAAAAATTTCTGAAAAGCTGATATAGTACTAATCTTGTTCAATTTAGATATTACCGCTATAACTAACGGGATTTACCAATGCAGCCATCCAACGTTGAAATTAATAAAGAATTCTGGAACAATTACGCCAAAACATGGGATAAATCTCAAGTTATTCTAGGTAATCAAAAAATTACAGATGATGAAAGAGATAATTACGTCAATTATTTAGGTGATGAATGGGCGACAGTAGAAGATGCAGTCAATATTGTGAGCGAGTATATTACACCATTTATTTCTCAAGACAGTACAGTTGCAGAAATAGGTGTTGGTGGTGGTAGAATTGCGGCAAAAGTGGTTAAAAACGTCAAAAAATTATACTGTTTTGACATAGCACAAGAAATGCTAGATAATGCTGAAGCAGCGCTTATAGAATATCCTCAAATAGAGTTTCATTTAATAAAAAATCCTCAATTTGAACCTGAGTTTAGTGAAAAATTTGATTTTGTGTATTCATTCGATGTATTTGTACATTTAGATTTACAAACAATTTGGAAATACTTCAATGGTATTTATAAAACTCTCAAGTCAGGTGGAAAAGCTTTTATTCATACTACTAATATAACTACACCAAATGGTTGGGCAAGGTTTGCTGCATACGATAATGACGAAGTATTATATCAACCCACTTCATCAGAAGCAATTAAGTGGTTAATAGAAAAGGCGCAAATGACAGTAATTAAAGAGTCCAGTCCAAATGGAAAAAACTTTTATTTGGATCGGGATTATTTAGTTGTAATACAAAAGTAGATTAATCTCAAAGATTAATCTGGATGATAACTTAAAGCTGCAATATTCGCGTTCAACTATGGCGCGAAGCTTGCCGCCGTAGGCATCGCTAATATTCCCGCATCCCCATCTAAAGTTACTTTTACACCCACTGGTAAAGCTGCATTGGGACTATCATGACCAAAAGGTAAGTCAGAAACAACAGGAATACCCAAATCACCCAAGCGATCGCGCAATACTTCTTCTACACTAAAACTAGACACAGTTGGCGGCGCTTCACAGCGAGTAAAACCGCCTAAAGCAATACCGCAGACTTGAGACAAAGCACCGCTTAAACGCCACTGTGTCAGCATCCTGTCAATGCGATAGGGTGCTTCTGTGACATCTTCCAACGCCAGAATTACACCATCCAGATGTGGCAGGATTGGTGTAGCTAAAAGGTTAGTAGCCACCGTGAGATTACCTGGCAACAAAGTACCAGTTACCACGCTGCCACCCCACCCGCAACCTTTAAGAGGCGCGAGAGGACGACCTTCTACCGAATCGAATAATCGCTCAACTGACCAATCTGGCTCATCTGCCAAAGTTGTCAGCACAGGAGCGTGAACGCCAGAAATTCCTGCTATATAAAGGCTCCACAGTAAAGCTGTGATATCAGAAAAGCCAATCAACCACTTGGGAAGGGCTGAATTTTTTTGCCAATTCCAATCTTCTAAAATGCGGGTGCTGCCAAAACCGCCTCTGGAACAGAGAATACCGCGACAATCAGGATCTTGCCATGCTGCTGCTAATTGCTGACGGCGGCTTTCGTCTGTTCCTGCCAGATAACCCCATTTGTCATCTATTTGAGGACTGATTTCTACTCGATAACCACGCGATCGCCAAATTTCTAAACCCCGTTCAAATGCCTCAAATTCTCGCAAAGCACCACTAGGGGCAATTACTCGTAGTAAGTCTCCAGGTTTTAGGGGCGGTGGTAAGATTTTGGATGGCATGAAAATATTTAGGGGTGAGTAGAGACGCGATTCATCGCGTCTCTACAAGGGGTTAAGAATAAAGACTATACCTTAGAACTCCGATCAAATTTTATTGAATTATTTTTGAAAGCGATCGCCACAGTGGTTTTATTTTAGGTTCGCTTTGTATCTAACCGTGGATTTTCCTTAGATGGATTTTGCGGTACAAGATAAATACCTCCAGAGATTAAAGTCAGGGCGACAGAAATCCAAAAGGCAAGCAAAGAGGGAGTTCGCCACACTTCACCCAAAGGCGCAATCAAAAGTGCGATCGCAACTATTTGACTAACAGTTTTGAGTTTACCCCAAATATTCGCTCCGGTAATCGTCGTTTGATTTACCCGCCAACCAGCGATCGCTAATTCTCGCGCTAAAATCAAAAACACTCCCCAAGCCGGCACTTTTCCTAGTTCAATAAAAACCAGCAACGGCGCAAGTACTAGAAGTTTATCCACTAAGGGATCGAGAAACTTACCCAACTCACTAATTTGGTTGAGTTTCCGTGCCAAATAGCCATCTAACCAATCAGTCAATGCAGCAACGAGAAAAATCGCCAAACATATCCACTGAGCTTCAGGTGTGGGATTATATAAACCATAAAGCAGAAATGGTATCCCCAATAGGCGAGAGAAGGTAATCCAGTTGGGTATGGTCATAGGGAATTCAAAAATCAAACTTCAAAATTAACAACTGTAAAGCAACAAGCAGCCAAGCAAATATGCAAAATCTATGCAGATTAGTGTATCTGAGTGTGCCTGCGTGGGAAAATCTGTTTTCTGTAGCTCTCTTAAAACAATACTATGACTGAACACACAGACTCTCAATTCCGCATCGAACGCGATTCGATGGGCGATCGCCAAATTGCTGGTAGCGTTTATTACGGAATTCAAACGTTACGGGCAATCGAAAACTTCCCTATTAGCGGCATTAAGCCTTTAGCTACCTACGTAGATGCTGGATTAATAATTAAAAAAGCTACAGCGATTGTGAATGGAGAACTGAATTGTATTCCCGAAGATATTAGTCAGGCCATTGTCCAAGCAACTGATGAAATCCTGGCTGGGAAGTTCCGGGATCAGTTTGTCGTGGATGTTTATCAAGCGGGTGCTGGAACATCTCACCACATGAATGTCAACGAAGTTTTGGCAAATCGCGCCTTAGAAATTCTGGGTGAAGAAAAGGGCAATTATAAACGTGTTAGTCCTAACGATCACGTTAATTATGGGCAGTCTACCAATGATGTGATTCCGACCGCAATTCGGATTGGTGGATTATTGGCATTATCTAAGACATTGCACCCAGCAATAGATGGTGCGATCGCATCCTTAGAAAACAAAGCTGTAGAATTTCAAGATATCGTCAAATCTGGCAGAACCCACTTACAAGACGCAGTACCCGTGCGTTTGGGTGAAAATTTTCGGGCTTGGGCGCACATTCTTACAGAACATCAAAACCGGATTTACACCGCCTCTGGTGATTTAATGGTGCTGGGTTTGGGAGGTAGTGCAGCCGGAACGGGGTTAAATACTCATCCTCTATATCGCGCCCGTGTAGTAGAAGTTCTTTCAGAATTGATTGATACTCCTTTAGAACCTGCGCCGCATCTCATGGCAGCTATGCAGAGTATGGCCCCATTTGTAAACGTTTCCGGTGCTTTACGCAACTTAGCGCAGGATTTAGTCAAAATATCTCATGATTTGCGGCTGATGGATTCGGGGCCAAAAACTGGTTTGAAAGAAATCCAACTCCCCCCAGTGCAACCTGGTTCATCGATTATGCCAGGGAAATATAACCCAGTCATGGCAGAGATGACATCAATGGTGTGTTTTCAGGTGATGGGTTACGATAGTGCGATCGCATTAGCCGCACAAGCCGGACAATTAGAATTAAATGTGATGATGCCACTAATTGCCTATAACCTAATTCACAGTATTGAAATTCTGGGTAATACTATCGCTGCACTCACCGAACGCTGCATCCAGGGAATTACTGCAAACGAGGAACGTTGTTTAGCTTATGCCGAAGGCAGTTTAGCTTTAGTAACCGCACTAAACACCCACATTGGTTATTTAAACGCTGCTGCTGTAGCTAAAGAATCTTTAGAAACTGGTAAATCCCTGCGGCAGATTGTTTTAGAACGGGGGTTGATGAGTGAAGCAGACTTAGCCACAGCGTTAAATCTAGAACAAATGAGTGGTATCTTACCGCTCAAAACAGAATAATAGATTATGGGGCATTGGACATTGGGTATGGGGCATTGGACAATAATTAATAGTTCTCCCCCTACTCCCTGCTCCCTTGCTTCTTCCCCATTCCCCATTCCCCAATCTATGCAGACTCAAAAACCATCTGTTAGTCTAATTCGGGCTACATCTTATGAACGAGAGGCTTTACGAGAATCTCTAGTCACACTGCTGGAACCTTTTGGAGGTATGGCAGCATTTGTAAAAAAAGGCGATCGCGTTTTACTCAAGCCTAATTTACTTACAGGGTCACGTCCTGGTAAAGAGTGTATCACCCGTGCCGAACTAGTTTACGAAGTTGCTCAGATGGTAATTGAGGTTGGCGGTAAGCCCTTTTTGGGTGATAGTCCTGCTTTTGGTAGTGCCAAGGGCGTAGCAATAGCAAACGGCTATCTGCCTATTTTAGAAGAACTCAATCTTCCCATCATCGATTTTCACGGTCAGCGTTACCAAACAATTAGTGATAATTTTAACCATCTGCGACTGTCTAAAGAAGCAATGGAAGCAGATGTAGTGATTAATCTACCTAAAGTTAAATCTCATGCCCAGTTGACATTAACACTGGGTGTAAAAAACTTGTTTGGTTGCGTCCCTGGCAAAATGAAAGCTTGGTGGCACATGGAAGCCGGAAAAGATGCGAATAGATTTGGTGAAATGTTAGTAGAAACTGCTAGAGCAATTAACCCTAACTTAACCATATTAGATGGCATCATCGGTCATGAAGGAAATGGCCCTAGTAATGGTGAACCTCGCCAACTAGGAATTTTAGCAGCCGCATCAGATATATTTGCCTTAGATCGGGCAATGGTAGAAATTCTCAATGTTCCTCCTGAACAAGTACCTACAGTTGCAGCTTCTCAAAGGCTAGGAGTTTGTCCAGAACTTGCTGCTATCGAATTTCCACATTTAAATCCTGACTTATTAAAAATAGAAGATTGGCGGCTACCAGACAAGTTGATGCCCATTGATTTTGGTATGCCTCGCGTAATTAAGTCTACCTTTAAGCATCTTTACACCCGATTTATCAAAGAACCAATTAGTGTTTACGGAAGGAACTAAGAACTGGTAACTGGGGAAGAAGCAAGAGAGTAGGGGGAAAATTCCTCTCTCTCTGCACCCCTTACCCCTGCTTCTCTGCCACTTCTTCATGCCCAATTTAGTGCAAACTTCGTTACAGCAATTTCAATTATTAGCAGAGTAATCTGTAATTACCCTCCGATTGCTTAACCAGACCGCCCTATTATATTTAGTGGCGGTTTTTTTAGCTGATACGCTACCTTCTAAAATATTATTTACTCTACCTATATATAGATTGACAAAAATGCAGTGACATTACATAGATATTAAGATTTGAATTCTGAAATATTTGTTTAGTGTTATCACTGAATTCATGCTGCCCAACACAGTTAATGCATCTGTATTTCTTCGGGAATTATGATTGGTTATAAAAAACATTCCTACCATTTCTTCTTTGGTGTCAAATATTTGTGTGTATAACTACTGGATAACAATCGAAACCATTGATAGATATTCAGTGCTTTCGCGGTTTTGTGTCCTGTATCACAAATTAACAATTCCAGTAAAATGACCTTATCAAAGGCATTTTAGGATGTTATAATCATGAAGTATCAGACAAATATGTTTTGCTAATTAATCTTTAAGCAGCGAAAAAATGTAATTTATGATGCTGTCAAATTTGGCTTTGCGTATGCAAACCATTACACTATACAGGGAAACATCTGAAAATATTAATTACAAAATAAAACATGATTTGTTTACTTGTAACTTTGTATTAAGAACTCCCTGTATAAAAAGGCTATTATGACAGTTGTATAACTGGTTTAAATTGTAGGATGCTACACATTTTACAGTTTAAAAATAGCTAACATAGCATTAAGACTCTCAATCAGAGAGTAGACCTACACAGTGTTACGAATAACTTCAATTTTGTATGAATTCAAATAGCCAGTCTGCCAATTCTACCGACACATATTCCCAACGTTTGGCAGACATTGTGGGAACTGCGATCGCTCTATTGACTCTTACCCTACCCGTATTTGTCATTGCCCACTATTCTTCAACTAATGTTCAAAATAACCAGCAACCCCTGATCCAAAACCTACAAGGAAGTAAAGATTGATAAAGTTTTCCAGTAGCATTTCATCAGGAATAACCTGAATTTATATAGTGTGACTCCAGGTTTCGGGTGTCTTGACAGAGTAGGGGCAGAAATGCCTCCAACAGCAATCAAGGGCGGGAGAGAGTAATACCCTCTTGGAAAAAGCGTTGCGAAGTAACTTCGCAACGCTTTTTCCATTTTTTAGAGCAGTGGGGAGAAAGGGAGATGGAAAAGAGATAGAAGGGCAGGGTGCAATACAGTTCAGATAAGACCAAAACACTTGTAGAGACGGCGATTTATCGCGTCTCGAAAACTCAAAATTTTTGCCAGTCCAGTCGCCCCTAACTGAACCGTATTGGGGGAGGGGAGAAAGTTTCCCCTTTTCCCGCTTGCTCCCTGCTCCCCTGCTTCTTCATTTCCCTCTGCACCCTTCCCCCTAGCTCTCTGCCTCTTCTGTCCAATGCCTCGCCTCATAGAACGAATACCTTGGGAAGAGATCCATAATTGCCCTAAAATTCTACACGGGGAGCGAAGCTGACTGAGTGCCCCCATGATTCACTGTTATCAGAGGACTTTTTTGTGGATTTATCTCGTATTCCTGCCCAACCGAAACCTGGTTTAATCAACGTTCTGATTGAAATTACTGGCGGAAGTAAAAATAAATACGAATACGACAAGGAACTAGAAGCTTTTGCTCTAGACCGAGTACTTTATTCCTCGGTAAAATATCCTTATGACTACGGCTTTGTACCCAATACTTTAGCTGAAGATGGCGATCCCCTAGATGGTATGGTCATAATTGACGAGCCAACCTTTCCAGGCTGTATTATTGCTGCACGACCAATTGGCTTCTTGGAGATGATTGACGGTGGCGATCGCGATGAAAAAATCCTTTGTGTTCCTGACAAAGATCCCCGCTACACTCAGGTAAAATCCCTGAAAGATGTAGCGCCACACCGCTTAGATGAAATTGCCGAATTTTTCCGTAGTTATAAAAATTTGGAAAAAAAGGTGACTGAAATTCTCGGTTGGCAAGATGTGGACAAGGTTGCAGCTTTAGTAGAAAAATCCGTCAAAGCTTATAGAGGATAATAGAAGAGTTAGGAGTTAGGAGTTAAGAGTTATAAATTTTTATTCCTCAATCCTAACTCCTTTACAGACGCGATTTAATCGTGTCTCTACTCATAAATTTCGTTTGTTACGAAACTGCCACTAAATCCTAAACCAAAATGCAGCGTACTCTCCTTTTGGCAAAAATTCATAATTGCACCCTTACGGGGGCGAATATCAACTACGTGGGTAGTATCAGCATCGATGAAATCCTTTTGGAAAAAGCTGGGATCTTACCTTATGAGCAAGTGCAAGTAGTTAATAGTGCCAACGGTCAGCGTTTTATTACTTATGCGATCCCGGCTCCAGCCCATTCAGGGATAATTGAGCTAAATGGGGGTGCGGCACGTCTAGGCATTATTGGCGATCGCTTGATTATAATGACTTACGGGCAGTTCACTCCAGAAGAGTTAAAAAATTACTCTCCTACGGTAGTCATTGTGGACGAAAAAAACAGGCTGTTGGAAGTTCGGCGCTACGATGACCTGCTCGTTAAGGTCTAATTTGAAGGAAAATGTCAAATTTTGAGTTGTCGGATTCCCAGAGCTACATACCTGAAAAGTCTGCTACCGTGCCAAGTAGCCCAGCAGGTGAGTTTATTGTGCAATTTTGGGGTGTACGGGGTTTGATTCCTACTCCAGACACCAGCACCAACCGCTATGGTGGTAATACAGCTTGTGTAGAAATGGCTGTAGGCGGGAAACGCTTGATTTTTGATGGTGGCACTGGTTTACGCATATTGGGTAAAACTTGGCAAGAACTACAACAGCCAATACAAGCCCATTTATTTTTTACTAACTGCCAATCAAACCGAATTCAAGGGTTTCCCTTTTTTGCTCCTGCATTTATTGGAGAAAATTGCTTTCATATTTACGGCACAGCTGCCTCAAATAGTGCCTCAATCAAACAATGTCTGTACGATCAGATGCTCCAGCCCCACTTTCCTTATCCTTTACAGGTAATGCAGTCGGAGTTGCAGTTTTACAATCTGACTCCAGACAGTGATGTAAAGCTAGATGATGTCATCATTACAACCGCATTAATCAATCAAACTCAGCGCTCAGTTGGCTACCGAGTTAGTTGGCAAGATTATAGTGTTGCCTACGTCACGGATTTGCACCAGAATGCCGAGGAAGTGGAGCGAGAGCGGATTTTTGAGTTTATTAAAGGCGCTGATTTGCTGATTGCCAATGCCACTTACACTCCCCCTACGTCTCACAACCATGACTCTGCTGATTTACTCTGGCAAGCTGCGGTGAATGCAGCTTTAAATGCTGGTGTGCAACGGCTAGCTATTTCTCATCATCACCCAGATGACCATGATGATTTTCTTGATCGGGTTCAAGTCGATATAAAATCAGCCTTTCCTGAAGCAGTATTAGCCCATGAAGGTCTAGTCTTAGCTGTTGGTAAGTGATTTAGGCTCTATTAGCAAAATGGAAATTTACCCCAGCTTTAAGCGAATAGAATTCGCGGCTACACAGGCAAAGTCCGCCTCCGCGGACTAAGAAAAAATTAAGGGTTTGAAACCCACGGAGGTGGGTTTTGTTTCTGTAGACGCGGTTTCATAACCGCCCCTTTAACTATTGCTCCTATGAAGCATTTTGCAACTCGGCTGTACGGATTGAAAGCTGCTGTGTCTGATTACCACGTTGCACTTTCACCTGTAATACTTGACCAAGACGACTGTCTTCCACAACATTCTGCAATTGTTCTGCGCTGGTAATAGCTTTACCATCAACTTGCAGAATTACATCCCCGCGCCGGATACCGGCAGATGCAGCTGGAGAATTGGGAACTACTCGCATTACAAAAACACCATTAATTTCTGGTATTTGAATAGGAGAGTTGGGATCGGTGTTATTTTGCTTGGCAAGATCGGGTGTTAAAGTTAGCATTTGCACGCCTAAATAGGGGTGAGCAACTTTGCCATCACGTTGCAGTTGAGCTGCGATCGCTTTCGCTTTATCAATAGGAATGGCAAACCCAATACCCATCGCGTCGGGACGAATCGCTGTGTTAATGCCAATCACTTCACCTTGGCCATTTAATAGCGGCCCGCCAGAGTTACCTGGGTTAATGGCGGCATCGGTTTGAATGAAGTCTAAGCGTTTGTCGCTAATGCCAACTTGGGCGCTGGAACGTTTGAGCGTACTGACAATTCCTAAAGTAACGGTATTATCAAATCCTAAAGGATTACCAACTGCGATCGCCCAATCCCCGACTTGGACATTAGTGGAAGAACCCAAGGGTGCGACTGGTAAATCGTTACCAGCGTTAATCTTGACTACTGCCAAATCTGTAACTTCATCAATGCCTTGAACTTTTCCTTCAAAGGTGCGCCCATCTTTGAGTCGGACTGTTACCTTATCAGCCTTATCGACCACATGAGCGTTAGTCATAACTAAGCCGCTCTTGTCAATAATGAAACCTGAGCCTAAACCGCGTAACTGCTCAGAAGGCGGCATTTGTTGAGAGAAACCATCACCAAAAAACCGACGAAAAAATGGGTCTTCCATAAATGGATCAACGCGACGAGTAATTGTTCGCTCAGTATCAATGCGAACAACTGCTGAACCAACACGATTCACTGCTGCGGTGACAAAGCTACTAGTACCGATCGCAGCCGTGGCTGGTGATTGTCGTTGGGCAATCAGTTGTGAAGTATCTGCATCTGTTATTGGGGGTGCGGGTTCGGCTTGGGAGGGCAAAACCTGCAATGTGCTAACCGTTAACACAACTCCTAGCGCGAGCGCTAAAACATAACTACTGAGTTGACGTATGGATCTGGGTAATTTCGGAAATCGCATAATCACAACCTAATTTATAAGCTTAATTGTTGCTTAGTCGTGACAAATCTATTTACAGTTATTTTTACTTCAGGTTTCGCCTGCTCTTCCCACTACTGTAGTTAAGGCATTTTACGAGTTACCTATAATCAAGTTAATAGAAAATTTAACCCAAAAGCTATTATGGACATTCACCCTTTACAAGTTCGGTTTTTACCCATCAATAAAACTTTTGGATTGCTAACAAAACTAGAAGTTTCAAAGTAGTGACACCGATAAAAAGGAGATGTGGGACACCCATGCTCACTTTTGGTTCAAAACCCGATCGGATGATGAACTAACTTTTGAATAAAATTTCATTTCGACTCGCTGCACCTAGGTGGGGTAAAGAGTTGATGGCTGAGTGGGGAGTGAGGTTAACAGGAACGGTGAGAGGTAGTTGTAATTGTTTAACAACACTTTGCAGTAGTTGGTCTTGTCCAGTCCGCAAACCCCAAACATTTGTCCCACGATTGATAATAGCAAACCAAACCAAACCGCGATCGCGTGTAGGCATAACTCCTGCTAAAGCGCTCACATCTCTAAGAGTGCCAGTTTTGATCACAGTAGACAGAGGAATGTGTCGGGAGTGTAGCGTTCCTCGGTGATCAAACCCAGACATCGGGAACAAGTCAGCCAGATTTAGCTGATGGGAAGATGCCTCACTTTGAATAGCCATCAACATCGCACAGGCAGCCCTGGGGGAAATGCGATTTTCGGGGCCTAGTCCAGAACCATTAATTAACTGAATTTCCACTTGTGGCACTCTCGCAAGATTAGCAGCAGTGGATTGGACTACAGCTGCTCCTCCCACTGAATCTGCTAGCATTTCTGCCATATCGTTGTTACTGTAAACATTCATTTCCTTGATTAGTTGCTTCAAGGGTAACGAGCGATGACGCAGTAACAAAGTTTGTTGGGGGTTTGGTTGTGCCTCAACTTTCACCGTACCCGAAATGACAACTTGAGGCTTGGGCGTTCCCTTAGCCATGATTGAGTGAATGTAAATAGCAGGGCGGCCCCAAGTTGCACGATTTAGCGTTTGCTTGAGCATCATACCTGCCAGCATCGGCTGCCGTTGGAAATTCATGGCAAAAGTGCCATTAATGATCAAATTTCCCTTTATCTGCTTAATACCCATTTTATTAAGAGTATTACCAAGAGCGATCGCTTCTTCCCAAACAAACAAAGGATCGCCACCGCCTGTAATCACCAAATCGCCCTGCACAACTCCATTTACCACTGGCCCAGTGATACTCACCAAAGTATCAAATTGGTAATCTGGACCCCAAGTTTTCAAAGCAACTAGTGAAGTGGCAATTTTGGTTAAAGAGGCAGCAGGGAGAGGTGTTGTTCCTTGGTGGTTTGCCATCAGCATTGGCCCCGACTGCATCCAAATGCCCTGACTCTCAGCCAGATTTTGCGCCACCACTTTTGATGTAATGAGCTTTTTCAGATATTCCTGCACCGTAGTTGCCCCAGTTGGATTGGGATCAGGGGCAATAACTAAGCCAGGACTACTTTGCCAAGTTAAAGCATCTAAGGCATCTAGAGGCTTGATTTGTACCCCGGCCATTTCCAGCCAGAGTGACACCAAACCTGAACCCAATAATTCCAGCATATTTTATTCCTCTATATGTGTTTAGGATGTTCTATATTATTTCCTGTGCTAATATACACGCTTTTTTAAGCAGATCAGCATTGAGTCACAATAACTGGTGCATTAGGCATCTGAAAGTAAGGTGAATCACATGATTTTAGTTATACTTTTGACAAAAAAAGACTGACTCTGAGAGCCACGTCTCTTGAAAGCCAGTATAAAGGAGGCAAAGCGAATTGACTCTTCATATTTCATCATTTTTTTTTAAAAAAATGATAATAATTTATATATATTCTAAAATTCTCTTCAATACCTGTTTCAAAGTCATCCTAAAACAGACATATCAGCTCAATTAAATTATGAAGATAGCAAAATCATCCAACATTTTTTTCGTTTATCTAGCCTGATAGAAACTGTGAATATAGCAATCCTATCTGAGTTGTGAAAATTATTTTGTTGAACGTAAACCGGAGCGGCTGTCCGCAGGCTACCACAAAGTACGCACATACACTTACTACTGGAAAAAGGACATAACGAATGAGTATAATCAGTTGCTTTTAGTCCTAATCAGTGATGGATTGCTAGCAGCAGCTTTGATGGCAAAGTATACTTATGGGATTGGTGAGGAGACTTAATTAAGCAATCGATACAAGAAAATAAAAATGCTATTTTTTCTGTTGTCTTTCTTTAGTCCTAATAGTAAACTAATTGCTTGTGGTATTGGGGAACTATACGCCTGATTGATTTGGATGGTAATTGAATTTTTCAACTAAATTATGTCGCTTTCATAGAGTCAAATCTTTAGCGATCCAAAAATATTAAACTGGCAATAAGCCTGTGAAGCCTGTCAAAAATATTGGGATACGGGTGGAAAAATCCACCCCTAAACTCTACTTTCTTTCTGGGTGTGCTGCATCTTCTGATGAAGCATTACCCATTTGGTTAATTGTGGCAATCATCTGATACAAACGCCCCAAGTCCCGTTGATTGAAGTACAAAATGAGGCGGGGTAATTCAACCGTTTCATCTTGTGCTTCTTGAGGTAATGCCTGACTTTTTTCAATCCGTCCTTTAACAATAATGTCACTGAAATCAGCATTGAGTTGCTCTACAAGATAGTCTGATATATCTGTCTTCAGGCGGATGACTAATTGCTCATCTACATATCTACAGGAGTGATAAACCTGGTAAAAACGAGTAATAGCGTCACAAGCCACATCCAGGTTGTCTGTCACCGTGTAAAGGCTGGGGTCTTCAGGACTGACAAGACCATTTTGGACTAATTGCTTATCAATATATTCGCTCCAAGACCGCCAGTAATCACCACCAGGGTGGTCAATTAAAACTAGAGGTACTGGGCCAAACTTACCATTCTGGCTTAATGTCATACATTCAAAAGCTTCATCTTGAGTGCCAAAGCCTCCCGGGAATAAAGCTACAGCATCACTTTCTTTGAGGAGAAAAAGCTTGCGAGTAAAGAAATATTTGAAAATAATTAGCTTGGGATCGCCCTCTATAAAAGGGTTTGCTTCTTGTTCAAAAGGTAATTGAATATTTAATCCAAAGGAATTTTCTCGTCCAGCACCTTCGTGACCCGCCTGCATGATTCCACCGCCACCGCCGGTCATCACCATAAATCCTAGTTGAGAAACAGCGCGAGCAAACTCAAGGGCCATTTGGTACTCTGGCGTATCTGGCGCTAGACGAGCAGAACCGAAGATGGTGACTTTGCGAACGTGTCGATAATCATAAAAAAGCTGGAAACCGCGTTCCATATCTGCTAACGCAGCCGACAATATTTTCCAATCGAGACGCTCAATTTCGGTATCAGCTAGACGAACAATAGTAGCAAGTGCTTGCTGAATAAGTTGCCGATTTTTTAATGTCGGTAAACGAGCGATCAATTCAGCGATATCCGCCTGTAAAGACTCTAATGTGTCAAACGACGCAGATGAAGTCATGAGAACTGCCGCAACAATGGCATTATATTCTACGTGAATGACTTACACTCTAGCAAGCGGGATATAGCCCCCTGAATATCAATATCCGGTAGCATCTGAATAATTTAAAAACGACAAAGATGCTGAGGACGCAAAGGACATAAATAAAGATATCACCACGTCCCCTCAATTCAATCCCAATTCTTCTTTCAATGCCTCTGGGACATTAACTGCTGTCTTTAATCCCCGCACACCTTCCCATTGCTGTTTTTTACCCCAGGTCATTTTTTCCATATTGGCATCGCTGAGGTCTGCACCACTGAGAATGGCATAACTTAGATTACTGTGGCTGAGATTCGCGCCATTGAGGATCGCACCACTCAGGTTACTGCCACTGAGGTTAGCACTGTTAAGGTTGGCATAGCTGAAGTCTGTACCGAAAAGGATCGCGTCGGTGAGGTCGGCACCACTGAGGTCGGCTTCGCTGAGAATCACCCCACTGAGGTCAGCTTCGTTGAGGCTTACTCGACTCAGGTCTACGCCGCTAAGGTCTGCGCCTAAGAACATTGCACCGTTAAGTCTAGCATTGTTAAGTTTGGCACCGTTAAGTTTGGCATAGCTAAGGTCAGCAGCCATGAGGATGGCATCACTAAGGTTGGTACTGAAAAGAATTGTGTCGCTGAGGTTAGTACCGTTGAGGATGGCGTAACTCAAATCAGCACCACTGAGGTCAGCACGGCAGAGGTCAGCATGGTTAAGGCTGACGTTGCTGAGGTTGGCTTCACTTAGATTCGCACCAAAAAGAATGGCGTTGCTGAGGTCGGAGCGGCTGAGGTTGGTGCTGCTGAGGTCGGCGCGGCTGAGGTCGGCGCGATTCAGGTCGGCGCGGCTGAGGTTGGTGCTGCTGAGGTCGGCGCGATTCAGGTCGGCGCGGCTAAGGTTGGCACAGCTAAGGTTAGCACCACTGAGGTTAGTGCTGCTAAGGTCGGCACCACTGAGGTTAGCGCCTGTGAGGTTAGCTCCACTGAGGTTGGCATCACCGAAGTTGGCACCGCTAAGGTTAGCACCTATGAAGTTTACGCCAGTTAAGTTGGCATCGCCGAGATAAGCAAGGCTGAGGTCAGCACCGCTAAAGTCTACCCCGGTAAGGTTGGCATCGCCCAAGTAAGCACTACAAAAGTTACCACCTTTGAGGAATTGCCCGACTATACTGCTAAAATTGCCAATTTCTAGGGCATCGCTATAGTTAATGATCCGCAGCAGTTGGGATGTGAAAAAATTGTCTGTATCTGGTTGGGCTGATGGATAGAAGGTAATTTTTTCTTTAAGTTCATGTTGCTCTTGAGCGTAGCGGTGTAACTCTAAAAGTAAAATCAGTACGTTCAATCCTGTATAGATGTCTACCTGTCTCAGCCCGATCGCAATATTTTGAGTTGCTAGCTTTAATTTTGTTTTCTGAGGCAGGTTATCATCTGGTGTGGCATCAATAAATTCTCCCTGACACCAGCGACGATAAAAATCTTCTAGCCGCCAGAAAAGCACTTCTGGGTCAATCTTTTGACTACTCACAACCAATTCTATTATTTGGTTGACTATTTCTGATTTCAGCGCTCTATTGCCTAGTAAATCATAAATCTCTTCATGCATCTGGCGATCGCACACTCTTAAGCATAACTCTGATGGTAGCGGCCCCGATATGCGATCGCCTATCTTAGAAGTCAAACTGCTCTTTGATATTGTCCATTTTTCTAAGCTTTCTTGCAGTCTTTGAGACCATGAATCTTCCTGTAAATTACCTTGAGCAAATTTAACGCTTTTGTTTACTTTAATACTTTTTCCTAGAGATAAACCGACTTTAGTTTCCACCAATGTGGTCTTTGGCATCTCTTGTAAGCTTATATCCCTCACATAATTTCTCAGCAGTTGCCAAACTTGAGATAAATATGTTGACATTTCTGTGTCCGTTGTTACATTTAAATTACTGTTTTGATAATCTGGAACTAAAATTTTTTCTCTGTTACTTTGTTTATCATTGCCAAAAATAAATAGTATCAATAAATACTACACGAAAAATATCATGTGTTGTCGATATCTATGATGAGCTGCACTGGCGGCGTTTTTTGAGGGTGGCTTCTCGCTAACCCTTAGTCACATCAAGCTTCTTCTCTTGATGTAAATAAGTGCGATCGGAAAAATTCTTTCAAAAATTAAGTAATTTTCCGACTTTAGTTGATTTGTTATACTTTTTTCCCAAGATATTTACTAGTCTGATGTAAAAATAATACTTACTCATTGTAAAAGACGCAATTGTTAGGAAAAATCCATCTGTACAACAGCGTGAACATTGCGGAAAAATGGCAACTAAAATTGAAGTCTAAACTTTACTGCTTTATATAAAGCAACTAAAAGAATTAGCAAAAAGTAGGCTACATAACTTTGCAAAAATTAAAACTTAACTACCGAATCGTTATTGGGGGATTGATGCGATGAACAACAGATTAACTTTTTATATGATTTTGTTACATGGTTTATTTTTAGGAATAACAACAGCTAACGCCAAATCACCATTTGTCAATGAAATTGCTCCAGATTTTTCAGCGAACCATAAGGCTGTGGGGGTTGTAAAAGGCGTAGTTACAGCCAATAATCAGTTAACGGCAGAAACTTCTTCAACTAAAATCTCAGCATTATCGCTAAATAGTATCAATATTTCTCAGAAACAGAGGCTACCATCAGGGCAAGTATGGGTGGTTAATCAAAATAAACACGTACAGCCTCAACCGTTTATTTGGGTAGTAAAAGATTCTAAAAAAGCAGGACAGCAACCATTTTTGCAAGTTGCAAAACCCGCAGAAAAGCCTAAGCCTGCCAAAACACCAGCAGCAAAGGATGATTTAGAGGTTTTTGATGAAGTAGTGAAAGACACCCAAAAGTCAGGGGGGCTGTTCACTCTTTATCGCAATAAAGAAAAGAATAAAATTTATTTAGAAATTAAGCCAGAGCAACTAAATAAAAATTACCTCGCTACGGCAACCCTAGAATCGGGCATTGGCGAACGGGGCATTTACAGTGGTATGCCTCTGCAAGATTTTTTGTTTTATTTCCAACGGGTAGATGATAAATTAAACTTTGTCATCCGCAATGTCAATTTTCGCACTCGTGAGGGAGATCCTCAAGTGCGATCGCTAGCTCGGTCTTTTAGTGATTCTGTACTCTACAGCATTTCCATAAAAAGCATTCATCCCCAACGCAAAACTCTTCTCATCGATTTGGGCGATTTATTACTGACAGATTTAGGTGGATTATCCGCAAGTTTAGGAGTCCCAGCAACTACAGACCAGTCCTATTTTGGTACTGCTAAAGCTTTTCCTCAAAACTTAGAAATTGAGTCAGTTTTAAATTTCTCTGGTAGCAGCGATCGTGACAGCGAAACACCAAGTTTTGGTTCGCTAGCTGATAACCGTGGCTATACCTTGCGCGTCCACTATAGTCTCTCCCAACTAGCTGAAAAAGATTATCGACCGCGCCTTGCTGACGATCGCATTGGGTATTTCATCACCGCTTACCAAGATTTATCCAAAGACGATAAGGGCGATTCTTTTGTCCGTTACATAAATCGCTGGGATTTGGAAAAACAAGACCCAAAAGCATTAATTTCTCGCCCCAAAAAACCGATTGTCTTCTGGATTGATAATGCTGTGCCCTTAGAGTACCGCGATGCGATGAAAGAAGGTATCCTAATGTGGAACAAAGCCTTTCTCAAAGCGGGATTCAAGGATGCAATTGAAGTCCGCCAAATGCCAGATGATGCAACATGGGACCCAGCAGATATTCGTTACAACACAGTTCGCTGGATTAACACAGTCGATGGTTATTTTGCAATGGGGCCATCCCGCGTTAATCCCTTAACTGGAGAAATTTTAGATGCAGACATTCTCGTAGATGCCAGCTTTGTCCGGGCGCTTAAGAATGAGTATCGCAAAATTGTCCAACCCAGCCAAACACAAAGCCAGACGACCTTATCAGCTTTGATGCAAAATCGTCTACTTTGCGCCAATGGTTTAGATGGCAAAAACAATGCTGTACCCAAGCAGATGCCAGGGCAACAAGAGTTGTTGAACCGTTTATCTAAAATGGCAGGCGAGTACGATTTATGCTATGGAATGGAAGCTGCTAACCAGTTTGCCCTTGGTTCCCTGGCGATGTCACTATTGCCAGATACCATGGCCACTCCAGATCAGGTGAAAGAATATACCAATCAATATTTACGTTTAATCATCGCTCACGAAGTTGGACATACTCTTGGTTTACGTCATAACTTTCGTGGTAGTACTCTGCTAGCACCAGAGGAAATGAATAATACGGAAATTACCAAAAATAAAGGTCTGACAACTTCCGTAATGGACTACATTCCCCCAAATATTGCCCCTCAAGGGACAAAACAGGGAGATTATTTTCCTAGTATGGTAGGGCCTTATGATGAATGGGCGATTAAGTACGGCTACATTCCAATTAAGACATCAACTCCCATAGCAGAAAAGCCAATTTTGGAGGAAATTGCCAAACAATCCTTTAAGCCAGAGTTGAGTTATTCTACAGATGAAGATGTCTATGACCTTGACCCAACTGCTGATGCTTGGGATAACAGTGGTAATGTGCTGCTTTATTCTCAGTGGCAGTTGAATAATTCGCGGGTGATGTGGGAGCGTCTCGATAAGCGTTATCCATTAGCTGGTGATAGTTACAGCGATGTCAGCGAGCGTTTTAGCACAGTATTGGGTAACTATTTTCAACAAATATATTACACCACTAAATACATCGGGGGACAGTCTTTTTATCGCATTCACCCTAGCGAAATCCCCTCTGGAGTTGGGCAAAAGCGATTACCATTTGAAGCAGTACCAGTTAAAGAACAGCGACAAGCTTTAGAAACCTTGCAAAAATATTTGTTTGCAGAAGATGCCCTGAGCTTTTCACCAGAACTACTGAATAAATTAGCACCTTCCCGTTGGCGACATTGGGGTAGTTCTCCCCAAGTTGGTCGTTTGGATTTTCCCATTCATGACTTGGTGCTACTCATGCAGGGTTCTGTATTGCGAGATTTACTCTCAGGCGATCGCCTCTCTCGCCTCAAGGATATTGAACTTAAAACTAAGGCAGAAAATGCACTGACTCTACCGGAACTATTTGACACTTTGCAATCAGGTATCTGGACAGAAGTAATCAAACCAAAAGGTAAACCAATGAAGATTGCCAGTTTACGGCGAGGCTTGCAGCGCCAATACCTGGACATTTTGACTAATATGGTGTTGCGAAAAGAGTATGTCCCAGAAGATGCTCGGACTCTAGCTTGGTATAAACTCAAACAACTAGATGAAAAACTCAAGGGAGTTAATTCTGAGGATGAATACACCAAAGCGCATTTATTAGAAACACGCGATCGCATCGAGAAAGTCTTGAATGCACCGTTGCAAGCGAATTAAACAAGTTGTAGAGACGCGATTAATCGCGTCTCTTTGGCAAAATATATTTATCAAGGAAGGCAGGAGGCAGAGGGCAGGAGGCAGGAGGAAAACTGCCCAACGCTCTCTACGAGACGCTGCGCAAACGCAGACTCGCTTGCCACCGTCGCTATCTGTTTCCTGCCGCGACCATACATAGGGAGCAAGGGTTTAAGACTCGCACTGAACTCTTGTTCAGTGGCTCTAAATCAGTAGGGGTCGAATCCCCTACTAATTCACTCCTTCTGCCTCCTGCCTCCTTAAGTTTCTGTTTTATAAATAAAAAACTCAAAATGAGGTAGCAGATGAGCGAGTTTCCTCCTACTACCTCTGCTTTCTCCTAACTACTCAACGCTTTTAAGAACCGTTGCAAACTCTTAAATACATTGGGCTTTCTCGCAGGTGCAGCATCCGTTGTTGTTTGCGGTTGTCCTTTTAAAAGGATCTGATCCAAATCATCACCCGATGGTTTTGTGGGTAATTCAGCAATTCTTTGATATTCGCCGTCGGTTTCCAACCAAACTTCCCACTGTCCGGGATAGCAGCGAGATAGGGCGCTTTGCTCGTCTATGGGGCGCAGGTAATAACAGGATTCAATGGTATTAGTGAAACGCAGACGAGTTTGCCTTGCTGCATAACCAATGCCCACAGTTCCAGAATCTTCTAAACGGGGATTTAAAAAGACTACAGGGCGATCGCCTATTTCTTGACATAGCTTTTCCACCTGCGGTACTTCTACGGAAGTGGGGGCAATGAATAAGAAAATTTCATCCTCTGGCTGAATTTTTGTTTGCAAGGAAGCAGTCCTTCCCGTACCAATATCCAAAATTTGAAATGGTGCATCTGTCCAATTGCGACGGGCTAAAGCCGCAGCACCCGCGTCAGCAAAGAAAACCTTCAAACGGGAATCGTATTCTGTAAACAGTGGCATAAATTGTTCCGCCACGGGCATAAACTTGAGTTCTGGAAACAGTAACTCAACTTGTATGCGATTACAACCATCGGCAAGGGCAGCTTGGACGGCTGTACGAGATTGGGCGATCGCATCTTCAAGGGTATTAGGAAGTTCACTCATAGTTTTTTGTGTCGCTTTAGCATTACTTCCATTGTTCCAGTATTGGCTATGATTGAGGGAGTAAACACAAAGGTGTTTTACATTCCAAATTTAGAGTGCGATCCGATCGCATAGAAGACACATTTAAAATTTTACCTGTTGTAAAAAGACTCGTTTAAAACTTTCAGCGATAACCGCATAGAGCGCCGATCAGATAAAACTTATATATTTTGATACGCGATACGCAAGCAAAATCCCTGCAATACCACCGATAACGCTAAAGAAGATCGAGGCGAAGGATAGCAAACTTCCACCCCACAAGACTGGGATGTAGCTGCCAATGGTAGAGCCAATGAACACCCCAATCCCAATGATGAATTTATTCATTCAATAAAAGCCTCAAAAGTCATAAAAATAAGTCGTGCTTGAACTCCTTTATGGCTCAAAATATTACCTTTTAGGAAAAACTCGTTTAACAATACCGAATACCTCGCCTATTAACAACTACTCAACCCAGTTTTCTAATAGGAGTGCAGGAATACGAGAAAACTCTCGCACATTATTGGTGACTAGGGTAACTCCTAAACTGAGCGCATGAGAAGCAATGAGCATATCCATTGCACCAATAATAAGTCCTCTACTTTCGAGATCGCTTCTGATGCTGCCGTAAATCGTTGCAGATGCTTGATTGAATTCGACAATTTCTAGAGGTAGCAAAAATTGTAGCAGGGCAATGCGGTTTTTCTCTTGCTGTTGACTTTTTGCAACTCCATATTCTAGTTCAGCAACGGTGATAGACGAGATACCAACATCAGAAATGCTAAGAGTTTAGAATTTATCCAGTACTTTTTGGGGTTTTTGCTTTATTAGGTAAATGCAGATGTTTGTATCAAGCAGGTATCGTATTTAAAAGCTCTCTCTAGTGTCAATAACTGGCTGATCTCTAGTAATCATGAAGTCATCAGAAAAGTTGTCTAGACTCTCTATTAGGGATTGCCAGGGGTTATCTTTGGCAATGAGGACAATGGCGTTACCAATTTTTTTGATATAGACTTCAGTACCAGTGAGTTGAAAGTCTTCAGGCAAAATAACTATTTGGTGAGTGCCATCAGTGGTGAGTTTTGCAGTGTTCATGATGTTTTTATCCTTAAATTAGCTAGTATTTAATAACCTAGTCATGCATGAAGTTCCGCTTCTTTTCTCTTTCAATTTCTTCCCATAACCCCTTAATAAGTCCTTCTACGTATTGCTTATGTTGCAGAAAAGATACACTGTTGAAAAGTAGAAGCAGTGACTCTAAATACTCAATGCGATTCTGATATACGGGAACCCAACTTCCTACACAACTCCAAGAGCTAGGTTCTAAGCGAATTTTTTTAAAGTCATCGAATTTTTCGTTATTTTTTATAAAAAATTCAACGAATGAACGTCTTCTTTTATATGAGAAGTTTGTAACTATATCAAATATAAACTGGCTAAACGGAATGTCATTACATCGAGATTCTAGTAATTTCATCAGGAGCTTATCTTGCCGCTCCCACAAAATTTCATGATCTTTTAAATCCTCACTATGAATGAAGAATTTGCTAAGTCTAATAGAGCCTAAGCTAAGATACTCCTCATCCCGTTGATAAACATATTCAATTATCTGGCTCATCAGGCTTTCATAGTTGTCACATCGCCAGAGGAAGGAATAATCTCGTCCATTATCAAAATGATATGATTGATAATCTTGGTGGTAAATCCAATCCATGTATTCAAGGATGAATTCTGGATCGCGTTTCAGGATATAAGCAAAGTATTGTCCATTCTCATCTAGATCCCAGTCATTTTTCAGTACTTGAAGATAAGCTTGTTTCAGTAAATTTAATTGGTTATGTAAAAGGTTAAGTAAAGTTGTATTGACTTCATATCTATGAAACAAGCATGATAGTGGATGAGACTTATTAGAGTTTTCATAACCATTTTTCAGGAGAATTTCGACTATCTTAACCAATAGATTTTCATCTAGCGTATGGTATTTTAGGACAAAGTTCAAATCGTGTGGTATATCACTTACATCACTTTCTTGATAAATTCTATAAAGTTGATCTAAATGTTCTTCTCTAATCAGTTCTTGAGGTAATAACTGATAAAAGTCAAACAACCACTTTCTTTTTAAAGAATAAGAACTTTGCTTTAGAATCTCATAGGTTTTATTAATACCTAATATTTGAATTAAGTGATTGATAAGTCGAAAATCATTAATCCTCAGTGGATTTCCAAGACTAATGTAATCTTGAACTACATCAGCATAGAGTTGTGGATCTCGATTTGCCAGGTTAATAAGTACTCTGGCTACTTGGCTTGGAAGATGGTATGTATTATGATTTCGGCGGTCTGTTTCCTCCTGAATCTCAAGGCATTGCTCAAAGAATTGTTTGTAGTCTTCCAAGTTGTAGTTTACAAAGAAGTCTTGAATTCGTTGTTGCCTAAGTTGCTCGTATTCCTCATATTCTAGATTTAGATATCGTCTCTCTAGTCGATCAGAAATAAGAACTTCAGACATTGCATAGGTTTTATTTGTAAATAAATCGCGCAAAGCTTCACACAATAGACATCTCCATAAATCAGCTATGATTTTAATCAAAACAATGGTTTTATGGTCATTTTTAGAGATTTCTAATTTTTGAGCCTCTAATTTATCTAAGTAGCTTTGAACTATGAGGCAATGAGAATAGCTACTGGTATCCAGATATGACTCAATAAAAGGAAGCACCTCAGATGAATCTTGGATAATTATTTCATTTACTGAGACTTTGTAGCCTGATATACTGTAGTTGTAAAGAAGATTAAGCACATCTTTCTTGAGAATAGGTACTTGATAAAGTTGGAATACCCTCTGCCAAATTTTTTGTCTAAGTTCAGCCAGTTCTGAAGTTGGTGGTAAGGTGAAGTTAAAGATGTTGATCCCTTTCCCTTTCATCCTAGTAGTGTTTAAGTCGGTGTAAAGATAATGTTCAGCCACCGCGAGAAATAGCTTTGAAAACATTATGTCTTCACCATCTTTAACCCGTTCCCACAGTACATCAACTACTATCTGCTGAATAGCAAATCCATAACGATAGGATTCGTGATCAAATCCAAATCGTTCGGTAAGAAGGTAAAGCACTTGCGATATTTCGGTCGATCGTTTTGTGACATACTCCAAAATAAGCTCTAATGCCATTTGAAGATTATTCTCATTTGAATGGTTGAATAACCCTAGTGTGCTGAGGATAGAAGGTGATGAAATATTAGAGTTAGGCTCAATTTTCAATTTAGAGAGGTCTGCTAATTCCGGTTCCATTGCGGAAATGCACTTATGAATATATACAAGGATGTCTGTTTGCTTAAGGAACCAGAACACCTGTATGAAGTGCATCAGATTTTTTTCGTTTCCTGCACTTTGATATGTTTCCCATGCTTGATTAACGTGTGGACGAATTACCTCTTTAATTATTTCACTATCAAAGTTATTCATAACAGGATTTAGCGCGTCAACAAGTCGATACTGAAGCTGAGGGAAAAAGTAATTTATGAGAGTAGCAAAATTGAGTAATTTTTCCTTAAAGAAGACACGGTAAAAAAGATAGGTGGCCAGAACTTGATCAGAGACTTGCACGATTTCATTCTCATACATATCGAGAAATTCATAGTCATCTAGCTGGCGAACAGCTTTCCAAAAAACTTCTTGGTTAATACCGAATGCTGTCTCAATTTCCTCCATCATATTTTCATTTGAACGATCTACCGTCCTAAAAAATGCAACAATCCCAGCAGCTTTTAAGAGGTTTTCATCACCGAGTTCTTGCAAATCTTTTCGGATTGAAGAATAATACTCGTCGTAAAGATTAGATACGTTATTAATACTGTCAAGTCTATTTTCCCGTTTAGCTAAGAGTGCAGCCATGATTGCAAGACGAGGATTGCCTTGTGCAATGTCGGCAATTCTATTGAGATAGAGGGAATTAAGAATTTCGTACTCATCCTGAAGTATTTGCTTTATCTGATTTTCATCCAAAGAGTTTAGCTCTATCTCAGTCCAATTTTTATAAGACTGCGCTAATTCCTTAACTTTTTCAAAGGCATAATCTCGAACAGTAGCAATGACCTTTATTTGTTGATCCTCGCGTTGATCATGAAGGATTTGAATGAAGTACTCAAATGAGTTGACCCGATTTGCATCATCTATAAAAATGAGGTGACAACCCGGTTCTGAAAAATAGACACGGAGATCCTCAAAAATATCTGCTCCTCGAATAAAAATACATTTAACCTGATATTCAGGGTGACTTGCTAAAAATTGATTGCAACATTCGAGCGCCAATCGAGATTTACCAATGCCTGCCTTGCCAAACACAATAACAAGATTACTGTTATTTAATCCTTGCGATACTTGCTCTAACTCTTCCTCTCGAAAGTGGAAAGTTGTATTAAGAGGAGTAGCCGCTTTTTTATCGTAAGCCTTAATAAATTCATCAAGATCAACGATTTGTCCTGTATCTACCTCAACTCCAAGGAAATCTCTTGCAATGCCTGGATATTTTTGGTAAAGATCATAAGATATAGGGCCAAGACCAAAGATATTAAGGTTGACTCCCCGGTTCTGGCATTCCTCCCTCAATAAAACTTCTTCGTCTGGGGAAAGCATCGATGTGTGACATAAAACTATCTCTTGGATTTTTCCAACAGATATTCCAGTTTTTACCTCATCAAAGCACTTGTCGAGGTCTTTCTTAAATTTCTGAGCAACTCCTTTCTTCTCTGTTGTGTATTCTGCAAAGACATACTTTCCATTAGGTAACACTACTAATGTATCAGGAGTTCCTGTCCTCACTTTGTCAGCGCCAATTACAGATCCAAGGGGATTAATCTGCTCATATCCTTTTTTGTGGAGGTAAGCATCGGCAATCTTTTGGAACTTTTCACCGCTTTGTTCCCGTAGTTCATTTTGGATCTGGTTAATTTTTGACATATAACTTTACACGGTTTAAATCTTAGTAGCGTTGCCAATAATTTAACGCTTAACTAAAGATAAATCCGGTGTTAGCCTTTGCAAAACTTGCTTCAATACCATTACCGTCCAATCTATATCATCTGCGGTAGTATCACGCCCTAATGTAATGCGAATTCCGCCCAAGGCAGCTTTTTCGGAATAGCCCATCGCTAACAATATTGGGCTAGGGCTAAGTTTACCACTGTGACAGGCAGCACCAGCACTGATGCCGATGCCAGCAAGGTTTAGCTGTCGTACCAAGGCTTTACCGCTAAGTTTTTTCCCGTCAGCGTTTTCTAAGCACATACTCACATGGTGAGGTAAACGATCGCAGCCGTCCCCTGTAGGAATTAAACCAGGAATTTCAACTAATTGGGCAAAGGCGCGATCGCGTAACTCAATTAACCGTGGTGTTTCTGTAGCCAATTCTTGCGCTGCTAATTCTGCTGCTACACCAAACCCGGCAATTATTGGTACTGCTTGCGTACCAGAACGCAGCCCCATTTCTTGCCCACCGCCACCCAATAAGGGCATCAATTCTACACCAGGACGCACATACAGCGCCCCTACACCTTGCGGCCCATATATTTTATGACTGGAAAGACTAAGTAAGTCTACAGGAAGTTGTTGCACATCTATGGGTAAACGTCCCGCAGCTTGAACCGCATCTGTATGGAACAAAGCACTATGCAATCGCACAATCTTACCCAATGCTGCGATCGGTTGCACAGTCCCTACTTCACTTTGACCGTAAATTATGGAAACTAAAATTGTGTTATGTCGCAACGCCGCCTTTAAATCTAGAGGATTGACTCTACCTTTAATATCTACAGACAAGCGCGTAACTTCCCAACCCCACATTTCTAGTAACTTTACTGTTTCTGAAATTGCGGAATGCTCGACGCTGGAAATAATTATATGTTGAGGAACAGCATACAACCGAGCCACACCCATAATCGCTAAATTATTTGCCTCAGTGCCACCAGAGGTAAAAACGATTGATTCAGGATTGGCAGCGTTAATTAAACCAGCAACTTGAACTCTGGCTTGTTCAACAACTGTTGTAGCCCGTTGTCCCCACTCATGTAAGCTGGAAGGATTGCCCCACTGTTGAGTCAGGACTGTTTGGATAACTGCGATCGCTTCTTTTCGAGTGGGAGTAGTAGCGCTGTAATCTAGATAAATTTGCATATAGCCGATAATGGTGAGAACACACTTTGGTAATAAGCTGGCGATCTTTTCAGAAGATGCAGTTTACGCGGATAAATCCTGAAAAAAATCTTTGTAATTCTGCATCTAGGAGTGGATTTTTCCCTTTGTTTGGAAAGTTATTTTTCTAATTAATTTAGAACACAAAATTTTGGGAATGATAAATCTGTCCACTCCCAATCCACTTTTAACAGATTACAGTGCAACTTATCTCTAGACAAAGATATTTTTCATATATCTTTTTACTGATATTCTCCCTCGCTGGTTGTCAACGAGTCCAGTCTTTCAATCAGCGTCCAACACCTTTACCACAAGACCCTTTAGTTCAAGTTTACTTTAACCATTCTGAGTCTTCAGAATACAAAGAACCTTACCGTCAGCAAACTCGCTTGGGAGATGATTTAGAAAAAGAAATTGTCAATGCTATTACACACGCTAAATCTACGATCGATGTGGCGGTGCAAGAATTACGTTTACCCAAAGTTGCCCAAGCATTGGTTGAGAGACAAAAAGCTGGGGTAAAAGTCAGGATAATTTTAGAAAATATCTACAGCAGACCTTGGAGTAGTTTGACATCTGCTGAAGTAAGTAAGTTAGATAAAAGGGAACAAGAACGCTACAACGAATTTCGTAAATTTATCGATATTAACCAAGATAATCAACTCAGTCCAGCAGAAATCAATCAAAGAGATGCTTTAATAATTTTGCAGAATGCTAAAATTCCCTGGATAGACGATCGAGCAGATGGTTCAGCAGGTAGCAGCTTGATGCACCATAAATTTGTGATTGTAGATAATCGCATTGTAATTATCACTTCAGCGAATTTTACTTTAAGTGATACTTATGGTGATTTCACAAATTCCAATACTTTAGGTAATGCCAATAACTTATTGCAGATTGACAGCCCAGAATTAGCATCTTTATTTACAGAAGAGTTTAATATTATGTGGGGAGATGGGCCAGAAGGTAAGCCAGATAGTCGATTTGGGTTACAAAAACCGATGCGATCGCCTAAAAAAATTACATTAAATCAAACCACAATTACTGTTCAATTTTCGCCTACTTCCCCCACTGAACCCTGGAGTAATAGTAGTAATGGTTTAATTGGTAAAACTTTAGATTCAGCAACCAAATCTGTTGACATGGCCTTATTTGTCCTTTCCGATCAGCGACTTGCCAATATCTTAGAAAATCGCCATCAACAAAATGTGCAAATTCGCGCTTTAATTGAACCACAATTTGCCTATCGTCCCTACAGTGAAGCCTTAGATATGATGGGAGTTGCTCTCAGTAATAAATGTAAATATGAAGTTGATAACCATCCTTGGCAAAATCCCATTACTACTGTAGGTGTACCTGTGTTACCTAAAGGCGATTTATTACATCACAAATTTGGTGTAATAGATAGCCAAACAGTAATTACAGGTTCTCATAATTGGTCAGATGCTGCCAATAATGGTAATGATGAGACACTTGTAGTAATTGAAAATCCCATAGTTGCGGCTCACTATGTGCGAGAATTTGCTCGTCTTTATGCCAAAGTGAAACCCGGTTTACCACCAGCGATTCAAGAAAAGGTGAAATTAGAACAAACACGCTGTCCCCAAATAAAAAGTTCTTCATCAAGTGAAGTACAAGTAATTAAAAAAATAAATATTAATACTGCAAGTCTGGCAGAATTAGAAACTCTTCCTGGCGCGGGTAAGAAGTTAGCACAACGGATAATTCTTAGCCGTCAACAGCAAAAATTTACATCTTTACAAGATTTAGAAAGAGTTCCAGGGGTTAAAGCGAAGACATTGGAAAAATGGCGCGATCGCATGATTTGGTAGCAGTCTTTGTTTAAGGACTGCCAAATTAAAAAACATTCAAAAATCTCATACAACAATCATCTCTCTTCTTCATCTCTCTGTGCCCTCTGCGCCTCTGTGGTTCGTTTTCTTGGATAATTTATTTCTTGAAAATCCCTTACTAAAAAATAAGATCCCCCTAAATCCCCCTTTTTAAGGGGGACTTTGACTCAGGCTCCCCCTTTTTTTAAGGTGGGTTAGGGGGCAATACTTTTCGGTTAAACCCAATAATCTCTCTTTTGGTCTGGGGAAAGGTTAAAGGGGAAAGGGAAAGGGTTTGAATTTCCCTTTCCCTTTCCCCTTTCCCCCTTAACCGAAAAGTATTGGGTTAGGGGGGATCGATTCTTAGGCACACAAATTAAATGCGATCGCTACTTAAAGCAATCAAATTGCGTGAATGCCCATTCCGAGAAAATCGTTCTGCTATTATTTTTTGATAAACCGCTTCATAGCCATTAGTCATTTGCTCAACGCTGAAAAGGTCTTCGACATATTGCCGGCAAGTATAGCGATCTAACTCTATTACCCGATCGACAGCACTGATGCACTCTTGAATATTATTGCAGAGGAAACCCGTCTTACCGTGGGAAATTACCTCTTCAGTAGACCCCAAGTTCATCGCAATCACTGGCGTACCCGAAGCCATTGACTCAACCATCACTAATCCAAAGGGTTCCCGCCAAGTAATGGGGAACAGAGTTGCAAATGCGCCTCCCATGAGAGCATTTTTTTGAGCATGATTAGCTTCACCCAAGTACTGAATTTGCTCTCCGTCAACGTGGGGTTTGATTTCCTTCTCAAAGTATTCCACATCAACGACATCTATCTTACCTGCCATTTTCAAGCACCAACCGGCTTGTTTAGCAATTTCTATTGCTAAATGCGCTCCCTTTTCAGGAGACATCCGACCCAAAAACGCTAAGTAAGGCGGATCTTCTGGTTGGGCGTGAAAATTATAACTGCTGACATCAATTCCGTTGTAGACCGTTGCTATACAGTTCAACCCTAACCTTGGTTCTCGTTGTGCATCAGAAATACTGACGTAGGGTTGTTTTTTACCAAAACTAAACATCTTTTCGTTGTCAGAGGTAAAAATCCCATGCAACGTGTGAACCGTAGGGGTTGTGACGAGATTTGCGTAAGCCAGTGCCCCACATCCTATATGGGAGTGAATAATATCAAACTCTTCTGCGCGCTCATACACCGAAGCGAGATTCAGCGTTTCATAAACGCTGTAATCTTTGATAGTGCGATCGAGTCTGAGCGCACGGGGATGAACTGACACTAGTTTTGCCAGACTGATAGAATCTCCCGATGCAAATAAAGTTACTTCGTGTCCGCGTCGGACTAACTCATCGGTTAGTAACCCCACTACTAACTCTATACCACCATAAGCTGGAGGTGGAACTCTTTCCCATAATGGAGCTACTTGAGCAATTCTCATCACAAACCTCCTAAAAAATAAAGCTAAAATTAGAAGTTTTTTATTTCTGTTGTCATAGTGCTTGTAATTGATTGACTTGGCATCAGAAACTAACTTCAAATTATCAAGTTATTAACAACTGCCTTCAAATCTTATGCTCTTTCTTTTATATTATTTGTCTATCCTAGTACGGAAATTACCCACTCCTAAAGAGGTAAATCCATTCCAATATATTAATTATTGGCTATTTGATGTAATTTTGAATATAGATTTCTTGATAAAGAATAACTTCCTAAAATTGCCAAAACTTACTTTAAATAGTGATATTAAGCGATAAATATCCGATTTTGCTGAACAATTATCGGATTTACAAATATTAATTAAATAATAAAACCTGTAGGCACTCTTTAGGCGGCTTTCCGTACTCTAAAAGATAAGCTGTAGCTGTCCAAAAGACAGATTTTGGTAAATTAGGTAGTTTGAAATTAAAAACAGCAATTTTGCTAGAAGTTCTATCCAAGTTTTTCAAGGTAACAATCAATTCTGTTCCTATTAACTTTATTTAAAAGCAATAGGAAGTCACGAGAGTTTAATTTTTCTACCTCCATGAGTTAGATTCCTTAGTAGTCCAGAGGGAGAAAACAGAGTTAAATTATTGACTTATTAGATAAAATATGCTATTTTGTATTGCCATCAATAAAAATCATATTATATATAAACGTGAATATCTCTCCATCCCTCAAAAAACCGCGTGTCTCATGGCAGGCGGTTTTTTCACTAGTAATATTTGTGTTCATGTACCTGCCTATACTGGTACTTAGCTTTTATAGCTTCAATCAGTCGCCCTATAGCGCAACTTGGCAAGGATTCACTCTCGATTGGTATCGCAAGTTGTTCAGCGACGATCGCATTTTATCAGCCTTGCAAAACAGTATGATCGTTGCTGGTTGTGCAGTTGGGGTTTCAGCCGTGCTGGGAACTTTGATGGCAGTTGGGTTAGCGCGTTACGAATTTCCTGGCAAGAAATTGTATCGAGGTGTTGCTTACCTACCATTGATTATTCCCGATATTGCGATCGCGGTGGCAACCCTAGTTTGTTTAGCCGCCTTTGCCATACCCCTAAGTTTGTGGACGATAGTTGCAGCGCATATCGTGTTTTGTCTAGCTTATGTCGGACTTGTAGTTGCTTCACGACTTACCAATTTAGATCCCCACCTAGAAGAAGCAGCACTAGATTTAGGCGCTACACCAACCCAAGCTTTCATGCAAGTATTATTACCTCAACTGATGCCTGGTATTTTGGCTGGTTGTCTTTTGGCTTTTGTTCTCAGCCTAGATGACTTTCTCATTTCCAGCTTTACTGCCGGTAGCGGTTCTAACACCTTACCAATGGAAATTTTTAGCCGGATTAGAACAGGAGTCAAGCCTGATATTAACGCTTTGAGCGTCATGTTGATTTCAGTATCTGCGATCGTTGCATTTATAGCTGAATTAATTCGCGCTTCTGGAGAAAATAAAAGCTAAAAATAAAACTTGTAATTAATAATAAAAATTATGGATAACTTGGTTCTCCATGAACTTTTTTGGATGGCAAAAAAAGCTATATTCAAAGAGACGTTGCAATGTAAACACCTCTACATTCTTCATACTTATGTATTTGTATTTACCAATAGTTAAAAACGTCCCAACATAAATAAATATATAAAATTTATTCATCTTATTGTTCTCGTGTTAAAAGAAGTTTAAGCACATGAATAAACTTCCGTGTTCGCTTCTGTACATAACTGTTTTCAATTAGATAATATTGGGGCTAACTTTGGAGAAAATGCTATTTCCCCCTCATTATGCAAATCTGCCAAAATCCCAATTGCTCAAATCCATTCAACTCTGATAGCAATAGATTTTGCGTGAGTTGCGGACAAAGCAGCTTTGGCAAACTTCTAAGAAGCCGTTACCGCGTATTAAGACTCTTAGGTGAAGGTGGATTTAGTAGAACCTATGCTACAGAAGATGTAGACAGACTAAACGCGCCTTGCGTCATCAAGCAATTTTTCCCCCAATTTCAGGGAACCGGACAACGCACCAAAGCAGCAGAATTTTTTAAAGAAGAGGCTTTTCGGTTATATGAACTGGGAGAAAATCATACCCAAATTCCTAGATTACTAGCTTATTTTGAGCAAGGTGCTAGCTTGTATCTTGTCCAAGAATTCATTCAAGGAAAAACTCTCTTACAAGAAGTTCAGCAACAAATCTATGGTGAAAAACAGGTTTGGGAACTTTTAGCTGATTTATTGCCAGTACTGGAATTTATTCATACTCATAACGTCATTCATCGGGATATCAAACCAGAAAATATTATCCGCCGTGCAAGTGATAAAAAACCTGTATTAATTGATTTTGGCGGTGCTAAACAAGTAACACAAACTAGTTTAGGAAGACAGGCTACAGTAATTTATACCCTTGGTTATGCCCCAACCGAACAAATGGCTGGATTTGCTTGTCACGGCAGTGATTTGTATGCTTTAGGTGTAACTTGCGTGCGTCTTTTAACTCGATGTTTGCCTTTGCAGGATGCTTCTGGACAGGTTAATGACCCTATTTATGATGCCATGAATGCTAAATGGTTGTGGCGCGAAAGATTACCAGAAAAAGGTATTACTATCAGCGAACACTTAGAGAGAATTTTAGAGAAATTACTAAAACATCTACCCAGTGAAAGATATCAAACAGCAGTAGAAGTTATCAACGATTTGAAATTTGCAACATCGAACATTGAGCCTGTTGCCCTGAAAATTGTTTCGATGTCTCAACCCATATTACCGCCGCTACCACAAAAAGTAATAGTACCATTACCTCCCTTAGAAACCTTTGAATTTGACGTAGTGACAGTAGACACAGGTGGTAGAGAAGTAAACCGCATGAGTGGTAATGCAAACTTCTTTGCCGAAGAATTGGGTAAATCTGTCACATTAGAAATGGTATCGATTCCTGGTGGTACTTACATGATGGGTTCACCGGAATGTGAAGGAGATGCTGATGAACGTCCTCGACATAAAGTTACCGTCAAACCGTTTTTTATGGGGAAATTTCCCGTAACTCAAGCACAGTGGAGAGTAGTAGCAGCTTTACCCAAAGTCAAACAAGCTTTAAATCCCAACCCGTCGAAATTTAAAGGTTTAGATAGACCAGTAGAAAATGTATCTTGGTATGAGGCTGTAGAATTCTGTCTCAGACTATCAGAAAAAACTGGACGCGACTATCGTTTACCGAGTGAGGCTGAATGGGAATATGCTTGTCGAGCTGGAACTACAACATCCTTCCACTTTGGCGAAACCATTACTTCTGAGTTAGTCAGTTGCACTATCGAAACAAAAAGCAAATTTCGTAGAGAAACAACAAACGTCGGCAGTTTTGAAGTTGCCAACGCCTTTGGATTGTACGATATGCACGGGCTAGTTTGGGAATGGTGCGCTGATTCGTGGCATAACAATTACAGCGATGCACCCTCAGATGGAACACCCTGGGAAGTTGGTGGTGATATTAATCGCCGGGTGCTACGTGGTGGCTCTTGGAGTTTCAATGCCGAACTGTGTCGCAGCGCCAGCCGTAGCTGGAATGAGTCAGACGGTGGGCTAAGAGTTTGTGGCTTTAGAGTAGTATTTTCTGTAGAGGAGATTATTTAGCGATTTAATTTATAGGCTGTAGTAATTATGAAAGACAAAATTGAGAAAGGTGACATAGTACTTATTAATAAAATTGGAAAATATCATAATCAAGTAGGGGAAGTTAGTGGGGTTGATTACAATATTTTCTTTGTGAAAATAGTGATAGTAAAGTTAGGTAATCAAGAAGAGAATTTTGAAGAAAAAGATTTACAATTACAAAGCAAAAAACCGAGTATTGAAGAAGTCGTTACATCAATAGACAAAATTCTAGAACAAGTTGAGCAGATTACTAACTTGCCAACAAAAGAGAAGGTAGAGCTACCCAACCGTCTAAAATATCTTAAATTAGATATTCCTAAATTAGATCAGCAGTTGATTCAAAAAAACTTTGACGTTATAGATAAAATATTTACAGTAACAAGAGAAGCAGACTCATCAGCAAACTTTTGGCAGGAAATAGATTCTAATTTAGAGAAAATAAGCTGGTGGATTAGAACAAGCTTGTGAAGCAATAAGTAGGTCGGCAAAAATAAATTAAACTATCTGTTTTGCAAGAGCCACTGAGTTTATTGGTTTCAAATTAACATAAAAGCTATACAAAATTATCTCGTTCTTAGCCTCAGACTAGGAATGCTTAATGTAATTCTCTGCTTCAAGACTTGCGGCATAACTTCAATGAGTAGCATTTCCAGCCTCGGCTGGAAACGAGGTTTTGGAATTCATTGGACATAATTAAACGTAACTATATTTTTCTCGTGTTTTATGCCTAATAGCTTATGCATCATACTTTCTGACAGATCATGAGCAGTGATATTTATTTTTAACCATCTAATTAAAATTTTATTTTCAACTATAAAACTTAAATATATTCTATTAACTTGATCGTGACTTGATATAAACTTTCAAAAACTATGTTTTTATATTTTGAGTGTAGTTTTTTAACAGTAATTATTCAGTTTTTAGATTAAATAAGAGAATTTTTAGATAAAATAAACTACAAAGATCATCAGGGATATATATGCGTTTTTCTCAGTTTGCAGGGATTGTTGGTTGTACTACCGCAGCTTTTATATCAATTGCACCCATACAGGTAGATGCTGCAACTTTTAAAGTGATATCAGGAGTCACCAGCATCGATCGCGATCACGAAGAGATTCTTAAAAAAATCGGGCTAACCTTGACAGGCAGCAATAATACAGTTGCACCAATTCCCAGCAATTATTTAGTCGGCTTTAACATTGATTCAGCTACTAACTTTACGTTTAGCGACGAGGGCGGCTTTACTCCGCTATCAGGGACAATCGAACATACTGGTACTGTTAACTTTAATAATCAAATTACTGTTGGTGACTTTTCAATTGGTTTTGCTCCAGGACGTACCGTTCAAGATGCTAGCGGATTTGTTTTAAGAGACACTTTTTCTTTAGATACGATTTTGTTTGATTTGAGTATTCCAGAACCTGCGGTATTTAATGGTCAAAATTTAACCATTCCTGATGTTAAATTGCTGGTTTCTCCAGAGTTTGCAAAAATACTAGGGAACCCTGACTTGACAGGTTTATTTGCTGGAACTGCACGAATTGATGCTCAAGTTGCTGCCGTACCCGAACCTGATAGTGTGCTAGCAGTTTTGGCAGCAGGTGCGGCTCTCTTGGCAACTAGATTTTATACTCGAAAAATTAAATACAGTTGATATCTTGAAGCATTGCTAAATGCTTATTAACTGGTGCAAGGGTATTGGCAGCAATCAGCCCACTAGCGGCGACTGCTGGTAAACCAATACCGGGAAATGTTGAGTCGCCACAGCACATCAGTCCTGGTAGGGGTGTGCTGGGGCCAGGAAACATACTACTTCCAGCCTGAATTGCTGGCCCGTAGGAACCTTGATGACGGCGGAGATAACGCTCGTGAGTTAAGGGTGTACCAACAAGTGTGACTTCGCAGCGAGAGCGAATATCTGGAATTACCCGTTCTAAAGCTTGCCACATGATTTCTGCACGCGATCGCTTTTGTTCGGCATATTCTTGACTCCTTCTATCCATTCCTTGCCAGATAGAGTATGGCTCATTACCAGGTGTATACACATGAATCACGTGTTTACCTGCTGGCGCTAAAGATGGATCGAGAACTGAAGGGATGGAGATCACTACAACATTTTGAGGTGCTGTTACGCCCAATTCCCAGTTATTGACTACGATGTAATGACACCGCAAATTTGACTGTAATCCTTGAGCATCAATGCCTAAATGCAGATGCATAAAGCTATCACACTCAGGTATTGCTTGTCGTTTACTGCGGTACTGTTTGGGTATTGCCTTTTCTGGTAGTAACTTCAGCGTGTCCCAAACCGAGGCATTAGAAATTACTGCTCGCTGCGATCGAATTTCGGAGCGATCGCGCAGACGCACACCCACAGCACGATTACCTTCTACAAGCACTTCTTCCACATGAGCGCCTAGCATCAGCTTCCCACCGTGACGCTCTAATCCTTGTACAAGGCTGTCAACTAAAGCACTACTACCGCCAATGGGATATTCCAGGATTGCATCTGGGCGATACCAGTCCGCAAACATAAATGCTACCTCTGCGGCGCTAGTGCCATCTGCGGGCAATCCAGAAAGTAGAAAGCACAGCAAATTCAGCCAGTTTCGGGTAAACGAGTCTTTCACAACCCCATCCATAATTCGGCTGAAGGGGCCTGTCAGCTTGATTATATTCACCACATTTTTTGTCAGAGATGGGACAAACGGGCCCACGGTTCTAGCTGCACCAAAATCAAAGCGTAATGCGGCTGGTGGTATGGAAGTTGCAGCCCTAGCAAATGGTTCCATAACGCGCTGGAGTTCTTGCCATTCAGCAACAGCATCATCACCACAGAATTTCATCAGCACTTCACAAAATTGCTCTGCACCAACCGCCGTGTCAAAATCACCTTCTGGTAGACAACAACCCCAAGTATCGTAGGTGACGCATGGCAATTCTGAACCAATTGCATCTAACACTTGTCGCAAAGGGTTAGCAGAGGGGCTGTAAGATAGTCCAGAATAGAGAGACGGGCCAGAGTCGAACTTGAAACCATTACGCTCAAAGCCATGAGCAGCGCCCCCAGCAATGGAGTGGCTTTCGCAGACTATCACATCAAAGCCATATCGTGCCAAAAGAGCAGCACAACTCAAACCGCCAATACCGCTACCAATAACAACTATATCTGTGTTTTGCATATCCCTGATGTTTGCAACAATAAACTAAAACAGTTGTGGAAACTTGGATAATATCATTCGCTCCTCCATCCAGAAACCGCTCTAATTGGTTAATATCATCACTAAGGATGGACAATGGGGAATGGGAAATGGGGAATGGGGAATGGGGAATGGGAAGAAGAAAAATAATTATGCCCAATGACAAATGACCAATGACAAATGACAAATTCATATTGGAGAGAGGAATTTGAAAAATCAGCAATTCGGAAATTGGCAAACCACAGTTTTAGGAATTGTGTTAGCAACACTAGTGATTTTGGGACTAAATTCCTTTATCATTATTAACCCAGGGGAAGCAGGAGTGATCAGCATCTTGGGTAAAGCTAGAGATGGGGCTTTATTAGAAGGAATTCACGTGAAACCGCCTTTTATCTCAGTGATAGATGTGTATGATTTGACTGTTCAAAAATTTGAAGTGCCAGCCGAGAGTTCTACAAAAGATTTGCAGAATTTATCTGCGAGATTTGCGATCAACTTTCGCCTCGATCCTATCAAGGTAGTTGAAGTTAGAAGAAAACAAGGAACCTTAGCAAATATAGTATCAAAAATCATTGCCCCTCAAACCCAAGAAGCATTTAAAATTGCCGCCGCCAGAAGAACAGTAGAAGAAGCAATTACTAAAAGAAGTGAATTAAAAGAAGACTTCGATCAAGCGTTAGGCGATCGCTTAGACAAATATGGGATAATTGTGTTAGATACTAGCGTAGTTGATTTAGCATTTTCACCAGAATTTGCTAGAGCAGTGGAAGAAAAACAAATTGCTGAACAACGGGCCCAAAGAGCCGTTTATGTAGCACGGGAAGCAGAACAAGAAGCACAAGCAGATGTGAATCGCGCCAAAGGTAGGGCAGAAGCTCAAAGGCTTTTAGCAGAGACACTCAAAGCCCAAGGAGGACAGTTAGTTTTACAAAAAGAAGCAATTGAAGCTTGGAGAAGTGGCGGCGCACAAATGCCCAAAGTCCTCGTTATGGGTGGCGACTCAAAAAGCGGTGTACCCTTCATCTTCAATCTGGGAAATGTCCCAAATCAACCGTAAGGAGTTGGCATTAGATAACAAGCTCTTTATTATAGAATTTGCTCTGACTGTCAGACAAATTCTTCAATACTTGGACGATTTGCAATCTAAAATCTAAAATCCACAATAGTATAAGTTGGGCTAGTCCCAACTCAAACACAACAGAAAAACCAACAAGCTCATCAATCAAAGTTTATGTCAACCCCCAATTCTCACAATCTCACCGCCGAAGAAGCGAAAAAATTACTGAATAAATTTAACTGTCTAGACATCGCGCCTATTCTCAAGCCATCAGAAAAAGCAGTAATTCGTGATGCCCTAATTTTGATAACTAAACTTGCTGATTATCAAATTTTAGGAATTTGTGCCGATACAGCAGAAGAAGGAATACTCGCTATGAAGACCTACTCTTTGGCTTTGGGTTATGAACCACCAAACAATTTGCTGACACCTGAAGGGCCAGTTTATATCAAATTAAACGGTAAAAATGGCTTGTGCTATCTTGATTCTTATGCTGGACATCATCGTGGAGTATTAGTATCTTGTCAGTCTTACCACGAAGACGGAATCAACGAAATGTATGGACATTTACCTTTGGATTTATTTGTATAGAATTCGGCGAATGTAGGTAGGGTATGTGCTTTACCTACTAACTAACGATCAATGAAAAATTACTAGATTTTATGAGTATTATTACACTCCAGTCGGTTAAAAAAGACTTTGGCATCAAAGAAGTTTTAAAAGATGCCAGTTTTAGCCTTGATGCTACCGATAAAGTTGGCTTAATTGGTACTAACGGTTCAGGGAAATCAACCCTATTAAAAATGATTGCCGGGTTAGAATCCATTGATAGCGGTCAAATTATAATTAACTCTGGTTCTAAAATCATCTACTTACCTCAACTGCCAGATTTAGATGAAAATCACACAGTTTTAGAGCAAGTTTTTGCCGACAGTGGCGAACATACGGCTTTGGTGCGTGAGTATGAAGAACTCTCAGATAAATTGGCTCACTATCCAGATGATAGCCAACTGATGTCTCGCCTTTCTGTGGTGATGCAAAAGATGGATACGAGTGGTGCTTGGGAACTAGAAACTAATGCTAAAATAATCCTTACAAAATTAGGAATCTCTGACTTTGATGCCAAGATAGGCACTTTGTCTGGAGGCTATCGCAAGCGCATTGCTTTAGCATCAGCCTTGCTAGCAGAACCAGATGTTTTGCTCATGGATGAGCCGACAAACCATCTCGATGCTCTTTCTGTAGAATGGTTACAAAGTTATTTAAATCGCTATCGCGGCGCACTTTTTCTGATCACCCACGATCGCTATTTTCTAGATCGCGTTACCAACCGGATTGTGGAAATCGACCGAGGCGACATTTACACCTATACAGGTAACTACTCATATTACCTCGAAAAGAAAGCTTTAGCTGAAGAATCTGCCGTAAGTAGTCAACGGAAACACCAAGGCTTGTTGCGCCGCGAGTTGGAATGGCTCAAAAAAGGGCCAAAAGCCAGAAGTACCAAGCAAAAAGCGAGAATTGACCGCGCTCATGCTCTGCGGGATACTGAATTTAAAGAAGTTCAGGGTAAAGTTGATATTTCTACAGTTGGTCGTCGCATTGGCAAAAAAGTTATTGAATTAAATAATATTTCTAAAGCATACAATGGACGCACCTTAATTAATAATTTCACCTACGAATTTAGCCCAGAAGACCGCATCGGCATCATCGGCGCTAATGGTGCTGGTAAATCCACTTTAATGGATATTATTACTGGTCAAATTAAACCAGATTCAGGTGTTGCAGAAATTGGGACTACAATTCACATCGGTTATTTTGACCAGCATTCTGAAGAATTGCTCACAGCTTTAAACGAAAGTCAGCGCGTGATTGACTACATCAAAGAAGAAGGTGAATTTATCAAAATTACCGATGGCACTCAAATTACTGCTTCGCAAATGTTAGAGCGGTTTTTGTTTCCTGGTAATCAACAGTATGCCCCAATTAATAAACTTTCTGGTGGTGAAAAACGCCGTTTATTTCTGTTGCGGGTTTTGATGGGTGCGCCCAATGTCTTAATTTTAGATGAACCGACAAATGATTTAGATGTTCAGACATTGGCAGTATTAGAGGATTATTTAGAAGACTTTGCCGGGTGTGTAATTGTAGTTTCTCACGATCGCTACTTTCTCGATCGCACCATCGACACAGTATTTTCCTTTGAGGAAGGCGGTAATCTGAGGCAATATCCAGGTAATTACTCAATTTATCTGGACTATAAGAAGGCTGAAGAGGCACAGCAACAAGCTGCTAACGCTAAGGAGAAGCCTAAAAATGTCGAAGTCCAAAATGGTGCGGCTGCACCCAAGGATGTAGAGAATACCAAGCGGCGGAGGTTATCTAATTGGGAGAAAAAGGAATTTGAGCAGTTGGAAGGTAAGATTGCCGAGTTAGAGGCACAGAAGGCAGAAACCGAGAAAGCACTGGGGAATGTGTCACCGGGGAATTATAGCGAAGTGCAGAAATTGTATGATCATGTGGAAAAGCTCAAGCACGCGATCGATGTGGCGACTGAACGCTGGTTAGAATTGGCAGAGATGGAGTCTTAACGAGTATTTTACGTTTGGAAATATACCGGGCGATTAGAAATCGCGGCTATACAGACAAAACCCACCTCCGTGGGTTTAAAACCCTTGATTTTTATTAGTCCGCGGAGGCGGACTTTGTTTGTGTAGCCGCGACTTCTAGTCGCCCAATGCTTGTATTAATCACTTCTCGGCGTGCTTATTTGACTGGTCAGTAGATTACAGCCAATGATATTGTAAATTGGGTTGTAAAAATAACCAGCGATCGCCAAACATTATTAAACAATTCAGTAATGAACAGCATCTTTACCTCCGAAGAAATTACTGCCCTCTCTGCCGAAATTGACCGCCAGTTAACGGAACTGCGCGATGCGCCAGATTCAAGGCAAAAACAAGGAGACGATAAAACGTCGGCTGAAAAAATGCTGGTAAAACAAACCGAAGCAATTACAAAACTTACACAAGAAAAGTCTAAGAGTTTTTTGCAGAGATTTGGACGAGCTGCCAAAAGTGATTTATGCCAAGAAGGGGGAATGCTGAATCAGCAGTGGAAGAAATGGGGCGATTTGGATAATAAGGATGCTGTGGAACGCTTGGGTGCAGTGTTGGTAACAATGGGTTTTTCGGGAGATGTGCTATCTCCTTTAGCTGTCGCCGTGACGGTGATTGTTATTCATATTGGGTTGAAAGCGTTTTGTGAAGATTATTCTTCGGAAGTGGAGAATAAATGAATTTTGCATCACGCAGAGACGCGGAGGCTCAGAGAGTAAGAGTTTTAAGAGTCCAGTAGGGTCTGTTATGCCGTAGGCTAACGCACTTTAGATTCTTGAAGGTGCGTTGCGCTGCGCGACAACACACCCTACATTTACTTTCGTAATTACGAATTACGAATTACGAATTACGAATTACGAATTATTTATGAGGGTCAGCAATACCCCGCAGGATAGCGTAGATAAACATAGACTTTTCCAAATCTAACGGCTCGCACAGTATATTCTCATCTCGCTCGCCGGCTAAGATAAGACGGATGGCAGCAACGAAATTTGGAAAATCTTCTGCAAGATTCTCCATATCAATTTCTAGCTGTTCCCTGATTTCTGCATTATCCACAGCATCTACTACCTGTGCAATCAACTGCCCATGTTGCCGCAACTCATACTGTGTCCCCGCAAACGCCGCTTTTGCTTGCCTTTCTAGGCGACGATATTCTTTAGCTTGGGTGGTGTCGCCCTGCTTATCGGCAATATTTGCCAAGATGTTATAGATTATCCAAATCTTAGCCGCAGCTGGGTCTAAGGTTTTGCGGATGGCTAATGCTTCTTCTGCCAATTGTCGGGCTTCGCTGAGGCGGTGGGGTTGTTTTTGTAGTATGGAAGCGAGGTTACTTAATACTAGAGATGCATTTGCTGGATCTTCTAATTTTTGAAATTGCTTCAAAGCTTTGCGAAACCAAGCCTCCGCCTCTCCCAGTTTGCCAACAAGTTTATTGAGCAAGCCTAATTGATTCCAAGTACCTGCTGCACCTGCCAGATTTCCTAGAGATTCTTTAATTTGTGCTGATGTTCGGTAGGCATTTTCCGCAGCGTCCCAGTGCTTGCCTTTTTCGTACACCACACCCAGTTGATGCCAAACCGTGGCTTCTGATGCTGGTTCGTTGAGTTGCTGGAAATTAGTCAGTACTTCTCGGTAACGCTGTTCTGCCTCTGGGAGGTTGCCTTGCAGCATAACTAGAGTTCCGAGTTGAAAATTTGATACCGCAGCCCCACGAAGGTTGCCAACTTCTTTGTCAATAGCTAATCCTGCTTCAGAAGCAATGCGTGCCTCACCATAATCTCCCATATCCATCAGCACACCTGCCAAGTCAGTCTGCAACGTTCCCATCAGTTGGTTGACACCATCAGACTGTTTCAACTGCTGCGCTACTGCTAACCCCTGGCGGTAGATTTCTGCTGCTTGTGCTGTTTGTCTTTGCTCTGCAAAGCATCGCCCTAGCCTACCCAAAGTAACACAGCAGTTATAACTTGGTTGCTCGCCCAACTCTGCTAGTATCTCATTAAACACCTGCGCTGCTTGTTGATAGCGACCAGCATCGAATAATTGCTCGCCTGAACTAGTACGGCTGAGATACCATGTACCGGAACCTACTTCCCCAGTAAACTGAGCAATCCGTTGATTTAGTCTAGTGCAATCGCGGTTAAGTCCAAAGTTACCAAGAAAATTGTTAACAATGTAAACAAAGTCTACTGCCCATTCTGCACCTGCATTCAACGCGCCATCAACTGCATAAAGTAAATTCGGTAATTCCTGCTGGGCAATGGCACAAATAAAATGAGGGTCTTTGCTATCTTCAAAATACAAAGCGTGAGAAAGTTGATAATACTCGTGTTGATAACGGGCAAGCAGTTCTGTCTGTGCTTCTGGGGATAAGCGCGGCCACAAGGCAGGGGCTAAGGTGGGGTGAAATTTGAGAAAAGGCCGACCAACACGAGGCAAATATTCGGGCTGAATTAAACCAGTGGTTTCTAAGGCAGGGCGCAAAGTTTGCCACTGTGACTCAGAAATTTCTGTAATATCCAGCAAGATAAATTCTAACGCCCCGCCCTGAAACACGCCTAAACGAGGCAACAACTGCATTGCTTCAGCATCCAACCGTTCTAAAGATAAATTCAACGATGCCAACAGGGGATTATCTGGTGTTTGGGCAATCAAGGTTTCTAAGCGTTGTCCCAACTCTGCCGGACGGCGATTTTCCAACTGTTTCGCCAACAAACCAATGGACAGGGGATGAAAATCCACCAGTTTAAATAATTCCAACAATACGCCCCGTTGAGGTGGGTCAAATTTGGGTGCTAGCGTCAGTTTAATCAAACTCTGGAAATACGCTAGGGCATCTTCTCGTCCCAAACCTCGCAAAGATAAGGAGATATGTTTGCGACTGCCTTGTGTGGGATAATCGGGATGGTGAAAATCTGGTGTGCGAGTGGTGAGTAATACCCGACAGTCCCCAACCTCAGACCACTGTTTTGCCACGGTTAACAGTTCTTGTAGGGTTTCTGCTGGCAAGGTTTCTAAGTTATCTAAAATCAGCAATGTGGCTTGGTTACGCAACGCCTGAGTTGCCGCCGCCCCATCAATTAAACTCTCGTTTAACACTGTCGCCAGGGTGCTAACTGCCCAGCCTACAGCATCCACACCACCAAAGGCAGCATAATCAACAAAACAAACTTTCTCAAACATCCCCGTGCGGTGTAACCAGCGTCCTGCTTCCTGGACAAGATAGGTTTTTCCCTGTCCACCAAAACCCGATACTGTGAGGCGGCGCGTTCCCTGCACAAAGCACCGTTCTATCTGCCATAATTCCCGGCTACGACCGAAGAATCCAGCTTCTTGTAAATCCGGCAAGTTTCCCCATTTTGGTGACTCGCCGCTTTCTTGGTTGTTCAAGTCTTGCTGCTGCAATAATGGGGTATCACCAGCCGTTTGATACAAGGCAGGTAAAAACCAATCTTGCAATTTTAACTGTACTCGTTTCTCACCCCGTTGCCGTTCTCCCCGTTGTTGGTTGAGATACAAGTCTCGCCGCGCATTATCTAATGCTTCACCCATACCAGCACCAGATACTAAACCCTGATAAAATTTAGCAAACAGTTGTTGGGTAGTTGTCACTAATACCGAATGAGTCATAGCCAAGACTGTGGGAATACCTGCATGGGTTAACCTAGCGGCTACACTACCCATTGCATCTTCTCCATCTTCCCCACCCATCGCCGCCGACTGACAGGCAGACAAAACAATTAACCCCACTTTTTGCCGATTCAGCATATCACCCAAGGTTTCGGCAGTAATCAGGGCTTTTTTCCCTTCTTTATCTTCAAATAACAAATAACCGATATTGCTGCCGTTCTCATTCCCGCCTTTAGTTAGTCCCACCGGATCGCTATGTTTAGCCTGTTCTTGGAAACGCCCATCTAAATCAAATACCCCATGACCGTCAAAATGCACAATATCAACAGGGGGTTTGCGGGAGTCTTCTAACCGCGCTACTAAATTATCCAAGGTGGCTGGACGCAAAAACTCTACCTCAACCCGTCCGGCTGCTGCTTGTTGAATGGCGTTCAACACTGCCATTGCTTCACCACGGGGGTCAATAAATCCCGCATCACTAGGGCGACTAACCACAAACAATAACCGCAAACGGTCTTTGACTGGCACTTTAAACGGTCTGCGTCCACCCCCTGCACCAGCCAAGCGACGACGAATAGATATGCGGGGATTTTCGTGAAACAAATAAGTACCTTGTGGATCGCGTAACAATTCCCAAGGCAGTGATAAAATTGCTGGATGACTGGCGCTGATTGTTAATAAGCGTCCTGGTTGATTTTGATCTTGAAAATCATTAAACAGCCGTTGAGCAGCCCGATCTTGAAAAACTGCATTAAATAAATCTTTGCCCCATTGCTGCAATTTTTCAGCTATCCCTTTTGCCTGTTTATCATCTACATCCGTAGTGTAATGCGCCGCATAGGTTTCTAAGTACCAGCGAATTTCTTCTCTGTCTGCTGCATTTAATGGTGAGGCAAAGGCTAGCCTATCGGTTTCTTGTTCGTCAAATTTTACAATGACTTGGTTATTCTCTGGGAACCGCAGATTTAATTCCATAGCCGACCGTTTGGGATTCGTGTGTGGAAGCTTACTTGAGAGAATACAAGCTTTTTAGGGAAAATTTCGTAAAAATGCTAGGCGATCGCATATCCATTGAGCATATTTAAACTCAATATGATTCAATTAAGGGTTATCGGTCTTATCAGACGCGATAAATCGCGTCTCTACATCAGGCTTTTTGGTTTAACTGAATGGTATTGTATCTAAACTAACTTTTTCTATAAACATCTTTTCGATGCTTGCACTGCAAAATTTGTATGAGTTGACTTTCATCATCAATCTCGTAACGAACTCTATAATCACCAATCCGAATACGATACTCGTTATCAGAACCTTTTAACTTGACAATTCCATCGGGACGTGGTTGTAAAGCAAGATTTTGAATTTTTTCAATAACACGCTCGATTACATCATTTGGTAAGTTATCAATCTGCTTTTGTACCGACTTTGAAATAGCGATCGCATAACTCATTATCTCTGCTCTGAGCGATTAGCAACATATTCATCTATAGTCACTGACTCACCATCGCTATACTCAGCGCGAACTGCTTGAATTTCTGCCAGTGTATCTGCATCGTCTTCATACAATGCTTCTTCGGCTTCAAAAATTTGTTGCTCAATTAGCTCTTGAAGTTGACGTTTTTCTGTTAAATCAAGGGAAGATATTGCTTCTGCTAAAGTTTCTAAGGAGAGTTGTAGTTTAACAATAGCTGGCATTTTTCTCCTTTTGGGTGTGTTTTATTCGCATTTTGACACCATTATGCTGATTTTAACAGTTATATTTTTGTCAAGCCCAAAGTCTTTTGGTTGTATTTCACGCTTGTGGGGTGCAGCGCAGCAATTGAATTTGCCTAAACTGCGATCGCCCTTCTACAAACTGCGATCGCATCAGTCTTTTCTACAGAATACTAAGCGATCGCTAAAGCCGCTTTGCATCTACGCACTCCCCAACAAGCTGAAGCAGTCCCACTCGTAACGGGAGTGGTTTCAGCCGCGATGGGAGCGGTCTCAGTCGCGATGGGAGTGGTCTCAGTCGCGATGGGAGTGGTCTCAGTCGTGACGGGAGTGGTCTCAGTCGTGACGGGAGTGGTCTAACTTTTGCTTTTTTACATTATTAATTCAATTCTGAAAATAAATACCGAAAAATTACTGATATAACCTGAAAATTTTATAAGCAAAAACTGCGAGTTCTGCTGAACCAAAATGCAGTTTAATTAAGCCAAGCTAGCTCTAGCAGCATCTTAAAGGAGTAATTTTATGTCTCGTCAAAAACGCACATCCCGCATTTTAGAAAAAGCTCAGTTAAGATCCGCCGGACTGAAATCAATTGTTCCAAGCATCAAATTTGACGAAAATTATAATCTGGAAAAATTGATTGAGTCAATTGAGCAGTTACGCAATAAACTTGATGTTTATAATACCGCTCTGTCTGTGGTTGACTCTTCTAAAACTGAAATTGAAGAAATGGAAAAAAACTTGAGTCAGCTTTCTGAGAAAATGCTGATGGTGGTTGCAATCAAGTACGGCAAAGACAGCCGCGAATATGAAATGGCGGGCGGTGTTCGAAATAGCGATGCCTTCGGCGGGCTACGCCTACGCATTCGCAAAATCAGATCGAGCCGCTTGAAAAATGTTGCAGAGCAAGCATCAGATGAAAATGCTAAAACTGCATAAAGGGGCTTAAATCTGTTATATGACAAATTGGACGTTAGCACGCTAGCAAAATCAGCACATAATACATATAGTCAATAACAGGCTAGCGTCCACCAAAAGCTACTAATGCCGCAAAATAACCAAACCGCCATTGAATTCCGCGATGTTACCTTTAGCCGCAATCATCGCCCCTTGGTGTCAAATCTCAACTTCAACATCCGCCAAGGAGAAGCACTAGTATTACTTGGGCGCAGTGGTAGCGGCAAAACCACCACAATGAAGTTAATTAATCGCCTATTCACACCTACACAAGGCGAAGTTTTATTTGATGGCATTCCCACAACTCAATGGGATGAAATTAAACTGCGGCGAAAAATTGGTTACGTCATTCAAGAAATTGGTTTATTTCCCCATTTTACAGTTGAACGCAATGTGGGTTTAGTCCCGGCTTTAGAAGGTTGGCAATCAAAACAAATAAAAACGCGGGTTTATGAATTGTTGCAATTAGTGGGTTTAGAACCAGCACAATTTGCAGGGCGTTACCCGCACGAACTTTCGGGTGGGCAAAGACAAAGAGTCGGTGTAGCCAGGGCTTTAGCAGCAGATCCACCTGTGTTGTTGATGGATGAACCCTTTGGCGCACTCGATCCGATTACGCGGTTAGAACTGCAACAAGAGTTTCGGCGTTTGCAGCAAGAGTTAGGCAAGACGGTTGTGTTTGTCACCCACGATATTCAAGAAGCCTTGGTTTTGGCATCGAGAATTGGTTTAATGTATGGCGGAGAATTGGTAGTATTGGGGACAACAGATGAATTTATGCGATCGCAACACCCAGAAAGCCTAGCCTTTCTTAAATGTCTGCGTTCCTTCCAAGACAATTTATGAAAAATTTCTTTCTTGTTAAGTATGCCCCAGAAATTCTTCAGCATACTCTAGAACACTTATTTTTAGTAGGCATCGCTATTGGTATTGCCATACTTATAGGCATTCCATTAGGTATTTTAATTACACGTAAAACATATCTCCGCCAACCAATTCTCGGCATAGCGAATATTCTCCAAACTATTCCTAGTTTGGCTCTCTTTGGTTTACTCATTCCTGTTCCTATAATTGGCGGAATTGGGGCTGTACCAGCAATTGTTGCTCTGACTGTATATTCTTTGCTGCCGATAATTCGTAACACTTACACAGGTATTACTGGTGTAGATCCAGCAATTCGAGAGGCTGGGAGAGGTATGGGAATGACGGATAGACAATTGTTATTGCAAGTTGAGATTCCCTTGGCAATGGGGGTAATTTTAGCAGGTGTGCGAGTCGCAACGGTAATTGCTATAGGCATTGCAACCATTGCAGCCGCGATCGGGGCTGGTGGCTTGGGAGTCTTTATTTTTCGCGGTATATCAGTAGTGAACGATCAGTTAATTTTAGCTGGTGCAGTTCCGGCGGCGGTAATTGCATTATTGGCTGACTTTGTAATTGGCTGGTTGGAGAATAAATTAAAAATTAAAAGTTAATGAAAAGATTTTTAGCATCCTGCTTTTTAACTTTTGCTTTGTTATTAGTCATCACTAGCTGTACACCAAATGTAAATAGTAGCAGTGATGGCAATATTATTGTTGCTTCTAAAGATTTTACTGAGCAAGATATTTTAGGTGAACTTCTAGCACAGCAAATAGAGGCAACAACTAATTTAAAAGTATCTCGTCGTCCCCGTTTGGGTGGTTCTTTTGTTTGTCATAACGCGATTACTACTGGCAAAATTGATGCTTATATTGAGTACACAGGTACAGCTTTTACTGGAATTTTAAAGCAAAAAGCAGTTAATGACCCTAAAGAAGTTTATGAAAAATTAAAACAAGCATACTCTCAGCAATTCAATTTGGAAGTGATGCCAAGCTTGGGTTTTGAAAATACTTTTGCGATGATTGTTCGGGGTGATGATGCTAAACGCTACAATATTCAAACTCTCTCGGAAGCTACTCAATATACACCTCAGTGGCGCGGTGGTTTTGGTTATGAGTTTTTAGAACGAGAAGATGGTTTTCCTGGATTAGCTAAAACTTACGATTTACGTTTTGCCAAATCTCCTCAAATCATGGACTTGGGTTTGATATATCGTGCTTTGATTCAAAAACAAGTAGATATGGTGGCGGGTAACTCCACTGATGGGCAAATTTCTCGCTTGGGTTTAGTTGTGTTAAAAGATGATAAACATTATTTTCCACCTTACGAAACTGTGCCAATTGTTCGGCAAGAAATATTAAAAAAATATCCCCAATTAAAAACAGCGATCGCTTCACTCGCCGGAAAGATTTCGGCAGATGAAATGCGTCAATTAAACTATCTGGTTGAGGGTGAATTACGTGATATTAAAGATGTTGTCCAGGAGTTTCGCAAATCGAAGGGATTAAAATAATTTGTAATTCGTAATTAAGGGTTAGTGTAACGCACCCTACTAGTCTGTCAAGTTTAAATTGTTCGTAGTAAGGACTTTAGTCCTTATCCTCTAAGCACTAAAGTGCTTACTACAAACTCTTAAAACTACGTTATACATTGTACTAATGTTGTCCATGCAAAAAGTTCTTTAACCACCTAATGACTTCACTTGTTGATTGCTCATTGGCCATTTGGAGACATTGCTGCACAATTTCTCTGACATTAGGAAAGTAGCTGCTTTCTGTAAGCACATAACTTTCTGTCTGTAATCTATAAATTAATAGGCGATTACTCTTTAATATCCAGACTTCTGGCACTCGATAAGGTAAGTAATCATTAATATCAGTGTAGCTTGTAACATCTATTTCAATTGCTAAATCTGGTGGTGGATCTGACTCCCAATCAATTCTTTTTTTACCGACTACTGCTCTACAATTTTCAATATAAAAGGAATAGTCTGGTTCAATACCACTAATCTCTGGCAAGCTCATGGTGATGGGTGTAAATGACTCGTATATGCGGTTTAAATGATCCAGCAAAACCTTAGCAATATCTGCCAGCAAACTCGCATCTCTTCCGTGTTCTGGTAGCGGTGCCATCAGTAAAATTTCCCCAGGTCGATATTTAATGCGAGGCGAAGAGCGATCGCCTAGTTGCTGACTCAATACTTGATAGTCTTTCCAATCTCCCAAAAGCTTCAACACCGCGCCAGGTGGTAACTCGATTCTTTCTGGTGTAATTACGGTATCCATTTTCGGCTGTTTCACTAATTTAAGTTAGCCAGTCGATTACAATATACATTAAAAAGTTATTTTTAATTAGTTATGTAAACATTTTTTCGATTGTTTGCATCATCAGAAACAACCGATAAGGAAAATTAGGAAATTGAATAAAATTATAATGCTCATAAAAAGAACGCGCTTTGTCGTCTTTGGCATCAACCACTACAGCTATTGTCGCAATTTCGCTTTGTAGACTGCGATACAGCGCATCCATTAACAGCATTTCCCCCAGCCCTTTTTTTCGATGATTTTTATCAACTGCCAATCGACCTAAAAGAGTTGCAGGAACATTTGGATATTTTGGGAGCTTCTTTGTTATCTCAATTGGCAATTCATCAAATTTAAGACTTGTTGATGATAGTGTGTAATACCCAGTAACGATTCCAGAACTCTTTTCAATTAAAACAAAGGGAGCAGCCATCCGCTTCCGAGCATCTTGTCCTGCTTGCTGTTTTAAATAAATATCAAGTTTCTCAACATCACAAGAAAAAGCCGCCCGGTCTTGCTTTCCTAGCGGCTCTATTAAATAATCATCAAAAGTATCAGGTAACGCCACTTACACACCCATGTTTTGTTTATAGCGTTGAGCTGCTGCCTTTAATTTTGTACTTGGTTCTGGTGGATTGAGCAGTGCTTCTACAAAAACTTCTTGGTCTTGTCTACTTAAGATCATCATTTCATTTTCCTGGATAATCTGTTTGGCAACGTTCATAACGCTGCTAATCACAAAATCTGTTAATGTTCGACCTTGAATCTCAGCAGCACGCTGGAAAATTTCTTTTTGTTCTTTACTGATACGAGCTTCCAGGCGTTCATCTCTGGAGGGCGTTAAATTTGCTTGGCGGCTTCGAGCCAGGGTATTAGCCATGATAGCCTCTACATGATAAGAATAATGTTTACCAAAAAATAAAATGTACGGCATTTGTCCTTACAAATTCATAGTAACAAACATAGATAGGAATTTCAACAAGATTTAGCGATCGCTCTGCAACTGGGCAATCAACAAGCAAGCAGCGTATAAAATGCTCTCCCAGGCGCTAGGCTAAGAAATATCAAACCAAATGGCATAAAAATGCTTACTGTTGCTAAACCCAAGCGAGTTGCGCTCGCAATTTTTTCTTTCACCCTTGTTGTTTACAGCCAAGTTGCATCAGCCGCCTTAACTTTACCCCTACGCAGCAAAAAGGGAATGGTGGTTTCAGCCCATCCGTTAGCAAGTGAAGCGGGAATTTTAATGTTACGCAAAGGGGGTAATGCAGTGGATGCAGCTGTAGCCACAACTTTTGCAATCTCTGTAGTTGAGCCTTTTTCCGCAGGCATCGGCGGCGGCGGATTTTTGCTGATGCACTCTGAGAAAACTGGCGACATGAAAGCGCTAGATTTTCGGGAACGCGCACCCTTGAAAGCGACAAGAAATATGTATTTAGATGCAGAAGGAAAGGTGCGTCCCAATGCAAGTATTAATGGTTATTTGGCAGTAGCGACACCAGGAACGGTGGCGGGACTTTATGAAGTGCATCATCGCTATGGTAAACTTCCTTGGCAAGAGGTGATGAAACCTGCGATCGCACTCGCTAAAGATGGCTTTATTCTTGGCGATGCCGCAACTTGGCGTTATCTGCAAACAAATAACTCCGCCAAGCAAGTACTTCTCAAAAATCCAGGGATGCGGGAAATTTTCACTCACAACGGTGAATTTTATCAACCAGGGGAGAAACTGGTGCAGCGTGATTTGGCACGCACTTTAACAGCAGTTGCCCAAAATCCCCAAAGTTTTTACACCGGAAGTATTGCTCGTGCGATCGCTTCTGATATGGTAAAAAATGGTGGTTTAATTACTCTAGAAGACCTGAAAACCTACAAACCAATCTGGCGGACTCCTATTTGTGGCAATTATCGCAAAGCTAAAGTTTGCTCAATGCCACCTCCATCATCGGGAGGCGTTCACCTATTGCAGATTTTAAATATTATTGGTGACACTGATTTAAAATCTTTAGGATGGCATCATCCTGACGCTATCCACTTAATGGTAGAGGCAATGAGAATTGCTTACGCCGATCGCTCAGAATATTTAGGCGATCCTGATTTTGTCAAAGTTCCTGTACAAGAATTACTCAGTCCAGCTTACGCCAAACAACGCCGTCAAGAAATTAATATGCAAGTGGCTAGACCCTCGACCAAGGTCAAGCCAGTAGATAGAAAGACACTACAACGTTTTAGTCAGGCTAATAATCGGAGTTTAGGAGAAAATACCTTTCCTTTATCTCATCAGTCTCTTAAACTACACGCGACGCGGTATGAATCCACTGAAACCAGTCATCTTACTGTTGTGGATGAAGAACGCAACGCTGTAAGTCTGACTTTCACCATTAACCTCAGTTTTGGTGCTGGTGTGGTGACACCGGGAACTGGAATTATCCTCAATAATGAGATGGATGATTTTGCTGCTGCGCCAGGAGTGCCTAACGCCTTTGGTTTAGTTGGTAACGATGCCAACAGTATTGCACCCCGTAAAACTCCCCTATCCAGCATGACTCCTACAATTGTCACAGAAAATGGTCATTTTCGGATGGCAGCAGGTGCGCCTGGTGGTAGCACCATCATCACTCAGGTTTTACAAGTTATCCTAAATGTGCTGGAATACAACATGAATGTTGGTGCAGCTGTTTCTGTTCCACGCATACATCATCAATGGCTTCCAGATGAGTTGCGCGTAGAACCTTGGGGTTTGGATGCTTTGACTCTACAAGAATTACGCCGTCGGGGGCATAAAATTAAGGAAAGTACTCCTTGGGGTAATGGTAATGCGATCGCAGTTACATCTGATGGAACTCTAGAAGGCGCGGCAGATCCTCGCGGTGAAGGTTCCCCCAGAGGTCTATGAGCGAGTGAGGGACTGGCGAGACACAGGGACGCACAGAATAACAAATAACAAATGACTAATGACTAATGACTAATTACCAATAACTATTGATTTTGGATTGTTGACTCTACGTAGCTACTGCTGCCAAACTCATTGGCGCGTGCGCTAGGTACTAGTGTCCAACCTGCTTTGATAAGTTTTTGATAAGTTGCCCAGCCTTTAGAACCACCTGGTATTTGATAATCTGGGACTGTGAAATGTCCAAAAGCCGTGTAAGGCCGCCAAGGCTGATTGGGTTCTGTCTGCAAATACAAAATTTTCTCGCCGTCGCCACCAGACTTAGATAACCAGCACATTTGTCGATGCATTGCAAACTCCTTTGCTTTTAGCTAACAACTAACGCATAATATCAGACTTTTGTCAAGTTAATTCTCACCCTTGTGAGCTATTTTTGGACACGCGGATAAACAGATTTACCTCACCTTATCTACATAGGGTGGGATTTTTCTAATGTTATCCGCGTTTTTTGCGACCGTGTGTAACAATAACTACTGTTTTCAGTGTGGGTTAGGAATTTGCAATCTGCTGTATTTTTAACAAACAGAAGTCAGGAGCCAAAATTCAGTTCTAAATTCTGGCTCCTGACTAGTGGATAGTGCAGCGTGCGATCGCTGTAGAAAAACTCTAAATATTTGGTGGGCGGTTTTTTTTGCGATCAAAGCCCAATTTGATCGGGTTTTCCAAATACCATAGCCTTCTCTGTAAATTGAAAAACTTAGCAGCAATACAACCGAGGTTTAGCTAAAGGTCGAGTTGTAATTGAGCATGTCAATCTTTCTGGCCATTTTGTCGCCGACAATGCCGCGAATTGTCTGTACTAATTGGGTGTATGCAAAGTCAGACAAGGCTGGTGTCGTTTCTTGCAAGTTAATGGATTGATCTAAATCAATCCATGATTTGCAACCACCGTATTTAGGGTGATAAGGAATTTCTTGGTCTTGGGTTAGTTTATATGTCCGCAGGAGGAGAATATAAAGGGGCTGACGTGGTTTCCATTTAAGGCGATCGCTAATAAAATGCTCGTTCCAAATGTGGAACGGAAGCAAGGCGTTGACAAGAAATTCGTCACTAACTGGCAAAATATCTGTAATTTCAGCCCAACTGCCGATGCGAACTGTCTCTGGATGCCAACCTGATGTTACTGGATAAACACGATTAGCATACTCAGATTTGAGCATGAAAGCTTGTTGATGTTCATAAGTAGGGTAAAGCAAAATTTGCTTGTGGGCAACTTGAAAATTTCCATTTCGTTCATGAATACCCCCTTTGCGGAGCAACATAATGGTTTTGCCACTTTCCAAAGCATTTACGGCGACTGCCCATTCTTTGAGAGCATGAGAAGTTATAGTCAATTCCATCAGCATCTACTGTAACTCTGATTTAATTCAAGCTAAGACCGATAAAGTGTGAAACTGTCCAAGGGAATGAATTAGAAAGCAGTTATAAAAAAACGATCGCTAGCAACCCAGCAGATAATCGTGCTAAAAATAAACTGTTTCAATGCGAAAACTTTGAACATCTTCAACAAGCGCTACAAAAATTACGTCCCATAGCTCTTATTTCTAATTGTACCCCTGCTCAGTTAGCTTTGCCGTGGTTAATTGCCCAATTCCAAATTAATGCTATTGCAAGGGCGCATTATCCCCAACAAGCACGAGACAAAGCCTTAGCTGCTGAAATTAAGCTTTATCCTGCCTAATTGGTAAAAATTGATGAAATTGGACGCATTATCGTCAATTGTTTGGATGAAAGTCAAATTATATGGAATTGATGACAATGCAGTTTGATTAGCAATGCCGATCTCTCGAAGATCCCATTAGATATCTTAAAAAGATAGTCAGGGATCAAATATCTGGAGCTAGATTGCAAAATCTAACAAAACATCAACTTTAGTAAACTAAGAGTTGCAACTTAGAAACTGAAGTGATAACTTAAATAGTAGGACACCAAACAAAATAAAACCAAAACAAAAGGGTAAATGACTTAGTGTCCCCTGTCATCAACCCAAGCAAATATCAGCATATCAAGATTACAAAAGTGGCAAAAGCCTAATGTAGAAGGCAAAGCCAAATCCCAAAGCGGAAAAACGCAAGAATGCTGAGTTTGTTAGTTATTTAGTCCACCCTAGTTATTAACCTTCAATTACTTAATTAGTTTAACAATTTGAAATCTGTGAACTCGATAAAACCTGGTCAGGGTTGACCAGGTTTTTGGTATTTTATTGTGATATAATTTTCTCAGTACGGTAGATAGTGCCGGAATTCACACTTAAGGAGACAGTTGGGAAACTAAAGTCTTTTTAACAAAAGCCAGTTAATGTGCCCAATAAATATCAAAGCTTTTGGTTAGGTTACTTTATTTATTTTGTATATATAAACAAGCCCACTAATATGGGCTTGTTTTTTAGAATATAAATTCAAATTAACTAAGTAATTTCCAAACAGTGAAGAAAATAAAATAGCAATGTATCCTATTAAAAAAAATGATGAAATATAATAGATTTTCAAATAAAATTACTACAGTTATTATTATTACGCTCCTTTCTTTTTCTTGTAAATCTTCTACTACTACAAAAGCAGAACAGGCACAAGCAACAGATAAATCGAAATCCGAACCGAATCTTGTCTATGGAGATTTAATTATTAAAGAACAATTAGACTATATAATGATTCCCGTTGTTCTTCCAGAGCAAAATGAAGATAAAAAAACTGATTTAAGCCTTTCACGTTCTTATGAAAGAAATAACCAATTCTCTAATATCGTCTTTTATCGAAAGCAAGATGGTGAAGCTCATATTTTATTAAATAAAAAAGCCATTATCACCTCCTTTGATTTATTAGAGGTAAAAGCGGTAGAGAAGCCGCCTACAAGAGTTTGGTTTTATAAAATCCTTGAACAAGACACAAACATAGATACAAAGCTCAACAGCGAAGATGCCACTGTTGGTTATCTTTCTGATTTATCAGGTAAGAATCTCCAGCAAATTACCCCAAACAATACTCAAATCATCAATTGGGTTGTTGTTCCAAGTCAAAATGCAATTTTTATAAAAATTATCAAAGACTCAGATAATGATAAAAAATTTACAGGGAAAGATAAAACTAATTTTGTTAGGGTTAACCTAGATAAACCTGCTATGGGATCTGAGATTATTAGTAATCAGATAGAACAAGAAATTAAGTCATCCGTTCTTAAATGATTAGGTTTATTGCATTGAATTGGGCCCCGCTACGCTAATACCTCTCTACAAGGGTTCTGGATAACGCATATTTAATTTATGGAGATGTCTAATTATCTGGAATCAGTGACAATCCACTTTAGATAGTAAAACCTTATCCAAGCCATGATAAATAAGATTGTGGAAGCTCAGGCATGAGTAATGGATGTGAATGGTAACATTACCCTGGTAGCCCAAACACTTAGAGTAAATCCTGTGCGTTCCTGGTTATCAATTACCTCTTGTCATGCTTATGGCTAAAACAACTAGGATTTTTGGCGCGAATTCTGTAAAAGTTAAAATACAGAAGCAGCCAGGGCGTTGGCGTAAAACCACACTGGCTCACTTTTTACGTTTGCCTTTGTACTTCCTGATAGCTTTGCTATGCAGCTTGGGTTCACCCGTGCTAGCAAAAGTTTCTGGCTCAATTAATTTCTCATCTCAATCACAAATTAACAATTTGACATCGCTAGCTGTAGTTGCTGACCCAGGCTCACTACTAGAAAAGGGCAAATTTTTATACAATTCCGGTAACTTTGCCAAGGCAGTAGAAGTATTACAACAGGCTGTCCAAGCATATAAGCAGCAAGGAGAAAGCCTCAAACAGGCAGCGACACTGAGTAATCTTTCCCTCGCTTACCAGCAACTTGGTTTATGGAGTCAAGCACAGCAGGCAATTACAGATAGCTTAAACTTACTCAAAGGACAAGATGAAAATCAAATCTTAGCCCAATCACTGGATATTCAAGGTCGTCTTCAACAGAAAATGGGACAAGCCGAGGCAGCTTTAGCAACTTGGCAGCAGACAGAAGAAATTTACAGGCGAGCAGATAATCAAAGTGGTGTGGTGCGATCGCTAATCAATCAAGCACAGGCGTGGCGAACCCAAGGATTTTACCCCCGCGCTGTCAAAACACTCGATCGGGTAAGTCAGACGTTAAAATCTCAAACAGATTCTATAGAAAAGACAGTGAGTTTGCGATCGCTCGGTGATGCTCTTTTAGTAGTGGGCGATTTGGAAAAGTCACGTCTGGCGCTAGAAGAAAGTCTCACAATTGCTCAAAATCTGCAATCAAGCGCAGATATTGCAGCCAGTCTGTTCAGTCTGGGGAATAATGCCCGTAAACAAAAAAACAACCTATTGGCGATCGCCTATTATCAACAAACAGTTGCAGCATCTCCCCCACCCTTAATAAAAGTCCAAGCCCAACTCAATCACCTGAGCCTACTGATTGAAGCTCAACAATGGGCAGAGGTTCAAGCTCTCTTACCATTGATTGAGTCCGAACTCGCTCAACTTCCTCCCAGCCGTGCTAGCATTTACGCTCATGTTAACTTTTCCCAAAGTTTGGCAAAAGTCAAGGGTGGTATATTGCAAGCATCTAGTCAGCATTACTACTCAGGATTCAGCACCAAAGAATCAGCAGTATTACTCGCTAGGGCTATTGAACAATCCCGCAGTTTAGGAGACAAGCGGGCAGAAGCATACTCACTAAAGAGTTTAGGCGGTTTGTATGAAGAAACCGGACAATTGTCATACGCACAAGAGCTTACCCGGCAAGGATTAGCTTTAGCACAGAGCAGCAATGCACCAGAAATCACCTACACCTTAGAGTGGCAGTTAGGTAGATTACTGCGGGCAAAAAAAGATATGAATGGTGCGATCGCAGCCTATGATGCTGCTGTAGACACTCTCCAATCCCTTCGCAGAGATTTAGTAGTCAATAAAGATGTAGTTAACCAGGATGTACAATTCAACTTTCGGGACAGCGTAGAACCCATCTACCGAGAGTCAGTAGAGTTACTGCTAAAATCCCAAGAAGGAAAACCAGATCAAAAAATATTGGAGAAAGCACGCCAACGCATTGAAGCACTCCAACTTGCAGAATTGGACGACTTCTTTCGAGAAGCTTGCCTACAAGGAAAGAGAGTAGCCCTCGATCAAATGGTGGATAAAGATAATCCCACGGCTGCCATCCTTTATCCAATTATTCTTCCTGACGAACTCCAGGTAATTGTCAAAATTCCCAAACAACCCCTGCAAAGCTACACTACTCAGATTTCTCATACAGAAGTAGAGAAATTGTTAGTAGAACTGCGAAAAAATCTTGTCAATCCCACCGCTACCAAAGTCGTCCAAACCCAGGCGCATAAAGTTTACAACTGGCTGCTTCAACCCATTGAGTCAAAATTGCAAAACAGTGGGGTAGATACCCTAGTGTTTGTTCTGGATGGTTCCTTACGCAATTTACCAATGGCAGCTCTATATGATGGTAAGCAATATTTGGTAGAGAAATATGCAATTGCTCTGAGCGTGGGTCTGCAACTCCTCGATCCTAAACCACTGGTAAAACAGCAGCTAAGAGCGCTAACCGCAGGACTGACTCAGCCACCACCAGGTTTTTCTAAGTTTGCACCGTTGCTTGCGATCAAATCTGAATTCGATGGCATTACCAAAGCAGGAGTCTCGACAACTAGCCTACTAGATGGAGATTTTAAGAAAAAGAATTTAGAGGGTGAAATTAATGCTGCTTCATTCAACATAGTGCATTTAGCAACTCACGGTCAGTTTAGTTCTCGCCTTGAAGATACTTTTATTTTGGATTTCGATGGTCAGATCAATGTCAAAGATTTTGATACTCTTTTTCGCAGTCAGGGTAAAACTATAGTAGAGTTACTAGTTTTGAGTGCTTGCCAGACAGCAACAGGAGACAGCCGTGCAACACTGGGCCTTGCAGGAGCAGCTGTCCGGGCTGGGGCACGTAGTACCATCGCCTCACTGTGGCAGATTGATGATGAATCCACGGCAATGTTTGTTAGTGCTTTCTATCGAGAACTCAAGAGTGGCAAAATTACCAAAGCCAAAGCTGTCCACCGTGCCCAGCTACAACTGTTGCAACACCCTAACTACAAAGCACCAAGCTTTTGGTCTGCCTATGTGTTGATTGGTAATTGGTTGTAATTTGGGCATTTGGGCTCATACAGAGCTGGCTCCAGTAGGGGCGCAAGGTCTTGCGCCCCTACCCCAACGCAGGGATGGGATGTTTTTTTACTGGAAGTCCCCAAACAAAAATAAAAACACATCATATCTAAAAAATGATCGGTCAATTCACTAATCAAATTGTTGTGGTGACAGAAGCAAATAGCGGTATTGGAAAAATGCTACTGATACATTAATTGCACATGATTTACTGGCTTCTCTCAAAAGCTCATGAAGGTATGCGAAATACTACAACTTTGGCAAGTAGCTATCACATTAGCTCAAAAATAAGGAAATTTTAATAATTATCTGTTGCGATACACCATTGCATACATTTATGATTGTCAAATAATCTGATTTCCCACAGAAATATATTTATATCGTGAAACTTTCCATACGATTGTACTGGTGATTACAGCATTACTGGCATTCTTTTTTTACAAATATTTAAAGTAAATTTTTATACTTAAAACTTTGCAGTAAGAATTTTCATCTTTACTTCAATAAGTCCAGGTATAAAAACATTTTCTTAAAATTAACTACTTACATTGCAGCAGTATTGAATAATAAAATTCAAAGAAAGAATTTATTTAAGTCGTAATTTTACGGTTTTTAATGACTAATCTTTAAAGTTACGATCTTATCCAAGGTGGTAAAAATAACAGTACTTTTGTATGTACTTTATTGCGCTATCGAAAAATAGTTTAGCTTGAGTTTCTGTTAGCTCTTTACACAAATGTGATGAGAGTTATTAGAACATTTTTTGCCATAGTTTATGAGGCATATTGTTTATTTTCATAGCGATTACAATCGCTGTGGCAGCATCTTAAGCTAACAAACTTTCTGACTTTCTCAATAAGTACTTTCTCAGGTTTTTGCCTTAGTAGTGCTATGGCTGACTGGATAACCAAGTCGGTTACAAACCCATTTGTCTATCGTTAGGAATATGAAAATGAAATCAATTCTTGAGTTAATTGAGCAGAAGAACCAGGAATATGCCAAGTTACCGTTTTTTGAGTATATGAAAGACGAGTCCATTGATCCACGCCAGAGACTGGCATTTGCACCTGTGATTGCTCCATTGGCACTGGAGTTCAGTGAATTATGCAAACGAGTTCTTAGAGATGAGCCAACGACTAATTACATTCAAGAGATGGTAAATCTGCACACGCACGAAGAACATTTTCACTGGCAATGGTTACTAGAAGACATGGAGAAGATGGGGATTGACTATCCTATGCGTTTCAGTGATGCCGTGCGATTCCTTTGGAGCGATCATACCAAGGTTTCCCGTTCGATGTTTCCTATCTTTGAGCGGTATACTCGGGGAGCAGATCCTATCATCAGATTGGTTGCCATTGAGGTATCCGAGGTGACGGCGAATGTTTTTTTCCGTTCAACTATGTCTGCGGCCTTGCAACTGCAAGAAATGACTCAAACAGAGTTCCGTTACTTTGGTATGCGTCATAACCATATAGAAAATACCCACACTCTTCATACTCCCTCTTCTTTGCAAATAATGAAAGAAATTGAGGTGCCGGAAGAGATTCGTCAACAAGCACTTGAATTGATTGATGTGGCGTTTGTGTATTTTACAGACTTGATCAATGAGTTTTTGGTTTATATTAAGACCCATTCTTATCAAGAACCCTTTTCTAAAGTGTACGAACCAGAGCGATCGCTAACATCTGCCTAAGCTATCTGCTCAATTTTCATTCGGCGACGGTAAAAGGCTTTGACTCTTTTACCGTCGTTTCTTTCACGGTGACAGCTACTATATAAACAGCATTGCGCTCTTGCTGAATTGGTTGAATTGCTCCATCATAGTCAGTGGCTCGACTCATCAAGCTATATTGTCCTGATGTTGGTGGAGTCCATTGAAACGTGAATCGTTGCCAGGCATATTGCAACCGTGCTTCAACTTCGGCAGCTTGCCAGGTGATGCCACCATCTGTACTAACATCCACCGACTGGATACCCTTGGATGCCCAGACCCAGCCCGAAAGTGTTTGAGGTTGAAGGTATAATACTTCATTTTGGGAAGGATGAACAATTACAGACTCCGGTGCAACTTCCCAAACGGGTTTTAAAGTCGCATCATCGCCTCCAACTCGATCGTTATAGAAAGTTGTTGTAAAGGGCCCTGGCGATCGCCGATCTGTGACATAAATATGTGAGAGCCACTTTACAAAGTTAGTGCCATAGTAGCCTGGAACCACCAACCGCAAAGGAAAACCCCGCTCTGCTGACAGAAACTCACCGTTCAGCTTGTACGCTAGCAGTACATCATTATCTAATGCTTTTCCGATCGGAATATCTTTAATATATGAATTGCTAGAAACTCCTTCATAAGCACCGCGATCGGTTCCGGCAAACCAGACATAACGAGCTTCAGGTTTAACTTGCAATTGATTAAGAATTGCTCTCAGGGAAACTCCACCCCATGTAACATTACTAATGGTTCTTGTCGGAACTTTCGGTTCAAGCGGATTGCCTGCACATTGGTGGAAAGCAGTTAATTCACGATATTCTAGACTCAGCAAATTCTGGTATGACAACTCAAGACTTTGCTCTACTAATCCCGAAATTTTCAACCTCCATTGCTCTATATCAATGTCTGGGATTCCCAGATGACAAAGAACGAACAGATGGTTTTCAGGAGTAATAAAAGACTTGAGATCGTGAACACCCAGTGGAAACTTTGCAATCATTCCCACATAGCTCATGCTCTGATCTTCTAAAGTTTGATCGAACTCATTCATTTAAGCAACCTGCCATTAACGATTTTGCAAACATTTTTTATAATATGTAGTTGTACAAAAATACACGCAGTAGACACAAAGCGGCTACTCTACAAGAATGCCAAAGGCGAACCCCCAGGGTATCGCCCTTAGATGAATAGTATTGAACTATACCGGGTTAAGCTAAATCAACCGGATTTCTCAATTTTTTACCTTCAGAAAATTACATCATGAATTGTGATACTTCGAGTTAATCGGGGAAAACTGAACTCAGGTTATCCAGTCGCAAGCTTTATGGTAGAAAATCGAGTTGATGTTCCCGGTTATGGAATTGGTGAAAGAATTTATACCAGCACTCGCACCCTGGTTTACCGAGGTTGGCGAGAAGCCGATCAAACCCCTGTTGTGATCAAACTTCTGAAAAATTCTTATCCCAGTGTGATTGAGTTGGCTCAATTCAGAAATCAGTACTCAATTACGAAAATCTTAAATGTTCCTGGGGTTGTTCGGATTTATAGTTTGGAAAATTGTCAAAATCGACCCGCCTTGATTTTAGAAGATTTTGGCGGAATTTCTTTGAAGGAGTACACTGCTTTTAGAAGGAAAGGACTCGGTGAGATCGGAAATCAGGAAAATTCCTCATCTCTGCATCCTGATGTTTTGACTGAGTTTTTACAGATTGCGATCGCACTTGCCGATATTCTGGCCGATCTCTACCATCACGAAATCATCCACAAGGATATTAAACCCGCCAATATCTTAATAAACCCTACCACAAAGCAGGTTAAAATCATTGACTTTAGCATTGCTTCACTGCTGCCAAGAGTTAACCAACTTTCAACTAGCCCGACTGTTTTAGAAGGAACCCTCGCCTATCTCTCCCCCGAACAAACCGGGCGAATGAATCGGGGAATTGATTATCGCACTGACTTCTATTCTCTCGGAGTCACTTTCTATGAACTCTTAACTGGAGAATTGCCATTTCAATCGGATGATTTGATGGAATTGGTGCATTGTCATATAGCAAGACAACCACCACTTTTAGGGAATAGAGGAGAGATTCCCCAAATTCTTTGTGATATTGTGATGAAACTGATGGCGAAGAATGCTGAAGACCGCTATCAGAATGCATTAGGGCTAAAGCACGATCTGCAAATTTGTTTGGATCAATTGCAGTCAAGTGGAAATATTATCCCATTTCAGCTAGGGCACAGGGACGTTTGCGATCGCTTTGCGATTCCCGAAAAACTCTATGGACGGGAAGCAGAAGTGGCCATGCTGCTAGCAACCTTTGAACGGGTGCGCCAGGGAACTTCTGAAATGATCCTGGTGGCAGGTTCCTCTGGCATTGGAAAAACAGCAATTGTCAACGAAGTTCACAAACCAATCACCCGTCAGCGCGGATACTTTATCAAGGGCAAATTCGATCAATTTAATCGGAATATTCCCTTTTTTGCTTTGGTGCAAGCGTTTCGGGACTTAATGGCACAATTGCTAACAGAGAGTGATGCTCAAATTGACCAGTGGAAGACTCAAATTTTATCTACCTTGGGTGAAAGTGGTCAAGTAATTATTGAGGTGATTCCAGAACTCGAACGAATCATTGGGAAACAGCCCTCACTTCCAAAATTATCGAGTACTGCTGTCCAAAGCCGCTTCAATTTGCTGTTTCAGAAATTCATTCAAGTATTCACAACCCAAGAACATCCCCTAGTTATTTTCCTTGATGATTTGCAGTGGGCAGACTCGGCTTCTTTAAAACTGATGCATCTGTTGATGAGTGAAGCCAGCAACTCTTATTTATTAGTGATTGGAGCATATCGGGATAATGAGGTTTCCTCTGCCCATCCCCTGATGTTGACCATTGAGGAAATGCGTCAAGAGGCGATTACAGTTAGTAGTATTGTTCTTTCTGCCCTTACCGAAACCGACCTAAATCAACTGATTGCAGATACCCTCAAATATTCAACAGAACAAGCAACTGCGATCGCCAATCTGGTGTATCAAAGGACTAAAGGTAATCCATTTTTCACTAACCAGTTTCTCAAGTCGCTGTATGAAGATGGGCTAATCGCCTTTGCCAGCAGAACAGGAGATTGGCAGTGCAATCTGGTTCAAATCCGGGCGCTGTCTTTTACAGAAGATATTGTCGAGTTTGTGGCGGTGCAACTCCACAAATTACCACAGCAGACTCAGAATGTTCTCAAACTGGCTGCTTGTGTCGGCAATCAGTTTGATTTAGAAACCCTATCAGTTGTCTATGAAAAATCTCCAGTCCAAACGGCAGCAGATTTGTGGCCAGCCCTCAAGGATGAATTGATCTTACCCAGTGGGGAAGGGTATACATTTTTTCAGGATGAGTCTGTTGTCATGGATGATTTGACAAATGACAACACACCAATAATTATTACCTACAAATTTTTCCACGATCGCATTCAACAAGCCGCTTATTCACTAATTCCAGACTATCAGAAACCAGCAACTCACCTAAAGATTGGTCAATTGCTGTTGAGCAATACCTCGGAAACTGAGCAAGAATTGCTGATTTTTGAAATTGTCAATCAATTGAATATTGGCATAGAACTGATCGCATCTCAAACCGATCGCGATCGACTGGCACAACTCAACCTGCTGGCAGGAAAAAAAGCCAAATCTTCCACAGCTTACCAGGTAGCAATTGAGTATTTAACTACTGGGATTCGTTTATTGAGAAGTGACTGTTGGCAAAGTCAATATGAATTGGCTTTGGCATTGCACGAATCAGCCGCCGATGCTGCTTATCTTAGTGGCGCGTATGAACAGATGGAGCAATTGACTCAAACAGTCATCCAGCAAGCTAAAACTCCACTGGATCAAGTCGGCATTTACGAAACCAAAATCCAGGCGTATACAGCTAAAAATGATGTGCTGGGCGCGATCGCGATCGCGCGTCAGGGAATGAGTAAATTCGGTGTGGTTTTCCCCGAAACACCTACCGCACAGGACATTCAGCAAGCCCTCCAAGAAACTGCTAATCTGATTAACGGTCGTGATATTGCAGAATTACTTGACTTACCTGTGATGGTAGACGCAGAGAAGCTAGCTGTCACCCGAATTGTGGCAAACGTTGCTCCAGCCGTTTACATTGCCGATCCTAATCTGTTTCCACTACTGGTTTTGTCTCAAGTCCAAGCATCTATTGAGTATGGCAACGCTCCATTTTCTGCCTTTTGTTATGGCTGTTATGGCATTCTGTTGAGCGGAATTCTTCAGGATATTGAAACAGCCGATCGAGTTGGCAATCTTGCCTTGGCACTAACTGACAAATTTAATATTAGCGACATCAAACCCACAGTATTTTATGTCGTAGGTGCTTTCATCACCTATTTGAAGTCTCCACTGCAAAAATCTTTGCAGTTAATGCTGGATGGTTACAAAATTGCTCTAGAAACTGGAAATGTATATTACGTAGGTTTCAATACCAAAGATATCTGCCAATATTCCTATTTTCTAGGTCGAGAATTGAACTCGTTAGAGGAAGACATCCGAGCTTACTGTCATGTTTTGGAAAATTTTAAGCAAGGTACGGCTTTAAACTATTGTCGTATCTTTTGGCAAACAGTTTTGAATTTGCTTGGCAAAGCTGAGAATCCCTGTATTATAACAGGCGAAGCACTCAACGAAGCCGAATTTGTAAATCAACTGGTTCAAGCCAATGAATTGACAGGGCTTCACTATTTCTTCCTCCACAAATTGATTCTCTGTTATCTATTTGAAAACCTTTCTCAAGCAGTGGAAACAGCCGCTCAAGCTAGAGAATATCTAGTTGCGGGAACCGGCTATGCCACTGTGCCGATGTTTTATTTTTATGATTCCCTGACGGCTTTAGCAGAGTATCGCACAGCTATAGCCTCTCGCCAAGAAACATTACTAAAAAGGGTTACAGAAAACCAGGAAAAAATGCAGACATGGGCGCACCATGCACCGATGAATTATTTGCACAAATTTGAACTGGTGAAAGCCGAAGAGTGCCGAGTGTTGGGACAGATGGCCCAGGCAGTGGATCATTACGATCGCGCGATCGCAGAGGCAAAAGCCAATAGATATCTTCAGGAAGAAGCCCTCGCCAATGAACTGGCTGCCCGATTTTATTTAGAATGGAACAAAGAAGCGATCGCGCAAATTTACCTCGAAAATGCCTATTATACTTACCTTAGCTGGGGAGCGATCGCCAAAGTTAACCAGTTAGAACGCCAATATTCTCAATTATTGCTTAAGGTGTTTCAGCAGGATGAAACTACTTCTTCAACCCTTACTACTACAATCGGATTCAACCAAAGTAGTTCCACTGGGACTGAAGCATTAGATTTAGCAACGGTGATGAAAGCCTCTCATACACTGGCTGGAGAAATTGAGTTAGAAAAGCTGTTGACAACCCTAATGCAGGTTGTAATCGAAAATGCCGGGGCTGACAAATCAGTCCTTCTGCTGCTTCAAGAGGATAATTGGGCCGTTGTGGCTCAAAAAACTAGCCAAGCGATCTTTGAAGAAGAGCAATTTCTGCCACACCCTACGCCTACCGATGAAAACTTAGGGATAATAAACCTGCACTCCCTTCCTCTTTCAGCCAGTCAGGATGTTCCCAAAGCGGTTGTGAATTATGTATCGCGCACCACCGAAACCCTGGTGTTAGATGATGCCCGTAAGGAAACTACCTTCGCCAACGATCCCTACATCATTCTATGGCAACCCAAAAGCTTGCTATGTACGCCTATTCACAATCGTGGCCAACTAATTGGCATCCTATACCTAGAAAACAGTTTGACAACTGGAGCCTTTACCCAAAACCGTCTTGAGGTTTTGCGGTTGCTCACAGCACAAGCTGCCATCTCGCTGCAAAATGCCATGTTGTATAACAATCTAGCTGTAGCAAAAGCTCAATTAGAAGACTACAACCATACTTTAGAGCAAAAGGTGGAGCAGAGAACTCTGGAGTTGAATGATAAAAATCAGCATCTCTCGGAAACTTTAGAGGAACTGCAACACACTCAAAGCCAACTGATTCAAACTGAAAAAATGTCTTCATTGGGACAAATGGTCGCAGGTGTTGCCCATGAAATTAACAACCCGATTAACTTTATCTATGGCAACCTCACTTATACCAATGAGTATTGCCAAGATTTGCTGCATCTGGTTGAGCGGTATCAGCACTACTATCCTCAACCGTTTCCTGAGATTCAACAAGAACTAGAGGCAATAGATTTAAACTTTCTCAAACCAGACTTACAAAAATTGCTGCAATCAATGAAAGTGGGGGCAGATCGCATTCGTCAAATTGTCCTTTCTCTCCGCAATTTCTCGCGTTTGGATGAGGCTGAAATGAAAAGTGTCAATCTTCATGAAGGCATTGACAGCACCCTGTTAATTTTACACCACCGTCTAGAAGAGAAAGCACACCGCCCCGGAATCGATGTGATTAAGGAATATGCACAGTTGCCAGAAGTTAGTTGCTACGCCAGTCAGATCAATCAAGTATTCATGAATATTCTGAACAATGCTATTGATGCCTTGGATTCATCGTTCACAAATGAAGATAGACAAACAAAAATTCCCACTATCCAAATTCGTACCAAAATGACTGATGCTGATACAGTAACTATTCAAATTGCAGATAATGGATCTGGGATGTCTGAAGAAGTTAAACAGCGCCTATTTGACCCATTTTTCACAACAAAACCTGTAGGTACAGGAACAGGTTTAGGATTATCAATTAGTCACTCGATTGTAGAAAAACATGGGGGACGACTAAGTGTAATATCCGAACCAGGAAAAGGAGCGGAGTTTTCTCTTTCTATACCTTTACATAATACGGTAGGGCGGCGATCGCTTAAGTAAACGGGGCGAGGGAGCAGGGGGCAAGGGGAATGGAAAAAGAGCCAATTAAAAGTCATGAAGATTTGGAAGTATACAAAATGGCCTTTGATGTTGCCATGAAAATTTTTGAACTGTCAAAAAAGTTTCCTGTGGAGGAGAAGTATTCATTGACTGATCAAATTCGTCGATCATCTCGTTCTGTTTGTGCAAATCTTGCAGAAGCATGGAGAAAGCGTCGTTATGAAGCGGCTTTTGTGGCTAAATTGAACGATTGTGAATCGGAAGCGGCAGAAACCCAAACTTGGCTTAAATTCGCAGTTCAATGCAATTATCTAAACGTTGAAACAGGCAGAGAACTTTATGAAA
>NZ_JADEXU010000149.1 GCF_015206895.1 Nostoc sp. LEGE 12450 | reverse complement strand
ATCTTGCTGGTGCTGTGTTAATTCTGGGAACATGGGCAAAGCTATGACTTCATGGCAAGCTTGCTCTGCTATTTGTAAGTCCCCAATTTGATAGCCCAGATTTTGATACACTGGCTGCAAATGTAAAGGGTAGGGGTAATAAATCATTGAACTTACGCCCTGCTCTTGCAATTGATTACGCACCCAATCTCGATATTTGGCGCTAGAACCATTTCGTCCTTCACCTGAGATGCGAACAGTGTATTGATTCCATACCCCAATACCCCCAGGTAATTCTTGAGGCGGGACGATTCCCGGAATTTGGCTAAGGAACTGATAGTAATAGTTGGCGATATCTCGGCGGCGATCGTTCCAAGTATCTAAATAACGCAGTTTAATCTGCAATATGGCTGCTTGGAGAGCATCCAAGCGGCTATTTACACCGATTTTGTCGTGTAAATATCTAACTTTACTACCATGCTCCCGGAGTATTCGCAGTTTAGTAGCGATCGCAGGATCGTTAGTCGTTATTGCTCCGCCATCGCCGCAACCACCAAGATTTTTGGTAGGGTAGAAACTAAAGCAACCAATATGTCCAATACTTCCTACTTTTTCATTGGCCCACATTGCACCTGTCGACTGAGCGCAATCTTCAATTATTGACAAATTGTGAGATTGAGCGATCGCCATTAATGATGTCATATCCACAGGTTGTCCAAATAGGTGAACCGGGATAATTGCTTTAGTTTTAGGTGTAATCGCTGTTGCTACTTGCTCCACATCCAAATTAAAGGTAGTAGCGTCAATGTCAACGAAAACAGGTTTTGCACCAACGGCGCTAATTACTTCAGATGTAGCAATAAAGGTGAAAGGCGTTGTAATCACTTCATCGCCTGCACCAATTTCCAAGACTCGTAACGCTAAGTAGAGCGCATCAGTACCAGAATTACAAGCCACACATTGAGTAACAGTATTATAAGCAGCAAATTGTTGCTCAAAGCTTTCAACTAGGGGGCCGCCAATATAGCGGCCAGAAGCCAGAACCTCTAAAACGGCTGCACTTACTTCTGCTTCGATGGTGGTGTATTGCTGCTTGATATCAAAGGCAGGGATGGGATTTACACTTTGGATCATGAGTTCTCATTTTATCGGGAGATACAAAGGATGCACTTCGAGAGTCAATTTTTGCTGATTGAATTGTTAATCAAAAAGGAGCAAGTAAAAGACTATCGCCTAAGATACGCATCTATTAGGGTTTTTACTTAAATTGTGGCGCGGTAGACTACCGCACATTTAATTTACAGATAGTAGACATACTAGGAGTTTGCCATGTTAAGGTTGTACCATTTTTTAATTTTGAATTGATGAAGGTGATATATATCAACCAAGATCCAACACATCGGATCAAAGTTCCAGGTGTGTGAGCTGCTTTGAGAAGAAAATACTAGGAGATAGAAAACCCATGCAGGATATGATCAAGCTGGATTTCGTGGATTTAGCTATTGCTGTGGGATTGATGGCGATCGCCATTGGTTTATCTGCCTGGGAAAAATTAGGATTAGAGTTGAACCTAGCCCTTGCTACTGGGAGAACCATCTTACAACTTCTTGTATTGGGATACATTTTAGATTTCATCTTGGCTTTAGACAATGCTTGGGCAGTTTTGGCGCTATTAGCAATAATGCTGACAATTACGGCGATTGTCGCACGAAATCGCATCAGCCAAAAAATTCCTCATTTGTTGCCTTTGGTGTGGGGTGCAATTTTAATTAGTACCGTCCTGACAGTGTTTTACACCAACTTCTTGATTATTCAACCAGACAGATGGTATGAGCCACAGTATATAATTCCCTTAGTAGGGATAGTTTTAGGTAATGCTACCAATGCAGCTGCGATCGCAGGCGAGCGTCTTGTCAGCACTATTAATTCCAGCCATCTCGAAATAGAAACCCACTTGAGTTTAGGCGCAACGCCCCAGCAAGCAGTTAGCCAGTATCGCAAAGATGCCATCAGAGCCGGATTGATCCCCACTCTAAATCAAATGATTCTCATAGGGATGGTCGCAATACCAGGAATCACCACAGGACAGTTACTAGCTGGTGTGAAACCTCTGGATGCTGTATCTTATGAAATTTTAATTATATTTATGGTTGCTTTCGCTAACTTGTTGACAACGATTTTGCTTACTAGGGGGTTGTGTCGTCAGTTTTTCAATTCCGCCGCGCAGTTAGTCAGTTAAACAAGTTTTCAATTACGAGCCAAGGAAGCTGATACCCAAATCAATAATGGGACTAGTACCGCAAGGCGGAATTAAAAATTAAAAATTAAAAATTAAAAATGAATACAGCGTAAGCATTTCATTAATTTAGAATTGGTGGTTTATTTCCGCCGTGTTGTACTAGCCCTTTCAAGGTGACTAGTAAAATCTCTTTTTTCTCTCTGCGCTCTCTGCGCCTCTGCGGTTTAAAAATGATTTTTCGGCGTTGCTTGCGGTATCAAAGGACTTGTAATATCTGCTAAAAAACTTTTAATTTTAATCCCATCGGACTAATTTACAGAAGAATATCTAATCTCATAGAAATTATATATTCCTCCGATCGCATGAGTACAGAATTCAGTAATCTTGGCACACTGGTATCGTAGAAGTTAAAAATTTAATGACTTCTAGAAGTGTCGGAGGTAAATATGAAACGAATTTTTTTGACGGCAGCAGCCTTACTCAGCACGCTATCTTTAGCTGCTCCCATTCCCGTCAAAGCAGAAAATTCAGCCCCTGTCCGGCGCTTGCTGGAAACTAGAGAATGTTTGGGATGTAATTTAGCAGGAGCAAACCTCAAAGGCGCTCATCTGATAGGTGTTGACCTGAGAAATGCAAATTTAAAAGGAGCTAATCTCGAAGGTGCTAATTTGGAAGGCGCTGATTTAACTGGTGCCAATTTGAAGTCTGCTAATCTCACAGAAGCATTCGTCAGCGATACTATCTTAAATAATGCCAATCTCACCAACGTTAATTTGAGTAATTCCCGTTTATATAATACTGACGTAGATGGCGCTGTTTTGGCTAATATTGATTTAAGCGGTGCTGATGTATTCAATACTGCCATTAGCGTCGGTGGTGAATATTAATGGTGAGTCATGATTTCAAAGTGATAAGTTAAGAGTTAAGAGTTAAATTCGACTCCTAACTCTGCACTTACTAAATTTTATTCACCAGTAATTGACAGTTCATTAACCCAGATTTTCGGGCAAACTCCCCCTGGTGTTAACTCTGCCTCTTTTTCTACATAAATAATTGACTTTAAGAGTTCCAAGAAATCGCCAGCAACAGTTGCTGACTCAATACTCGTTCTAACACCCTTATTAACTAGCCAACCATCAAACGGCAGAGAAAAGGAACCTTGCAAGGATTTAACTCCTGCATGTAAAGCTTGTAAATCATCGATAAAAATCACATTTTCCGCAGTGTCTAAACTTAGCTCTTCTTCAGGAGTTACTGTTGTAAAAACGTGATAAAAATTCGGACTAACGCTGACTTTTGCACCAATACTGGCATTACCTGTTGGCTGGGCATTCAACCTTTTAGCGGTGCCTGCACTGTGGAGAAAGCTTGTTAAAACACCATTTTCAATCAGCGAAATCTGCCGAGTCGGAGTTCCTTCACCATCAAAAGTTTCTGCTCCTACGTTAGCTGGGTGCAGTGCATCGTCAAAAACTGAAAGTAGAGGAGAAGCAATTTGCTTACCTAAATCATCAGGAGTAGATAGGCTTTGATTATCCAAAATACTTTGGGCATTGAACAAGTTAGAAAAAGCACCCAACAGACTTAAGAAAGCTTCTGCTGAGAAAACAACTCGATATTTCCCAGTCTTGATTTTTTCATAGTTCAAGTGGCTGATAGTTTTATCGGCAGTTTCTTTGATACAACCATTGATGTCTAGATTATCTAAACTTTGGTTGATTCTAAAAGCACCTGCACTACGAGGTTTTTTTCCTTCTTCTTCAGTTTTGCTATAAAGATAAACTGATGTTAAGGAATGAGATTCAGTTCTGACTGCGCCATCGCTATTTAGATAAAATCTGTCGATATCTCTTTGTGATAAACCATTATAAGGCACACCCTTAATTGCTGGATGAGCTGCGAGTAATTCTTTTTCAGCTACCAACAATCTTTCTATCAGTTCCGCAACAGGTGCTTGGGGTGTCTTATCTTGAGCTTTATTTGGAATAGGAACAGTAGCTTCGGGACTAAAATCAGGAACATTTTCTTTAACACCAAAGAAACTGGCTTCATAAGCAGTTTTCAAAGCTAATTCCAGTCCCTTGGAATCTACATCTGTCGTGCTGGTGACACCCATTGTATTATCTTCATTCCAGACACGAACAGTAACACCAGAGCGATTTGAAGCTTTAACTTGTTTTGGCTCACCTTGGTCTACTTGCACGCTAGTATCATCTACTGTTGAGCCATAAATGTCGAATTTTTTAATACCAAGCTTCTCGGCATTGTCCTTGGCAGAGTTTGCAATCTCATTGATATTTGGCATAGTCAATTTTAGATTTTAGATTTTGGATTGGAAGCAATTCTATTTTGAAGATTAGATTTTGGATTTTATTGCTTATATTTCTCTCGAATAATTTTGACTAAAGCAACAGTCAAATAATTTGTTTTTTCGATTTTATATTGAACCTACGTAATTATCCGGGAGCTAGAGCATTTTGGATTTTGAATATTACAATCCAAAATCCAAAATCGTTCGACTGAGCGGAGTCGTTCGCGTAGCGTTCCGCAGGAAAGTCCAAAATCTAAATTTCTTATCGTCCACCGACGGTAATAGAATCAACCTTGATGTGGGGTTGGCCGACTGTGGTGTAAATACTGCCACTTACAGAGCCACAAAAACCTGGTGCAATTTCCAAATCTTGGGAACACATAGAAATTTTGTTCATAATTTCCTTAGCTTCCCCAATCAAAATTGCTCCCTTTAGTGGCTTAGTGATTTTGCCATTTTCGATTAAATAAGCTTCATCAACACTAAAGTTAAATTGACCTGTAGCACCAACGCTACCACCACCCATTTTTTTACAGTAAATACCTTTATCAACAGAGGCAAATAAATCATCAGTGCTATATTCGCCAGAATCAATATAAGTATTACGCATCCGGCTAGCAGCAGCATAGGTATAATTTTGGCGGCGGCCACTTCCAGTTCTGGGGTGTCCGGTGCGTGCAGAACCTGTTCTATCTGCTAAGAAGTTTTTGAGAACGCCTTTTTCAATTAATAAGGTTCTTTGAGCAGGCATACCTTCGTCATCCATGTCAATTGTCCCGAAGGCATTTTCAGAGCGCCCTTCGTCCCAGGCTGTCAAACTTTCGTGGGCAATTTTTTCGCCTTTTTTGTCAGCAAAAGGAGTGGTATTGCGTTCAATTTGAGTGGTTTCCAGTAGGTGTCCGCAAGCTTCGTGGAAGATTACGCCGCCAAAGTGATTGGCCATAATAATCGGGTAAGTACCCGACTCTACGTAATCGGCGTAGAGCATTTTGCCGGCAGATTCTGCTATTTTTTCGGCGGCTTGTTGAGAATCCCAAGTTCTCAAGAAATTGGCATCGCTAGTATTACCCGCGCGATCGCCAATTGAGGTACGATTAGCACCATCAGCACACAAAAGATTAAATCCTACTGACTGAGTGAGGCGAATATCACGGGCAAAAGTTCCGTCACTGGCGGCGATTAAGACTTCTTGCCAATCCCGAAAATAGGTAGCACGGCGCGATTGGACGTGGCTAGCTTTTTGCTTCAGGTGAGCAGTCCCATCAAGGAGGACTTCTCCCATTTCGCGGATAGAGCTACACACTGGTAGCCATGCATCTTTACCTCTTTTCGTGGCGTAATCTCTCAGTAATTCCAGGTTAATTTCGGGGATGAAAGCTTTAGGAGCAGGTAATTGCAATCCCAGGATAGACAGACCTTTTTCTAAAGCTGCTTTCAAACCGGAAAACGAAAGGTCATTAGTGCTGACGTAGCAATCGGCTTTGCCACGAAATACTCTGACTCCCGCACCTGTAGACAGACTTGGTGAAATACTAGTGATGGAATCCTCTTCTGCAAGACAACTAATATAGTTGCGACGTTCTAAAAATAATTCGATGAAGTCAGCGCCTGCGGCGCGTCCTAATCCCAGGAGGGTAGCCAGGGGGGCTTCCCAGGTTTCATCGAAACGCTCTGGTGTAGAGGAATATTGTAAGGTGGGAAGTTGATTTGAGAGAAGTAGCGTACTTGTAAGCATGGGTAGCCTCGTCTGCTGGCGTAATTCAGAGATTTGACTGAAAAATCCTGGTGTGTTCACTCTAGCAAATTTACTCAACTACCATCTTGACCAATCCTTTGAAAAGCAGTGTGGATTTCCCTAATCCTCCTTGAAAAAACTTGTGAAAAAAAAAAGCCCGCAAAGGCAGGCTGATATTTTGAAAGTTCGCACCATTGAGGATACTTGTGTAAAAGGAGATGCATTTATATGTATTTAACTAATACTCTTCTCAACGAAGGGAGTTACGAGCTAGGAGATACTCTAACTCTGTTAAGAATACAGAAACTAACTCTTACTAAATATGCAATCTTGTTTCCTGCAAACGCTTAATTTAATCCAGATTATCACTCTTAGCTTTATTTACGATTTCCCATTTTCAGGGGAATTCTTCCTGTTTCTCGCTCATTAAAAGTCTGACCTAAATTGGAAATTTGTCCTGTAGATAATAGATTTTTATACAGGAGCTTCAATGTTCGAGTAATAGTTTTCAAAATTTTCATTTTGCTGGCACTTGGCTTTTGATCATATCTCAAAACCATTGGAATTTCTGCGATTTTTGGTCTAAGTGGTTTTGCTTTCAATAGTAAATCTATCATGCAAGCAAATCCACTTTCAGTAAATAGATTGTCACCATAATACATATCTAATTTACTAACAAAAGTACGGTTATATAGCCTGTAACCACAAGTATAATCTCTTACGCCGTGTACACGGGCTGCAATTCTAAACAGCCAGCTAGCACCGTAACTCATTATCTCTCTAAATTTTGATAAACCTATGACTTTAGAGCCTTTTCGGTATCTAGATGCGATCGCAATATCATAGCTACCAGCTATCATAGTGTCATACATCTTTATTAATAGTTCTGGCGGTTGAGTGTTGTCGCAATCCATCGCGGCTAAAAAATCGCCTTCTTGAGAAATTTCTAAGAAAGTCCTAAAACCTGTTTTAATTGCTTCACCTAAACCAGCATTCTTGGGATGTTGGACTAAGTTAAGTAATACTCCCAGTGATTGAGATTCTTCTAAAGCAGTCTGAGCAGTTGCATCACTACTACCATCATCAACAAGAATCAGTTTTATCTCCATATTAGAGATTTGCTGCAATGTCTGAAACCTTTTGAACAAGGGGCGAATTGATTCTTGCTCGTTGTATGCAGGTAAAAGAACAAAAAGACTCATAAATACCTCCTGTAATTTTTAAAATAAAATTCAATTACTCAAATTTCAAGAATTCAGCAATGTTGATTTCTTAAGAAATTCATCGACCTGTCGCACAACTGCGTTGTTGTTGACGCTATCATTGACCAACTGCGAGGTATTGACGACGAAAAAATCTTCGTTTTCGGTACTCACTTTTGGAACAAGGCTGGAATAATCTAAAACTTGTAGTGGCTGCACTTTAATAGCTCGATTTATATGTGCTGCTACAATGTCATCTGATTTGAGTTCTGGGAACATCAAACGTATACCTTGGAAAAATACTTGGCGCAATTCATCATCGGGCTGTTTTAGCAAAGGGTCAGTGGAAAGGATATATTTTGGTAGAAATGTCATGTGATATCCTGCTGTTTCTTGCAAAGAAACTAAGTTGCTCATACCGATGACTCCGGTAAAAGGAATAGTTCTATCGGCGATATTTACAACGTAATAAGGAACTAAAGCTTTGCGAGTAATCAATACCATGCAGATTACACCCAGATATTCTACTGTTTCACCAGTGTCTGAAACTTTTATCAGTTCATCAGCAGCAACTTGTTGCAAAATATTAACTGGGCCAGTAAAAATTACCTTATCAAAATGCTCCTTTTTACCCTGAAATTCTACCCACATTCCACCACCTGGATGAGGTGTGATATATTCTACTGCAACCCCTGTATGGATATGACCTCCAGCCGCATAAATTAACTTTTCTATATGATCAAAAACAGTTTTATAACCCCCTGAGACATAACCAAGTTGTTCTTTATTTAGTGAAGAATCACGCGCTGAAAACAGTCTTTTTATATAAGCCCAAATAAAAACTGCTGATATTCTCTTATAGTTCTCTCCTAATTTGGATAAAAGTAAAGGTTTCCAGAGCTTTTCGTATGTACTTTTACCACCGAGTTTTAATAGCCAATCTTCCACTAAAATCTTCTCTAAGCGCCGCCAGTTATTCAGACGTGAACCATAAAGGAGAGTAAAGGCTAATCTAATTTTACCTATAAGTCCAAATAGAGGAAAGCGAAGAAATTCTATAGCGTTACTGATAGAATAGAATTTTTTATTGTCATAGAATCCTGTTAAACTTCTATGCCAACGCAGTTTATCTCCAAGACCAATATCTCTAAGAAAATTTATTAGATGAGTATCAGAAGGTAGGATAACGTGATAAAAGCGATCCCAAGTAAATAACCCATAATCATGATAGGTGGTCAGTCCACCAAGCTGTTTGTTACTATCGAAGACAGTTACTATATGTCCTTGATGTGCAAGACGTTGGGCTAATACTAGACCAGTTATGCCTCCGCCAATAATACCTATATTCATAAATTTAATTTATATTTTTATAGCTATGTTTTTGAGATTTATCTTCAGAAGTTTTTAATAACATTAACAACCTCAACATTCGGCCCTTTAACTATCAGTTTACAACAAGAACTACACCAGCTATAATAATAGATATTCCTAACCACTGGCTAAATACAACTCGCTCTTTTAAAAGATAGTGAGAAGCAATTGGGATTAATGCATACATTAGTCCTAAAACTGGAAATGCTTGGCTTAGAGGAATTGTCCGCAATACATAAAGCCACAATACGGTCATAAATGTATAGCAGATAAACCAAATCCAAAAATAACGAGACAATAAAAGATTTAAAATAGATGTGTTAGCTTCCTTAGTAGGGCTAGAAATATGAAGTCCATATTTTAGTGATACGTTAGCTGTGGTTCCGAATAAAACTACAACTATTAAAAGTAGCCAAGTAATAATGCTCATGTTCCAATAGGTTTTGTAAAATTTACTATAGAGAAATTTATATAGGCTTTTTTAGAGGAATAACTACTAAAAGAATACCTAGAAAAATAGTGATTACTCCTGCAATTCGAGTTAGTGTAATCACCTCATTAAAAAAGTAGTATGAACCGAAAAGTATACCGACATAATTCAAACTAGTTAATGGATAAGCAATACTCAATTTTACCGATCGCAAAGCCAGTATCCAATTTACTATTCCCAAGCAATAAACACTAACAGCTAATACTAATTTTTGGAGAAACACCCAATCCAATAGTCCCTCATCTGTATGGCTCATGGTATATTTCATGAGCAATTGTCCAGAAATACTAAATAAAATACTGACAAACAAGATAATATAGGGAATTATTTTAAAGTTTGAAATTTCCAATATAGATTTCATCGTACATTTCCCTCAATCGAGATAGTAGGTATGAACCGGCCAGTAAACAGCCTATCCTTTTGGACATTTCTGATTTCGGCCATATTTTCTGTGCAATTTGACTTCCACTTCATAAAGTAGACAACAACATTAAGAAGGCTATTTTGAAGGGACTGATATCAAAATGACCACCAAAAGCTGTGCCCAAGAGTTAGCAACTAAATACTATACAGCTTGTAAAACGGTTGCTATATTATTGCAGCATCCGGTATTATCGGAGTCAAGTGCTTATAGTTGTATTTCCAGTTTGGCTTTACCCAAGTGTGAATTGCAGAAGTTTTCCGTATGAACCAGCTATACTTCCAAATTACTTTGTAGTGCGATCGCAATATCTATGTCATAGGTGATGCAGATATGCGAAATTTGAGGGTTTTGTCAGTCTCCAAGCTTACATACATATCTGTAACCTTGGTTGGTAACTAAGCCGACTAATAAAAAGTTGTACTCAGCTTCAGTGTGTATACGTAGTCTTTTTGGACATGGCGACACAATGAGTAATAGAAGTCTGCTTGCTGGGGAAAATAGAAAGATGAATCAGTCTCAAGTAATGTGCTTTACAGATATGTGTGGATTTTACTTAAATGTCCAAATGGAGTTTTTCACGAGACTAACGGCTAATATAAACTAGCGTTTGGCGATTAACTCACAGCTTACGTTAATTTAAGCAGATTTGAGATGTTTTACATTTAGTCTTAGGCTTGTTTAGATTGTTCTTAATTATATGTAATTTTAACTAGAGCTTTACTCAAAATTTATTGTTACATATAATCACTTACTAGAATACCACGAGAAAAGGGTGTTGCAAATTTATCGGCACACTTCATCAAAAATTCATTTACCGAAAATATACTTAAACAAAAACTTCATAAAATCGAAATTTTCCCATGTATATTAAAATTTTTATTTGTACATTTATAAAGCACTTTCTGGCTAATAAACTCACAGAAGTAGCGATTTCATTTCAGACTTTAGAAGTGTAAAGCTAAAAGTTTGAGAAAACAGAATTAACCTTGGACAACAGTGCAGTCAGTAGTGTGTATATTCTTTTACATTAAAACACTAGTTAAATACAGCACATAGCATAGATGAAAATCGATAGTCTGAATTATTTTTTATATTATCTACAAAAATGTTAAATTTTATACGTCTTAAAAACTTTTAGGTCACTGTATGATACTAAGTAAGATAGAGGACTCGATTTCTAAATTTTACGATCAAGCTTTATTTTATACTAAGCTGTTGTGCTTTTAATTTGCACTAATATTTTTTCAATATGATTGTGAGGTGGGCATCTTGGCCGCCCTGATGGTGCAAGTTATATACGTAACAGCTTATGATTGATTATCAATATATTTTTAAAAGTTTGCATCGTCTTGCAAATGAAAAAGTTCAAAAATATTCAACCTAAACATAATTTGATGGGTTAAAGCAGAAGATAAAGCCTACCATTATTAGGAAATAATAAATACAGTACAGTTTCAAGAAGCGGTCAAGATTAAATACCTACCGAAGGACTTTCCATCAAAGAGTTACCAAGTTTTGTTTTTAAAGACATTACTGGGTTAGGTGTCTTATGATTTTTAGCAGTTTAAGGTTGAAAAAAAATATTTTGCCGTGCTTGAGATTATTTAATTTCTCTAGGTTGTTTTCCTGTACCTTCAGTTTGTTTGAACTCATTTTTCTGCAAAAGTCTGTTCGTAATGATTAAGACAGTGATTAACAATCCAAACTGAATCTGCCAGGGTGCCAATACTAGACTTAAAATCAAGCTAATAGCTGCGAATACACCTGCAAGATATGCAATTTCATCAGTACTTTTTTTAAACAAGTAGCCTGTAGCTAAAGCAGTACACAGTGGTATCAAGAAAAACAAAGGCATTTTAGCGAACCTCTGAACGAAAAGTTATTGTGTTGATAAAACAAATTGTTTTGGTAATTGGGCTCAATTTTACATCCAATCAGCTTTTAGACACAACAGTCGAACGAAATAAATATTATAGAAAATCAAGATTACGCAATATTGCATCTTAGACCAATAGGAATAATTATTGCGACAGATGAAGCAACCAAAAGCTTGGCGAATAACTCTTCCATTTGTGGTAGATACTGCGTGTAACAAGCTTTCAAAATAGGGGTATAAGACACTACGTATAGCAATATTTAAGTGTATACTTATACGGGCATCTCGATGATGCTTGTTTTAATCCTCTCCCTACTCAGGATAGCTGCGCTATGCTATACAAACTCTCCTTCATCTATGCGGATTAATAGGGTTCAAAACTTACTTGCGTAGGTGGGTTTTGTCTCTTCGGCTTGTACTCTTGTGAGCAATCATCTGGTAAATTAGCTTAAAACTTTGGCCTTGCGCCAGGATAAGGATCTAGCATATTACCTTTATAAGTAGCATTTTCATTTTTTTCATTTTAGACACCTAATGCTGAACATTCCTCAACTACTGGCAACTGAAATAAACCTTAGACCCCATCAGGTGCAAAACGCGCTGGAACTTTTGGCGGAGGGTGCAACAATTCCCTTTATTGCACGTTACCGTAAAGAGCGCACCGATGAGATGAATGAAGTGCAACTACGGGAACTGGCTGATCGATATACTTATTTAACAGAACTGGAAGAACGAAAATCTGTGATTGTAAGTGCGATCGCACAGCAAGGTAAACTCACAGATGAACTCAAAGCCAAAATCTCATCCTGCTTACAAAAAACTGAACTTGAGGATTTATACTTACCCTATCGGCCAAAGCGCCGCACCCGCGCCACCATCGCCAGAGAAAAAGGACTTGAACCACTGGCGGAATTCATCAAGTCGCTAAATGCCAAAAATGCTGCGATAGCTTCATTAGAAGAAGCGGCTAAGTATATTTCTGAAACCAAGGGAGTCAAAACAGCAGAAGAGGCGCTCAAAGGTGCTGCCGATATTTTAGCGGAAGAAGTGGCTGAAAAAGCTGAATTACGGGCATATATCCGCGATTATCTTTTAGAAGAAGGGGTATTCGTCTCCCGTATCAAAGATGATTATCCCGAAGGTACAACCAAATTTGAGATGTACCGTAACTATCAAATTAGGGTAAAAAATATTGCACCCCATAATATGCTGGCGTTGTGTCGGGGTGAAACTGAGAAAGTATTAAGCTTTGAAATTGCTTTTGATGAAGATACGGTACTTTACTATCTTGAGTCGAAAGAAATTAAAACCAAAGTTCGGACAATTCGGGATTTTTATCAGGCGATGTTGAAGGATGCATTTAACCGTTTGATGAAAGTCTCTCTAATGGGAGAGGTGATTTCTGAGAAGAAAGTCTATGCAGACATGGAATCAATCAAGACATTTGAAACTAATCTGCGAGAGTTGCTGCTGTCTGCACCAGCAGGAATGAAACCAACCTTGGCGATAGACCCTGGATTTAGAACTGGGTGTAAAGTTGCTGTTCTCGACCAAACCGGGAAATTTTTGGAATACCAAGCGGTTTTTCCCCACCAAGCGGCTGAACAACGCGCTAAAGCTGCACAAAATGTCAAAAATCTGATTGAAAAGTACAAAATTGAGTTAATCGCCATTGGTAATGGTACAGCGTCTCGTGAGACAGAGGAATTTGTGACGCAAGTATTGCAAACAATAGAACGCAAACCCGTTAAGGTAATGGTGAATGAGTCTGGTGCATCTATATATTCTGCGAGTACTGTAGCGCTAGAAGAGTTTCCCGATTTAGATGTTACCGTGCGCGGTGCTATTAGCATCGGTCGCCGTTTGCAAGACCCTTTGGCGGAACTGGTGAAAATCGATCCCAAATCCATTGGTGTGGGACAATATCAGCACGATGTCGATCAGAAGTTATTGAAAAAGAAATTGGATGACACTGTAGAAAGCTGCGTTAACTACGTCGGTGTAGACTTAAACACCGCCTCCAAAGAACTTCTGACATCCGTCTCTGGGATTACGGCAACGGTTGCCAATAACATTGTCGCCTATCGTAACCAGAATGGAGCCTTTAAAAATCGCCGACAACTGTTGAAAGTTCCGAAGCTGGGACCAAAGGCTTTTGAACAAGCGGCGGGTTTTCTGCGGATTCGCGGCGGTGATAACCCTTTGGATAATACAGCAGTGCATCCAGAGAGTTATTCTGTAGTAGAAGCGATCGCATCCGATCTAAATGTGCCATTAAATCAGGTAACACAAATTGCCGAAAAACTCAAAAAGACCAACCTGAAGAAATACGTTACCGATAGCGTCGGCGAACCCACACTGCGCGACATCCTCAGCGAACTAGAAAAACCAGGTAGAGATCCCCGTGCTGAGTTTAAGTATGCCACCTTCAGAGAAGGAATTAAGGAAATCAGGGACTTAAAGGTGGGAATGGAACTAGAGGGAATCGTGACAAATGTCGCCAATTTCGGTGCTTTTGTCGATATCGGCGTACATCAAGATGGCTTGGTGCATATATCCCAACTTGCTGATAGATTTGTAGACGATCCCAACAAAATTGTCAAAGTTGGACAAGTAGTAAAAGTTCAGGTGTTAGAAATCAACGAAAAACTTAAGCGGATTAGTTTGTCGATGAAAGCAGTTAAACAATAATTAGAAACAGCAGATGGCAGTTTATCAAGTCCGATTTATCAATCTTACACTTGGATTAGATCGCACCATTGCAGTGCCAGACGATCAATATATTCTCGATATAGCAGAAGATGCTGGTATCCGCCTACCATCTGGGTGCAAACAAGGCGAATGTTCTGCCTGTATTGCGAAACTCATTAGCGGTGAAGTTAATCAAAGTGAGCAAAAGTTTCTGCGTCCAAGTGAAATACAGGCTGGTTATGTTGTTACTTGTGTAACTTACCCCTTGTCTAGTTGCACTTTAGAAACCCATCAAGAACAAGTCTTATATAAGTCAGCCCTTTACTATAAGCCTGAGTCTGGAAAATCTGATTAAATTAATCTTAAATTTGTAGGGTGCATTAAACAAATTTAATGCACCCTTAAAAAAAAATGGCATCACAGTAGGGGCACATCAATATGATAACTACTATAGTTTTCTCAATAATAGACCTAATGGTAGAAGGAAATTCTATCTTGCAAGAGAGGTTAAAGTCTGGCACATAGTTAAAGATGAGATAAGAAGTTACAAACAAAAAAGATTAGGTCAAAAAAATGTTGACACCATTATTAACCGCCCTAGCTACAGCTTTGAGCCTGTTGATTGTTGATTTAGTTGTTCCAGGCGTTAATATTGCTAATTTCCCCGCAGCTTTGATTGCCGCTCTAGTAATTGGTTTAATTAACGGTTCAGTTAAACCAGTTCTGTCTGCTCTCTCCCTACCGCTTAACTTTCTATCATTTGGAGCATTTTCGCTCGTCGTCAACGGTTTATGTTTTTGGTTAGCAGCAGCGCTAGTTCCTGGTTTCTCAGTAAATGGAATTATTGGTTTCCTTCTTGGGCCAGTGATTCTAACTTTTGCTAACACCTTCATTAACAACTACTTTGTTGAAAAAAATCTTTTAACCGACAGTGCTGATGTTAAAAGCCAAAATGAATTACCTTCTAGATAAATATTAAAGGGAGTAGAAATAATAATTTCATTGATTTTCTACTCCATATAACATATCCGAAGGTGGATTTTCTAAATCGGCATCTTCAAAAGAATGTAACTAAACAAAATCACAAAAATACAGCAAAATCATGAAACTAGTTCGTTATCTTCTAGGTTTGTTAGTGCCTCCTTTAGGCGTTTTCCTGACAGTTGGAATTGGCCCAACATTGTTTATTAACATTTTACTCACAGTTCTAGGTTGGCTACCGGGTAGTATTCATGCAATTTGGGTCATTGCCAAGCATGATGAACAACTGAATAGAGAAGGTGGTATTTACTAATACGCAAGATTAACTTTAGTAAATATTAAAAATGGTGCGTTATGGTTTTAACCGTAATGCACCATTTCATTTTGTACCAATTCCAATTTAACTTGCATAATTAGTGGGTAATTGGTTGTCTGTAATATTCAAAAACCATCCATGCAGCTTAGAAAGTCAGAGTGCTAAATCGAATTGTTAGTATTACAGACAGCATTATATAATAAGCTCTGCGGCGTGGAACTTAGTCAGACTAAAGCACTAGTACGAGAAATGGCTAATGATTTGCGTCCTACCACAACCTAAGGGAGCTTGCGGTTTGAGTCCGTCACTTACTTACCCTGGCGGTAAGTGTAAGTAGTTCACCTTGTGTTGTATGCCTTACCTAAATTTGTTGAGAGGTAAATTGCAATGTCTAATATTCGAGAAGAAATGCCCGTACTTGTTCGTCATGAGGGAGATTGGGTAGGAAATTATACATTAATTGATACAACAGGAAAAATCCTCGACAGTTATGAGTCTCACTTAACTTGTCAATTTCCAGAAAATGGACCTCATCCCTACTATCAAATTAATCGCTACAAATGGTCTGATGGGAAACAAGAAGAGTATGAATTTCCAGGAAGCTATAAAGATAATAAGCTCTGGTTTGACACCGAACGCATTCAAGGTAAAGCTTGGGAAGCTGATGATTCAATTGTGATTTTGTGGTTTAGTTATAAAACAAACCCAGAAATGAGCTTATATGAAATGATCTACATTAGTCCTGACAATAACAATCGTGCCCGCACTTGGCATTGGTTTAAGAATAATCAAATCTTTCAACGCACTCTAATTCAAGAAGAACGGGTAAGATAGTAATTTCTGTTCTCTGAGATAATCACTTATTATTCTCCAGTCCGCGCAGGCGGACTTTGTTTGTGTAGCCACGGCTTCCAATGGTTAGGCTTTTATCTCAAATTTCAACTTAGTAAGGTACACACATGGCAAAAGGTGACAAAATCAACTTTTCTACTCCTAGTGGTTTCCCAGAATTTCTGCCTAATGAAAAGCGTCTAGAATTATATTTGCTAGATATTATCCGTAGAGTTTTTGAAAGCTATGGATTTACGCCAATCGAAACACCTGCCGTAGAACGTTTAGAAGTGCTGCAAGCTAAAGGGAATCAAGGCGATAATATCATTTATGGCATTGATCCCATCCTGCCACCAAATCGGCAAGCCGAGAGAGATAAATCGGGTGAAACTGGTTCGGAAGCAAGAGCTTTAAAGTTTGACCAAACAGTTCCTTTAGCAGCTTATATTGCCCGTCACCTGAATGAGTTAACCTTTCCCTTTGCCCGCTACCAAACTGATATGGTTTTTCGGGGAGAACGAGCAAAAGATGGGCGTTTTCGTCAGTTCCGCCAGTGTGATATTGATGTAGTTGCTCGTCGTGAACTCAGCTTGCTCTATGATGCTCAAATGCCTGCAATTATCACTGAAATATTTGAAGCAATTAATATCGGTGATTTTCTTATTCGCATCAATAATCGTAAAGTTCTTACAGGTTTATTTAAGTCAGTAGGAATTACCGAAGACAAAATTAAATCGTGCATTAATATTGTTGATAATTTAGAAAAAATTGGTGAAAGTAAAGTAAAACAAGAATTAGAAAAAGAGGGAGTTTCAGAAGAACAAACTCAAAAAATTATTGATTTTATTAAAATTGATGGTTCTGTAGATGAAGTATTAGATAAGCTTAAGCATCTCACCCAAAATCTGCCAGAAACCGAGCAATTAAGCCTGGGAATTAGCGAATTAGAAACGGTAATTACAGGCGTGCGTAATCTCGGAGTTGCCGAAAATCGTTTCTGTATTGATTTATCAATTGCCCGTGGACTTGATTACTATACTGGTACAGTTTACGAAACAACCTTATTAGGGCATGAAGCTTTAGGTAGTATCTGTTCTGGCGGCAGATATGAAGAATTAGTTGGGGTGTTTTTGGGTGAAAAAATGCCTGGTGTCGGTATTTCTATCGGTTTAACTCGCTTAATTAGTCGATTGTTAAAAGCTGGTATTCTTAGTACCTTAGCTGCTACACCAGCCCAGGTGATGGTAGTGAATATGCAAGAAGATTTAATGCCAACTTATTTAAAAGTTTCACAACATCTGCGTCAAGCTGGAATTAATGTTATCACTAATTTTGATAAGCGTCCCATGGGTAAACAATTTCAGCTAGCCGATAAACAAGGAATTCAATTTTGTGTAATTATTGGTTCTGAGGAAGCAGCAGCACAAAAATCTTCCCTGAAAAATTTGAAAACAGGTGAGCAAGTAGAAGTGTTACTGGTAGATTTGGCTGAGGAAGTTAAAAAAAGGCTTGCTTCATAAGCTACAAAAATTCTAAGGGTAGGTTGGATTTCATACCTGATCCTATTGGTGAATTATTTCTTAATATTGTAATTCAACGAAAAATCTGTCGTTTGTAAAAACATTGGTTTTTCCTTAGCCAAACCAGGCTACGAAAAAATCAGGTCTTTTGGTGCTTTAAAGTATAAAGTTATATTTTGCCAACAGCATCATGAACAAACCCAATCTTGTATCTTAAAATCCGCACCCAAAACGGGTTTTAAGCTGATTATTTATTTTCCCACCAATATGGTCTGTTTCTTTACGCCGTGCTGTACTAGCTTTAGGTTTTGAGCTTGTTCCTCAGCCCGAAGCAAATACGGTTTCTTAGGAGCAACCGCACAGGCGGCACTGCCACCCGCTATGAATGAAAGAAACTATTTTGAGGCGACTAATCAACGGGTACATTAGTAATTATCCTGACAGTTAAAACCGAACCCACAATAGTGTGTTGAGCCTGATTAGGAGCATGGTTCTGGGGCTTTATGGCTATGACATTGGTGAAGGACTTGCGTTTCCTATCCCGTTTGAAAGATTATCTATGAGTACATCCCTTTCGTCAGGACTATCCATAATAACTAGAACAGGGTTGCAGCAATGAAATTGCCAGCAAATCAAGATAAGAACCAGCCTGTACCTGTGGTAAAACCTTCATCCACTTTAGAAGAAATAAACCAGAACGCAGCCGGAATAGACCTTGGTAGTGGAGAACATTGGGTTTGTGTTCCCACTGATAGGGCAGATAAAAATGTTCGCCAATTCGGATGTTTTACCCCTGATTTAATTGCAATGGCTGATTGGTTAAAGGAATGCCGAATAAATACTGTAGCAATGGAAGCCACAGGAGTTTATTGGATTCCAGTGTTTCAGATATTAGAAGCCAAGGGTTTTGAGGTAAAGCTTGTCAATGCTCATCACGTTAAAACAGTACCTGGGCGCAAAACAGATGTGTTAGATTGCCAGTGGTTACAAAAGTTACATACTTATGGACTACTGTCTGGTTCTTTTCGCCCAGAAGACCAAGTTTGTGTGCTACGCAGTTATATCCGTCAGCGAGACACCTTAATCAAGAGTGCTAGTGCCCATATACAAAGGATACAAAAGGCACTTATCCAGATGAATTTACATCTCCACAAAGTCATCAGCGATGTAACTGGTTTGACCGGAATGAAGATTATAAAAGCAATCCTTGCTGGTGAACAAGACCCACAAGTTTTAGCCAAACTCAAAGATCCACATATTAAAAGCAGCACAGCAGATATTGCTGCATCTTTAACTGGTGATTACCGTCGTGAACATTTATTTGTCCTCCAGCAAGAATTGACCTTGTATGAAATTTACCAACAACAGATTAGTGCTGTTGACGCTGAAATTGAAAAATGTTTAGCATCTTTTCAACCTAAAACTTTAGATTATCCGCCGACAACAGGAAGAAAACGCAGAAAAAAACCGACTGCAAATCACCCCGATTTTGATTTGCATAAATATCTTTATCGGATGGCAGGAGTAGATTTTACACTGATTGATGGTCTTGATGCTTTAACTGTTCAGACTATTTTATCTGAGGTGGGATTAAACCCGAAACGCTTTCCCAGCGTTAAACACTTCACCTCTTGGTTAGGTTTATGTCCTGGTCAAAAAGTGACCGGCGGTAAGGTCAAAAGCTCTCAAACTCGTACTGTTGTCAATCGTGCTGCGAATGCTTTTCGCATGGCGGCTTTTTCTCTGACTCACAGCCGTTCTGCTCTGGGTGCATTTTATCGCCGTTTACGTTCTCGCTTGGGCGCACCCAAAGCAATAACTGCTACTGCACACAAGCTGGCTCGTTTGTTCTACCAAATTTGGACAACTGCTGGACGATATTCTGATCCTGGTATGGAATACTATGAGCAAAAATACCAGGATCTGATACTCAAAAATCTTCAGAAGAAAGCGCAAGCTTTTGGTCTTCAACTTGTCCCCAAATCCCAAGATAAGGAGGAAGCTTCATTTTATCAAACCCTTTCTACATAAGCTTTACGTCAAGTGTTTCTTGAAAGAGGGGTAACCCAAGACTATACAAACTTTGTAGTAAAATCATGCACCTTACTTATCTAAAGTGTAAAGTGCAATCCTCATACTCATATCTAACCACTTCGACTGAGTAATCGGCGCACTGCTAGAAATATAGTCAACACCAGTCTCTGCCACACTGCGAATCGTCTCTAAAGTCACATTCCCTGAAGCCTCTATTTTCACCCGGCTATTCCGCTCGCGAATCAACTGCACCGCCTCACGCATTATATCAACAGGCATGTTGTCTAACATAATAATGTCAACGTTGTGCTTCAAAGCTTCTTTCACCTGCTCTAAACTTTCAGTCTCTACTTCTATTGTCAAGGGATAAGGTATTTGAGAACGAATACGGGTAACTGCTTTTTCAATTCCACCTGCCGCCGCAATGTGATTATCCTTAATCATCACTGCATCATCCAATCCCATACGGTGATTAATTGCTCCACCCACAGCAGTCGCATACTTTTCCAACAGTCTCAATCCTGGTGTAGTTTTACGCGTATCCACCAACTGAGCAGGTAAATCAGCAATTTTCTCTACATATATATTAGTGAGCGTAGCAATCCCACTCAAACGCATAACCAAATTGAGAGCAACTCGTTCTCCCATCAGTAGCGCATCCAGCGAACCATGAATTTCAGCTACCACCTGTCCCGACTCACACCATTTACCTTCAGCCGCAACCGCCGTAAAGCGGACTTTTTCATTCAAAATCTGAAACACCCGAGCTGCAATTGGTAAGCCAGCAGTTATCCCTGGAGCTTTGGCTATCCATTTAGCCGAGCCTAGCGTCACATCTTCTACTAGTAACGTATTTGTTGTGCGATCGCCCCGGCCAATATCTTCCAACAACCAGCCACGCAAAAGAGGATCTAAAACCAGCCAAGGCGGTAAAACACCAAAACTGCTCACAAATATATTGTTTCCTTAGTAACTTCCAGGAATACTATAGCTTAAAACTCTTACACTCTAAGGCTTTGATAGCGATAGAAAAACAGTCCAAAAGAAATTTGGAAAAAATAGTTGACACAATGAATTGGGTTCGCTATATTGAATAAGTGCCTGAAGCGGAGAGCTTGAAAGCGACCCGCGAAAAGGGATACCGAACCTTGAAAATATTATAGTTTGAAAGCAAT
>NZ_JADEXU010000385.1 GCF_015206895.1 Nostoc sp. LEGE 12450 | reverse complement strand
TTACTACATTACTGCGCGATCCAGAGGGATTGCGCTATACTATTGACTTTTTAGCACAAAAATGCAACGAAGCTGAAATAAAACCAGATTATGTAATTGGTATAGAGTCAAGAGGATTTATTTTTGGCTCACCTCTGGCTTATCAATTAGGGGCTGGTTTTATTCCTATCCGCAAAAAAGGTAAGTTACCAGCAGCAGTTCACTCAATTGAATATGATCTAGAGTATGGTACTGACTGTCTGGAACTGCATCAAGACGCTTTACATGAAAGTAGCCGAGTTTTGATTGTGGACGATTTGATTGCCACGGGTGGAACTGCGAGTGCAACAGCAAAGTTAGTACAGAAGATCGGCTGCGAATTAGTAGGATTTGGGTTTATTATCGAGCTACGGGACTTAGAAGGGCGTAAATATTTGCCGGACGTGCCGATTATCTCTCTAATTGAATATTAGTTATTTGTCATTAGTCATTGGTCATTAGCAAAGGACAAATAACAAATAACAAAGGACAAAGGACAAATGACATCTACGAGAATTTCCTTGGAGACAGGTCGGGATTGGCTAGTCAGGCTAATTACGAGCGAAACTTTTATTTATGTGGCAAAGCGGGTATTGCAGGCACTACTGACTCTATTTTTGGCATCAGCATTGTCGTTTTTCATTATTCAACTCGCTCCAGGGGATTATGTAGATACGCTGAGGCAGAACCCGAAGATATCTCCAGAAAGAATTGAGGAAATAAAGCGGCAGTTTGGTCTAGATAAGTCTTGGCCAGAGCAATTTTGGCTATGGCTATGGCGAATCTTGACAAAAGGAGATTTTGGCACGAGTTTTATTTATCAACGTTCAGTGGCATCGCTGTTGTGGGAAAGAGTACCAGCTACTTTGCTATTAGCGATCGCATCTTTAATTGTCACATGGGCGATCGCCATCCCTCTAGGGATTTTTGCTGCTGTTAACCAAAATAAGCTATCAGATCGGCTTTTACAGGTTATTAGCTACGCCGGACAAGGCTTTCCCAGTTTCATCACTGCCTTGGCACTGCTGGTTTTAGCCCAAATCACCTCGCCCATATTCCCAGTGGGTAGTATGACTAGCATCAATCACTCAGAACTAACGTGGTTTGGCAAAATCTTAGATGTCGGCTGGCACATGATTTTACCTACGATTGCCCTCTCAATTACTAGTTTTGCTGGTTTACAACGCATCACTCGCGGCGAATTATTGGATGTGCTGCGTCAAGATTATATCCAAACGGCTCGTGCCAAAGGTCTGCCAGAAAACCGCGTTATCTACGTTCATGCACTCCGTAACGCCGTAAATCCCTTAATTACCTTATTGGGTTTTGAATTAGCTGGTTTATTAAACGGTGCTTTCATTGCCGAATTTTTCTTCAACTGGCCCGGTTTAGGGAGGTTGACTTTACAGGCTTTACAAGCTCAAGATTTATATTTGTTAATGGCAAGCTTGGTAATGGGTGCAGTGTTGCTGATTGCTGGTAATTTAATCGCCGATTTGATGTTAAAAGCCGCCGATCCACGCATTCGCCTAGAAAATCTCAATTAGTC
>NZ_JADEXU010000384.1 GCF_015206895.1 Nostoc sp. LEGE 12450 | reverse complement strand
CGACCGACCTAGGTTAGACCAACTTACTATCTATTTAACTGTATGTTTTTCGATATGTAAGGGGTGTAGGTCTCCCTAAAAAGGAGGTGATCCAGCCACACCTTCCGGTACGGCTACCTTGTTACGACTTCACCCCAGTCACCAGTCCTGCCTTAGGCATCCTCCTCCCCGAAAGGTTGGAGTAATGACTTCGGGCACTACCAGCTTCCATGGTGTGACGGGCGGTGTGTACAAGGCCCGGGAACGAATTCACTGCAGTATGCTGACCTGCAATTACTAGCGATTCCTCCTTCACGCAGGCGAGTTGCAGCCTGCGATCTGAACTGAGCTCCGGTTTACGGGATTTGCTTGCATTCGCATGCTTGCTGCCCTCTGTCCGGAGCATTGTAGTACGTGTGTAGCCCAAGGCGTAAGGGGCATGCTGACTTGACGTCATCCCCACCTTCCTCCGGTTTGTCACCGGCAGTCTCTCTAGAGTGCCCAACTTAATGCTGGCAACTAAAAACGAGGGTTGCGCTCGTTGCGGGACTTAACCCAACATCTCACGACACGAGCTGACGACAGCCATGCACCACCTGTGTTCGCGCTCCCGAAGGCACTCTTCCCTTTCAAGAAGATTCGCGACATGTCAAGCCTTGGTAAGGTTCTTCGCGTTGCATCGAATTAAACCACATACTCCACCGCTTGTGCGGGCCCCCGTCAATTCCTTTGAGTTTCACCGTTGCCGGCGTACTCCCCAGGCGGGATACTTAACGCGTTAGCTACGGCACGGCTCGGGTCGATACAAGCCACGCCTAGTATCCATCGTTTACGGCTAGGACTACTGGGGTATCTAATCCCATTCGCTCCCCTAGCTTTCGTCCCTCAGTGTCAGTTACGGCCTAGCAGAGCGCCTTCGCCACCGGTGTTCTTCCTGATCTCTACGCATTTCACCGCTACACCAGGAATTCCCTCTGCCCCGAACGTACTCTAGCTATGTAGTTTCCACTGCTTTTATCTAGTTGAGCTAGACTCTTTAACAGCAGACTTACATTGCCACCTGCGGACGCTTTACGCCCAATCATTCCGGATAACGCTTGCATCCTCCGTATTACCGCGGCTGCTGGCACGGAGTTAGCCGATGCTTATTCCTCAGGTACCGTCATTGTGTTCTTCCCTGAGAAAAGAGGTTTACGACCCAAGAGCCTTCCTCCCTCACGCGGTATTGCTCCGTCAGGCTTTCGCCCATTGCGGAAAATTCCCCACTGCTGCCTCCCGTAGGAGTCTGGGCCGTGTCTCAGTCCCAGTGTGGCTGATCGTCCTCTCAGACCAGCTACTGATCGTCGCCTTGGGAGTCCATTACACTTCCAACTAGCTAATCAGACGCGAGCTCATCTCTAGGCAGTTAACCTTTCACCTCTCGGCACATCCGGTATTAGCCACCGTTTCCAGTGGTTGTCCCAGACCTAGAGCCAGATTCTCACGCGTTACTCACCCGTCCGCCACTGTGTCCGAAGACACCGTTCGACTTGCATGTGTTAAGCATACCGCCAGCGTTCATCCTGAGCCAGGATCAAACTCTCCGTTTT
>NZ_JADEXU010000383.1 GCF_015206895.1 Nostoc sp. LEGE 12450 | reverse complement strand
CCTTATCAAGTGCCTGTAACTGTTGGTCACTTACGTTAGGTGATAAAACTCCGTCAGTGAGAACAGGCTCGCCGTTTTTGGCACGAACGATTACATTCTCGCCAAGACGTTCAAAATCAAAAGTTGTACTTTTGAAACTCTTGGAACCATCGGGGTTATTTGTGCCCAAGATATTTAGCAGTGCTTTAACGCTTTCTTCAACTACTTTACCTTTAACATCCTTAACAGCATCTCGTAGTTCAGTTCGAGTATTGTCAATAGCTGACTTGACACCCATAAGGCTTTGATCAACAGTGTTTTTAACACCGTCTACCTGTGTACGTAACTCTTGAGTTAAATTCCCAATTTGTTGATTGAATTCATCCCTGACATTATCTGTGTTTTCTCTGACTTCATCTAGTCGGTTAGTAACTTGTTGCTCTATGTGAGCTTTCATCTGTGCAATTTCTTTTCTAAGCTTGGTGACTTCAGGGGTCAGCGCATCTTTAATCTGCTCAAATACATTTTTAGCCGTTTTCTTTACCTGACGTTCAACTGACCCAACCCAGTTTTGGAGTTTAGTATTTTGAACTTGTGGTAAAAACCGTTCATTTACTTGGGACAAAGCTTTTTGGGTGTTCTCAATCAACTGTTGTTGCTTTTCTAAAGACTTGCCCATTTCGCTAACTTGAGCAGCCAGTTCTGACAAGGATTCAGATGTTTGTTCATTTTTTTTGAGACTGTCAACAAGTTTTTGTTGCGACTCTAGTTTAGATTGCAAAACAGCCACTTGTTTTTGTAAAGCTTCTACACTGTAGATTCGCTCATTACTTACAACTTTATTTTTCGGTGATGGGGGAGCTAAACCTAATTTGTCAGTCAGTACCTCTCCATTTTTAATATGGAATACTTTTTCATTGCCAATTTTAATAGAAATTGCACCTTGAGAATTTTTCGGGTCAGACAGAGCTTTTTTTAAGTTCTCTACTATCGTTGGTGTTAATAAGTTTTTCGAGGGAGATTCTCCCAATGTTCCTTGATAAACTTTGCTAGAGCTAGAGTAAATAGAAACATCCTTGCTGGGATCTAATCCTTTTTCTTTAGCTTTCGCATGGATGAGTTTGAGGAGAGATTCTAAAATGTCTAAATAATCTCGCTTAATTTCTTTCGCTTCACCATCCTCAATCATTATTTTCGCCTTTGAGAATTGACTGTATTAACAGTTCAGGATTAATCGCTACTTCTGGCAAAACTATCCCACCGAGTTTATTAAGAACCTGTCTTCCTTCAACTTCAATGTAAGCAAATTCTCCATCGATCATCACTGTTATCGATGATGTATTTTTTTCAGCGCGAGATGGGACATAATCTTTCAGGACACCATTTAACACAAAAATGTTGGCATCATCTGCATCGCTACTATAGACTTCAAGGCACTCAGGAAGATAGTTAGCATCAAAAGGCAAGTTATCCCAACTATCAGCAGTGTTTAAAATTTCGCTTGGATATTTATCTGCGAGGGCTGCTATATCAGGAGGGAGTTTTGCAATTTGTTTTCTATCATAATCAGAGAACGGGTAAAACTTACT
>NZ_JADEXU010000148.1 GCF_015206895.1 Nostoc sp. LEGE 12450 | reverse complement strand
CTTGTGTATACACCGCAGCCTTTTTAAGGGGGTTAGGGGGGATGAAAAGTGCCTAAAGTTACAATAAAATACTTTTCAAACAACCTCTAAGCTACAGTTTAATTACCTGAAAATTGCTGTTAGTTGGCAAATTTCTAAAGCTCCAAACCACCTTGTTGTAATTTCTTAAACGGATCTAAAATAAAATCTACGATCCGGCGTTGGCGGATAACCACCTCTGCGCTTGCAGTTTGACCTGGTGTTAGAGGGATACGTTTGTTGGCAGTTTGGATATAGGGCTGAAGTAGGGAGATTTCCAACTCATAGGTTTCGATGTTACCTTGATTAGCGGTTTGAACTTTCGAGTTAGGCGAAATCCAGTTAACGCGTCCTTGCACTACCCCATAATCTTGGAAGGGATAAGCATCAAATTTGATTTTAACTGGCATTCCTACCTTTAAAAAACCGCTTTGTTGGCTAGGCATCTGCGCTTTGAGAATCAAAGGAGTATTGTCGGGCGCAATTTGGGCAAGCATCTGTCCTGGTTCAACTACAGATCCTGGTTTGTGGATAGGCAACTCGAAAACTGTGCCATCAATAGGCGATCGCACTATTCGTTGTTGCATCTGTAGCTGTAAAGATGCAATCTGGCTTCCTGTTTGAGCAATTTCTGATTGCAGGTTAGTAATTTGTCCTTGTAAATCTTTAAGCTGTTCCTGATTTTTTAGCACCGCTAGTCTACCTGCTTGCACCACACTGCGATAGCTGCTTTGCTGTTCTTGCAGACTAAGTTTTGCCTGCTGAATATCTGAAAGGGCTTGACTCATCAACGACTGATAGCGGTTAAGTTCTTCTTTTAAGCGCAACTGTGCTTGTGTGATATCAGATTTTGCTTGTTCCTGTAAGCGTTGACTTTCTTCTGCAATCTTTTCTAATTCCACAACTTTAATTTGGGGAATTGCACCTTTCCCCAAAAGCTGGCGATAACGCGCAACTTCTGTGACATCTCGGCTGAAACGACTCTTCGCTAACTTTTGAGCAATTCGGGTAGAACTGATATTCTGGCTAGCTTGTTGCACTAAAGCTAATTTTTCTAGTCTTTGTGAGTTATAGATACTCTGTTTAGCATCAAGATTCTGCTGTGCCTGACTAACTTGAGCAAGTTTTTCTAATTCTTGGGATTTATTTTGTTGCTCTTGGATGTTAATAGTCAAGATAATTTGGTTTTTCAGAAGATCCAGTTGCGATCGCCGATTCAATAAACCTTCCAGTTTTGTCTGCACCTGCTGCAAATCCGTTCGCAGCACATCAGACTCTAATTGAACTAAAATCTGTCCTGCCTTTACAGTTGAGCCTTCTTTGACATTGACTGCGGTAATGCTACCAGTAACTGGACTATCTAATTTTTGGGTTGCTCCTTCAGGTTCCATCCGCCCTCTAGCACTCCCTGTTTCATCAACTTTAGAAAGCATTGCCCAAGGTAAGATGATTCCAGCAAAGCCTACCAGTAAATACAACATGGAGCGCGTCCAGAGTTTTGGTAAGGCATCTAGCAGTTCCTCAGTGCCGTAAAACCAATCATTTGCTTCAGATGTTTTTTGTGTCTGAGGATGAAAGATGGCATTTGTGTCTTCCACCATGTGAAATTCAGTCGGTTTTGGGATGGCGAAGGCGGATGATGAATTATTAGATGAGTTTGGCATAAGAATTGGACGTTGGGGATTAGGGACAGGCTAATTTGTAATTAGGGCTAGATTTGAGATTTTGAGTATTTGGGGTGGATGAATCCAGTTCAAAGGTGGATGAACGAGTATTTGGGGTAGATGAATCCAGTTCAAAAGTGGATGGACGAGTATTTGAGGTGGATGAATCCAGTTCAAAGGTGGATGAACGAGTATTTAAGGTGGATGAATCCAGTTCAAAGGTGGATGAACGAGTATTTAAGGTGGATGAATCCAGTTCAAAGGTGGATGAACGAGTATTTAAGGTGGATAAATCCAGTTCAAAGGTGGATGAACGAGTATTTAAGGTGGATAAATCCAGTTCAAAGGTGGATGAACGAATATCTAATTTCCTTCATCCCCTATTTCTGAGTCCCTTTCAACCTGTTTGCGCTAGTTGTTGCTGATTGAGATAAAAATAATGTCCTTTTTTAGCAATTAATTGCTCATGAGTGCCGCTCTCGACCAAAATGCCCCGATCCAAAACCAAAATTAAGTCAGCATTACGTACTGTAGAGAGACGATGAGCAATAATTAAACTTGTGCGTCCTTGAAGAATTTTTGTAAGGTTGTGCTGAATAATCCGCTCAGATTCAGCGTCTAAGTGACTGGTTGCTTCATCGAATATCAAGAAGCAGGGGTTTCCTAACAAAGCACGAGCGATCGCTAGGCGTTGGCGTTGTCCACCGGATAACATACCGCCACCTTCACCAATTTGGGTTTCGTAGCCCATTGGCATTAGCTTAATAAACTCATCTGCTCCTGCTAGCCGCGCCGCTTCAATAATTTCTTCTTGCGAAACTTCTGGATGAGCAATACTGATATTCTCCTGAATCGTACCGCCAAACAAAAAGGTATCTTGGTCTACAACGCCAATTTGGGAGCGTAGCGATCGCAGAGAAATATTAGTCACATCTTGACCATCAATCAAAATTTTGCCATCCGTCGGCAGATATAGCCCTAAAATCAGTTTGGAGAGGGTTGTTTTTCCAGAACCACTACGCCCTACAACCGCTATAGTTTGCTCAGGTTTGATTTCAAAACTGAGGTTTTCTAACACGTTAATATCACTTTCTGGATGATAACGAAAAGTCACATTTTCAAATACAATATGACCGCGTAAACTACTTAAAGTCTGACGGGGTTGAAATTGTAAATCTTCTTCTGGCTCTGCTTCTAAAACATCATTAATTCGCTCAGTGGAAATGATCACCTCTTGCAACTGATTCCACAAGACAACGAGTCGTTGGAAAGGTCGAATGACGTTGCCTAACAACATATTGAAGGCAATTAATTGTCCAATAGTCAGTTGATTTTGAATTACCTGCCATGCACCAAACCAAAGTAATCCTGTAGTAACTAATGATTCAATACTAGAACTGAAAATTTGCAGTTGGTTACTAATTACCTGACCGCTAAAGGTCTTTTTAATGACATTATTCAGCAGTTCTTCCCAATGCCATCGGACTGTTTGCTCAATTGCCATTGAGCGAACTGAGCGAATACCCGTAAGAGATTGAATCAAATAACTGTTTTCTTTAGCTGAAGCATTAAAAACTTCGCGGCTAATGCGGCGCAAAAAAGGTGTAGCGACCAGCGCCAAGAATACAAAAGGCGGGACGATCGCTAAACTGAACAATGCCATTTGCCAGCTATACCAAAACATCAATGCCAGATAGACAAATACTGTCATCAAATCCAAACCAATAGATAGTGCTTCTCCAGTTAAGAAGCGCTGAATTTTTTGATTTTCTTGGACGCGAGAGACAATATCGCCAACGTACCGTGACTCAAAAAAAGCTAGGGGCAAGCGAAAGGTATGCTTAATAAAACCTACCAGCAGTGTTAGTGACAGACGATTGGCTGTGTGATCTAGTAGATATTGCCGCAGTCCATTCAGAGCAATGCGGAAAAAACCAAAAATTAGTAAGCCTAAACCAACGGCGTTTAAAGTTAGGGTACTACCCTGGACAATTACTCGGTCTAATAATAGCTGGGTAAATAGAGGTGTAACTAGTCCAAACACCTGAATCAACACCGAAGCGAGAAACACTTCTAGCAGTACTTGTGAGTGAGGTTTGACTAAATCAAAAAATTGCCAAAATGCTGTAGTCGCTTCTTGGGTTTCTTTGAGTAAGTCTGTGGGTTGTAATAACAGGGCATAACCAGTCCAACCGGCTTTAAATTCGCTAGCGGTAAGGGTACGTTGACCGATAGCGGGGTCGCCAATAATCACCCGTTTTTTATTGACTTCATAGACGACAACATAGTGCTTACCTTCCCAGTGAGCGATCGCAGGCAAGGGTTGTTGGGCTAGTTTATCGAAGCTAGCTTTCACCGGACGGGTAGAAAAGCCGATACTTTCTGCTGCGGCTGTCAAACCCCGCATTGATGCCCCACTGCGACTGACGTTAGTTAAATCTCGGATGCGGTTAACATTAAAGCGTTTACCCCAATAGCGACTAATCATCACTAGGCAAGATGCTCCACAGTCAGAGGCGCTTTGTTGTTCAAAAAACGGATACCGTTTAGTCAAGCGTCCCAACCAATGCCCAGCCTTTACCTTTGGGCTAGGAAAGTACGGCCGTTGTTTCCTTTGCTTTTGTTTTGGCTCAATGCTAGGAATTGGGGATTGGGAATTGGGAACTTGTACTGAGCGAAGCCGAAGTATTGGGGATTGAGAAGAGTCTTTCCTAGTCCCCAGCCCCAAATCTCCACTCTCCAGGACAGTTTGAGGCTCTTGGGAATCTATCAACTCCGCTAATTGCGGCCAGTGTTGTAGGGCTGTTTGCCAATCCGTATTACTCAAACTGTAAGCGATCGCTGATTGCGCTACCTGCAAACTTCCCTCTTTGGGATTCAGGTAGATGTTTCCAGGTGTCAATCTTCGCCCATGAGAATCCAGCAGTTCGCCCCGATGCAATAACCAAAGCTTGATATCTTTAGTGAGATTGGCACTTAAAGAACCACTTTCTAGATTGTGTCGCTCAAATAGAGATAGCGCTTTGAACGTCTCCTCAACAGAGCCATTATGCCCAATTAAGGAGTTGTAACAACATGACAGCAGCAAATCCCAGACCTCTGCGCGTCTTAAAAGGCGATCGCGGACACTAAGCGATGTCCGAATTACCTCTTGTAAAGTCTCTTGGTTGATATAACAAAGCTTTAAGTTTGCCGAAGCTCTAGCAACATAAGGACTAAATTCCTTTTCTGGAAATAAAGTCAACTCGCCAAATGACGATCCAGAAAAGAGAGTGGTAATTAAATTATTAGAGTTATCCAGCAGCCTGACTTTACCACCCAAGACAATATAAATTCCTGCGTCAGTTGTAGTTGCTTGCCAAAACTGCTTTGCTACTTGTGGTTCGACAATCTTCAGCCCTCCAAGACACGTATCAAGTTCTTCCTTTGACAGCGACTTACCCAAGACTTGGGTAATTTGTTCAGCTAAATATTGCTGGGAAAACGCTGATGGCATTTTCTAACCTCCAAAACAGTATTAGTTATTGGTCTGAATTAGATTAAATGACCAATGCAAACTAGGTTCAGAGTTAGATTGCAAGTCGCAGATTGTAATACTAGTATCTTTATTTTTGTCAGTTTCTTGTGGACAAGAATTTTTGCGCTTAGTAGAAAGTCCCATTTTTTTTAGCAGCCGATTAACATGGCGATCGGTAATTGCAATGCCAAATTCATTTGCTAAATGTTTACTTAGCCATTGTGCTGTCCAGCAGCTAAATGCGTAACCATATTCACGCGGACTATTACTTACCAATTCTTTCAAGCGTTCAATATATTGATCGTTAACAGTTTTTGGTCTACCTATCGGTCGCTCATTCCATTTATGTGCTAAACCTGCCTCTGCTACACCAATCCAGTACCGTGCCATTTCCTGGGAACAACTTAAGATTTCACAGATTTGGCTTTGAGATTTACCTTTATCAGCAAGTAACATAATTTCAATCCGCCGACGATATTCTGGTTGTAAATTAGCTTGCAGGTTTTTCAGCAGTGCCTTCCGTTGGAAAGGTGTTAAGAACTTGCTCTCATGCATGTCATAGCATTCAAAAGCTTTCTCTGGACTGAAATTTTCTGACATAATTTTTATCAGTTTCTACCAAGTATAAAATGTGGGCAAATGTGTCTTTTGCAACTGCTTTAATCCTGAGATGCCAGGATTTACAACTGCAAATTAATTGAGCCTAGAAGGTTAATTAAATATTGACGTGGTGTGCAAATAGCGACAGGTATATACCCCTAATATTCTGATAATTTAGGAGCGATATTACTGCCTTGATTCAGGTTTTAATAAATTAAAATTGGACATTAATGGTCTTCACTTGGAATAAAAATACTTCAAACCATTAAACCAATCACTAGTTAGCCGCTAAAATTTGACAGATTTTCCTGAAGCCCGGTGCAATAATGGTATTGGTTAAGACCATTACCCCTAGTTGATGGTAATAGGTAAACACTTTCAAGGCTTCGGGTAGCCCTTATATTGATGATTTTACTGAGTTCTACAATACGGTTTATAGACTAACCTACTAATATTTAAGTAGGTTAATTTTTGATTGCCAATGAAAAGTTGGATCTTGTTCCGTTAATGGGAAGCTAAAAACAGTCAAGGTCAGGTATGAATAAGAATCTACTTATTAGACTATCTAAAACTAGTGGCTTTCTCATCAGTAGATAGTCTTAAATTTGAACCTATTTCGAAGAAAATTGCAACGCCAAAGTGACAGTTACTCAATCTTTATCTTAATCCACTATTCTTTATTTAAGGATAATCTTACATCTAGTCAATAGCTTTCACAAAAAATAAAAAATATTTATCAAAACTTGATAATAGTTTTACTAAAATATTACAAATCATCTGAATAGAAAAAAGTAAGAGTTTAACATAGAGTTTCCGCTTTAATAATAATTGCTCATTTAAAATTTCTTATCGGAACAAATAGCAAGATATCTAACTTATTGTTTCCAGAAAGATACAGGATTTTTAGGAGTTTATATTAAGTCTACATCCGCCCATAGTAGGAAAACTACATCCCTTACTATCTGCCATATTTATGATATAAATATCTATCTATAGTATGAAAATATTTTAGTTGAGAAAAAAAGGATTTCTAGACGTATTTACGACTAATTTTCTCTAGCTAAAGACAGGTTTTACTAAAATTTTGAAAAAATTGGCAATTTCCTCTGGTTCAATAAATATTTTTGCAAGGTCATTCATTATTTTTTGGCCTAGTATATTTAGACACTTCTATAAAGTTTGCTTTCCCTTAAGTCCTTTCAAATCAAATAATTTCCTTTTCTATCTGGAAATGACCGAGGACAAATTGTAGTAACCAATAGAAACTAAATCAGGAACTCAAACCTCTGGAGTCCCCAGAGGTTTTTTCTTTAAACTATGCTTCTCTGCTGACATTTCTATGAGGAGTTAGGTGATATCCGACAACAAGGTGCGGCTTGTAAGCATTTGACAATTCGATACAAGCAAAAATTGTCGCAATGAATTAGTAGAGTAAGCTAAATTTAGATATAAGCTACTGGGAGTGGAGATGATGTTGTTGGAATTAAAGCGCATCCATGTTCCACCAGGACAAAGAGTGTTACTGCGAGATGTAACCTGGCAGGAATTGGAAACAATTCTAGAGGATTTAGGCGAACACCGTGTAGCACGAATTGCTTATGACAGGGGAATACTGGAGATTATGGCACCACTGCCAGAACATGAATATGATAAAGAAATTATTAGCGATTTAGTCAAAGCGCTTCTGGAAGAGCTAAATACTGAGTTCATCAGTCTTGGTTCTACAACTTTCAAAAACCAATTAATGGCTCAAGGTATAGAACCTGATCAGTGTTTCTATATAAAAAATGAATCTAAAATTCGTGGGAAGAAGCGTCTAGATTTAACAGTAGACCCCCCTCCAGATTTAGCTATAGAAGTTGACATTACTTCTCGCACTCATCCTAATATTTATGAAGCTTTAAAAGTACCTGAGCTTTGGCGTTTTAATAAAGGAAAGCTGCAAATTAATGTTCTGCAAGATGGTCATTATGTAGAGTCTCAGCAAAGCCTAAATTTTCCTCAATTTAAATTAGGCGAAGCGATTACTCAATATCTTGAGCAAACTATAACCGAAGGCAGAAATGCAACATTCAAAGCTTTTCGTCTTTGGGTACAAAAGCAGATACAACAGGGATAATTTGTAATTCGTAATTCGTAATGACGCTTCGCTAACGCTTCGCTATCGCTTCGCTATCGCGGACTCGCTACCGCTACGCTAACGTAATTCAGAATTAATTTTAGGTAATGAGCCGCCTAATTCTAATTTTAGTCCGATTTTGGTAGGGAACCAGGATGAACAGCGGCTTTAGCCGCTTATCCTGTCTCCCGTACATAGTCTCAGGTTATCAAATACCAGATTACTTAGTAATGATTGAGGTTAATACCAGCTTCTTTCGCCATTGCTTCTAGCCCTTTAACTTCTAGGGTTTTAATTGCTTTGGTGGACAGCTTTAATTTTACCCAGCGATTTCCGCCTGCCCACCAAACACGCTTGCTTTGCAGATTGGCGTGCTGAAGGCGTTTTGTGCGACGGTGGGAGTGAGAAACAGCAAAGGCGTTATTTGCCTTCTTACCAGTTAGTTCACAGCGACGAGACATAGCAAGTATCTCCAGATTGTTATTTTAATACAGCCTTTCCATTCTATGTCTTAGACAACAGAAGTGGGAGAAGAGGCAGGGGGCAGGGAGCAGGGGGAGAAACAATTCCCAATGCCCAATGCCCAATGCCCAATGCCCAATTCCCAATTCCCAACTATTTACTAGCTTGTTCAGTCAGCTTGGTGAGTACCTCATTCGATCGCTCGACGAAAGATTTCATTCCTTCAGCGTCAAATCCTTTTTGAGACATCAGCGCTAAATCGTAAACGTGTTGACAAATCAAGTTCACTAACTGATCTGTAGACGATTGACCATCACCTTGGATAATAGTACCTTGGTTCAGATTTGCCAGATTTTGAATTAGCGGGTGAGCAGTATTCACCAGCAAAATGTGATCTTCGGGAAACTCTGCTGTTCCCTGCTGCATCATGGCGTTCATTTCTCGCAGGCGGCGCAGAATCTCTGGTAAAAGTACCATCGCAGGTGGTGTACCTTGAGGATCGTCTGATTTCAACGCTTCGGTACGGATGTTGAGTTTGGGTTTGTTGAGAGATTTCTCAAATAACTCTTTAATCGTCTCACTGCGGGTTTTGTTCGTCTTAGGATCGACAATTTCCTTATCTTTATCTTGTTCCAGCAGAGTATTATCTAAATCTGAGTCTACCCGTGTAAACTTGACATCCTGATATTCCCGCTCTAGGAAGTTGATAAAGTGGGTGTCAATGAAGGAGTCCATAAACAGGACTTCCAAACCTTGATTTTTGTGCAGTTCTATGTATGTAGCTTGGGTTGTTTCATCGGTGCTGTAGAAAACTCGGTTTTCGTTGCGTTCTTTGTTGCGTTCTAGATACTCTTTCAGTGTCGTGTAAGGAGCGGTGGGAGTTGAGTTTTCAGCACTGGGTGAAGGAGTCACATCTTGCCAAGCATCGCCGTCTGAAGACTGGACTTCAACTACTGGAGTTTCAGCAGCAACTTTTTCTGTCAGCTTGGCGGTGGTGCGGAAGACGATGATATCTTCAATTTGTTTTTTGAATTTATCGTCGTTGAGAACGCCAAATTTTACAAAGGTGCCGAGGTCTTTCCAAGCACTGATGTATTGTTCACGATTATCGCGGAAAAGTTCTTTGAGGCGATCGCCTACTTTTTTGGCAATGTAGTCACCAATTCGCTTCACGGTGCGATCGCCTTGCAAGGCACTACGCGATACGTTCAGGGGAATATCGGTGCTATCAATCACACCCCGCATCGGCATCAAAAATTGCGGAATAATTTCTTCGCAGTTGTCACTGACAAAAACTTGATTGCAAAATAGCTTGATCTGACCTTTGGTAACATCTACATCCGGCCTCATTTTGGGGAAATACAAAATCCCGTTGATGATAAAGGGATAGTCTGTATTTAAATGCACCCACAACAGAGGTTCTTCCTGAAAAGGATACAGGTAGCGGTAAAACTCTAAATACTCTTCTTGACTCAGATTACTTGGAGACTCTCGCCACGGTGCTTTTTGCTTATTTAATACCTCACCTTCTAGTTTTATTGGTACTGGTAAAAAGTCGCAGTAGGTCTTGACAAGATTCTTAATTCGTGCAGACTCTAAAAATTCCTCTTCTTCTCCTTGCAGGCTGAGAGTAATAGTAGTACCACGAGTTGTCCGGGACGAATCTTCTAGGGTGAAAGCTGGGGAACCATCGCAAGTCCAGTGAACTGCCTGCGCCCCTTCTTGATAAGAGAGAGTATCAATCTCTACCTTTTGCGCCACCATGAATGAAGAGTAGAAACCAAGACCGAAGTGGCCAATTATGGGTTGATCTGATTTGCCTTCATATTTATGAATAAATTCTTCGGCGCTAGAGAAGGCAACCTGATTGATATATTTCTTAACTTCATCTGCGGTCATCCCGATACCGTTATCGGAGATGGAAAGAGTTTTGTTATCTTTGTCAATGGCAATTTCAATTTCCGGTTCGCCGATGTCTCCAGCATAATCTCCGGCGCGGGATACCATTTTCAGCTTTTGGATAGCATCTACAGCGTTGGATACCAGTTCCCGCAAGAAAATTTGGTGATCTGAGTAGAGCGACTTCTTAATGATCGGGAAAATATTATCAGTATGAATACTGATAGTGCCTTGTTCTAGCATGGTTATCCGCCTGTTTTAGTTGCAGAAATAATTCTGAGGATCAATTTTCCGCGATTCTCAATTATTTTGAGGTCAGGAATGCCTCTTTATTTTATTCGGATTTCACTACTATCAAGCAGAAATGCTGTATAAACTACTGTTGCAATTTGTTATATATGTCTACTAAATCCGCAGCTTGCATATCTAGCGTGCGAACAGGTTTAATACCTTGGCGCAATTGGGACAGTAAATTTGCATCCGTTGCTAACTGCCGCAAAGCTTCAGTCCAAGCCTTAGTATCATTAGCAGTTACTAGCCAACCATCAATACCATGTCTTACCAGTTCCGCAATACCCCCCAAATTGGAACCAATTACAGGAAGACCGGCTTCATGGGCTTCTAAGACAACTAAAGGCCCAGTTTCTAGCCATTGGGAAGGTACAGCTAGGATGTCGTAATTGGCTAGAGCCTGGGTAAGTTCAACTCTAGTTAGTTGTTTCTCTACGCGAATTCGAGGGTCATTGTCAATCAGGTTAAAAATTGTTTGGCGATATCGTTCATCTTGCGCTATGCCATGAATTATCAACTCAATGGGAATCACCGCAGGTAAATCTTTAACTGCTTGGACTAAGATATCAATACCTTTATATATATCCCAGCGTCCTAAAAAAACTACTTTTAAAGTGTCAGATTGCTGTTTTACCTGTGTTGATTTTCCTTGGGTAGCGTCAGAAATTCCGTGTCGAGATAGAACGAGTTTTTTTTCAGGAATGCCGTTAATCAGTAGAGCTTCATAAAGCCAATCACACACTGGTATAATGCGGTCAGCAAATTTTGCCATTTCTAGCAGACTTTTTTTGCGGGCAGTAACATAACTAGGTATCACAAAAGGACGCACAAACTGTCCTAAGTTGCCCTCGTCTACGGAGGCAGGAAGATAGGCACTTACAGGCAATGGCACTCTCCCCAAAATAGCTTCGGGCAGATAGCTAAAACCTTTGACCATTGCAGCAGGTAGCTTTCTGCTCAAACTATCAGCACACTGGGAACAACGCACCACATCTATTTTGCCATCACAAGCCTGTTGTCCATTAAACATCAAAGTAGTTCGCTGGCATAAGGGTAGAGGATAATGGATTGTTACAACCGTTGACAAGCCTAATTCTTTTGCCAAACGTAGATGAGGCAATCCACAAGATACTTCCCAATGGTGCTGATGGTAAATGTCTGCTTTTTGGTGAGATAGCCAATTAGCAAAATCCTCAAATTTTCCATGAGGAAATTGACCATGATTTGGTTGTGTTCTAGGTACAGGGAATACAGGATATCGATAAACTTCTACATCGTTGTATTTGTAAGTATCACTATGTGGAGAACCGTTACTAGCTGCTGCTATCTGGATGTCAATTTCATGCGTCCGCAATTTTGGCAGTAAATCGTTGAGGTTTACTTGAATACCACCACATTTATCTGGGAAATAACGAGCAAGAGCTTGGATTACTTTCATCGGGAGGAATCTCCAGGACAGGAAATCTGCTCTTGCTATTTTATTAGCTGTATTATGAATTACCCAGTAATATCTGTACTCCAATACAAACTAGATCGCCCATTCTCACCTGACGAATCAGAAAAATAGGGCGATCTAGTTTAAATTACATCTTATTAAGCGTGTATAGCCATTTTCAATTCGGTGATATGCAAGTATATAAATAGACCTAACCCCCTAACCCCCTTCCCGCTTCGGGAAGGGGGAACAATTCAAAGCTTCTCTCCTTTTAGGAGCTACCGTGTATACACAAGTTGAGTTGGGAATCACATGGACACAAAAGAACGGAAAATTATTTTTAAAATCCTTGATTTTCCGTTAAACCTCTATGAATAAGCTGACACTATTGACAATTAGCTTGCTCGGTTCAAAACCTTGCCTACTAAGGCTTGTATCTTACCAGGCAAGGATTTTAGGACTTGTGTATACACAGTAGCCCTTTGCAAGGAGAGGGTTAGGGTGGGGTAAAACTTACGCGACAACCCAGGTGAGTAAACTATTTCAGAGCTTCAAATTTTGAATGCTTAAGTCCTGTAATTTCTTCTTTTGCCAAGCACCTCAATTTTTTATAATCTCCATTATTATGAACAACATTGCAATATTTTTTACCTATGGTTAATAGTTCTGACTTACTCGCAAAACTCTATAATGCCTTTAATCCCTTTGAACCCTTACCCGCAGGCGATCCAAAATATGTAGATTGTCAGGATGTGCGCGGAGATGCGGATATTGAGCAAGAGTTGGGAAATCGGATGCGATTAGCAGATACAAATACTTGCCAACTGTATTCTGGTCATCGGGGTGCGGGGAAGTCTACAGAATTACTCAGGTTAAAGAAATATTTAGAAAATCGAGAATTTTATGTTGTGTATTTTGCGGCTGATGAAGAGGATATCGATTCTGAAGATGCCCAATATACAGATATACTCCTCGCCTGTACCCGCCGTTTGCTCAAAGATTTAAAAGGAATTGCTAGTCCTCGTCCTATACTCGACTGGTTGAAAGGTCGTTGGGAAGATTTGAAAGATTTGGCGCAGACTCCCATAGAATTTGAGAGTCTGGGAGTAGAAGCCCAACTTGCTCAATTCGCCAAATTGACTGCAAATTTAAGGGCTGTTCCTGAATTACGCCAGAAGATTCGCCAAAAAATTGATCCTTACACCGTCACATTAATTCAGGTGTTAAATGAATTTTTGTTGGATGCAAAACAGCACTTACCTAATGGCTACAAGAAACTGGCGGTAATTGTCGATAACTTAGACCGGATGGTGTTAGTCAAAGATGGAGAACGCACTAACTATGAGGAAGTCTTTTTAGACCGCAGCGAACAACTCCAAGCTTTAGATTGCCATTTGATTTACACTGTCCCCATTTCAATGGTCTATTCTACCAGGGCAACAGACCTCAGAGATATCTACGGCGACCCCCAAATTTTGCCAATGATTATGGTAAACACTCTCAAGGGAGACGTTTATCAGCCAGGACTCAAGAAAGTTAAGGAAGTAATTAACAAGCGAGTCCGGCAAATTGCACCCGAACTATCACTAGAAACGGAAATTTTCGACAGTCCCCAAACCTTAGACAGACTTTGTTTAATGAGTGGAGGTCATGTGAGGAATTTGCTATTGTTAACTCAAGATGCCATTGGACGCACTGAAGAGTTACCTGTTTCAGAAAAGGCGGTGCGACGAGCAATTACTCAAGCCAGAGATACTTATCGCCGCGCTGTGGAAAATCATCAATGGTGTCTTTTAGCGGAAGTGTCTTGTTCTAAACGCATTATTAATGATGACCGATATCGCAGTTTGATGTATAACCGTTGTCTTTTAGAATACCGTTATTTGGATGATGATGGAGAGATGCAGCGTTGGTATGATATTCATCCATTGATTCAAGGAATTCCAGAATTTAAAGAAGCCGTAGCGAAACTTCCATGAACCCAAATTTAAGCGATTGGGATGATGATTTACCCGCAGAACCAGAAGAAGCTTATCAAGATTTGCTTCGCGCACTGAGGCGGAAATCAGGATTTGGTTTATTTTTTGTCCAATGTACACCTGTGGAAGCAGACAATTTGATTGTCAAACTTCCACAGGAGATTCCGCAGAAGAAGATTACAGTTTTGCGCTTGGTTGAGGCAATTGATAATTTATATCAGCCAGTAGCAGAGTTTGTTAAAGACAAGCAAGTTGATATTTTATTGATTAAAGGTCTGGAATATTCTTTATACAAATATGAAAAAAGAAGTTTTGGGGAAATAACAGAAGGACAATTTAGCAATTTAACAAGTGTTCCACATATTTTAAATCACCTCAACCAACAGCGAGAACGCTTTAGAGATGATTTTCAAATTAGCTTTGTTTTCCTTTTGCGTTCATTCTCGATAAACTATTTTATTCATCGCGCCCCGGATTTTTTTGATTGGCGTTCTGGGGTGTTTGAATTACCAACAACGCTAGAGGTGGTAGAACAAGAATCAACTCGTCTACTAGATGAAGCAGACTATGAAGAATATTTAAAACTTAGCTCTGAACAAAAAATTGAAAAAGTTCTGGAAATCCAAGACTTGCTGACCGAAAAACATCAACCGCAGAGTCGTCAGGCAAGTTTACAACGTGAACTGGGTAGGTTGTTAGATTCTGCTGACGAATTTGAAGCTGCGATCACTTCCTACAACAAAGCACTTAAAATTAAACCTGATTACTACGAAGCTTGGTACAATCGGGGCAATGCGCTAGATGATTTAGGACGCTTTGAAGAAGCGATTGCATCCTATGACCAAGCACTGAAAATTAAACCTGATTATCACTATGCCTGGAGCAGTAAAGGTAATGCACTAAAGGATTTAGGACGCTTTGAAGAAGCGATTGCATCCTATGACCAAGCACTGAAAATTAAACCTGATTATCACTATGCCTGGAGCAGTAAAGGTAATGCACTAAAGGATTTAGGATGCTTTGAAGAAGCGATCACATCCTACGACCAAGCACTAAAAATTAAACCTGATTATCACTATGCCTGGAGCAGTAAAGGTAATGCACTAAAGGATTTAGGACGCTTTGAAGAAGCGATCGCATCCTACGACCAAGCACTAAAAATTAAACCCAATTATCACTATGCCTGGAGCAGAAAAGGTGATGTACTACAGAATTTAGGACGATTTGAAGAAGCGATCACATCCTACGACCAAGCACTGAAAAATGAATCTGATTATCACTATGCCTGGTACTTTAAAGGTGATGTGTTAGGCAAATTAGGACGCTTTGAAGAAGCGCTCGCATCCTACGATCAAGCACTGAAATTTAAACCCGATGATCACTATGGCTGGTACTTTAAAGGTCATGCGCTAGGCAAATTAGGACGCTTTGAAGAAGCGCTCGCATCCTACGACCAAGCACTGAAGTTTAAACCTGACGCTCACGATGTTTGGGACAGGAGAGGTGATGTACTAAAGAACTTAGGACGTAAGGAAGAAGCGATCGCGTCCTACGACCAAGGACTGAAATTTAAACCAGACTATCACTATGCCTGGAACAGTAAAGGTGATGTACTAAAGAATTTAGGACGTAATGAAGAAGCGATTGCATCCTACGACCAAGCACTGAAATTTAAACCAGATTATCACTATGCTTGGTATGACAAAGCTTGCTGTTATGCTCTACAAGGTAACATTGAACAGGCACTAGAAAACCTACAACAAGCAATTAATCTGAGTCCTGATAAATATCGAGAGACGGCAAAAAGTGACTCAGATTTTGATGATATTCGGGAAGATGAGCGGTTTCAAGCTTTAATTCAATAACCGCTATAAAGACCAAACTAATGTAGCGATCGACTTCACACTTCCACTGAAAATATTAACTAAAATTAAAAGCGATCGCACATAGATTACTAAATATAAACTGATGTAGCGATCGCCTTCTTAGACTATGTAGCAATCTGTGGTACTGACACCTTCACCAGCACCTTTTTACTAAAAGACAGACCGTTCTCATTTTTGTCAATGATAATCGTGTCTCCAGAGATAAAAGTATTCTCCAATAACTTGGTGGCGAGGGGATTTTCTACTTCTCGCTGAATTGCGCGTTTGAGTGGACGCGCCCCATAAACTGGGTCATAGCCTGATTCCACAAGGTGATCGCAAGCTGCTTGGGATATCTCAAAGAAGATTTTTTGCTCGCGCAGGAGATTTTCTACCCGCTTGAGTTGAATACGGATGATTTGCCGCATTTCGGTGCGATTTAGGGTATGGAAGAGAATAATATCATCGACGCGGTTGAGAAATTCGGGGCGGAAATGCGATCGCAAACCTTCCATTACCCGCTTCCGCATCGTTTCATACTGGGAATCATCACCAGATACATCCAAAATATGTTCGCTACCTATGTTACTGGTCATCACAATAACGCTGTTACGAAAATCTACCGTTCTCCCCTGAGAGTCAGTAATTCTCCCATCATCTAATACCTGCAATAAAATATTGAACACATCGGGGTGCGCCTTTTCGACTTCATCCAGCAGCACCACTGAGTAGGGACGGCGGCGAACTGCCTCGGAAAGCTGACCGCCTTCTTCATAGCCTACGTATCCTGGAGGCGCTCCCACTAACCGAGAAACTGAGTGTTTTTCCATATACTCAGACATATCCAAGCGCACCAAGGCATCATCAGAATCAAAGAGAAACTGAGCTAAAGCACGGGCGAGTTCGGTTTTGCCCACTCCTGTGGGGCCCATGAACAAAAATGAACCAATGGGACGCGAGGGATCTTTCATCCCCGCACGGGCGCGGCGAATGGCTGCTGCTACAGCTTCTACAGCCTCTTCTTGCCCAATGACTCGTTGATGTAAATGACTTTCTAGTTGCAGCAATTTTTGCCGTTCTGATTCCAACAGGCGATTGACGGGAATTCCTGTCCATTTGGCGACGATTTCGGCAATATCAGCTTCGGTGACTTGTTCTCGCAACAACGTGGAACCTTGGTTTTGAATTTCTAAAAGGCTCGCTTCCTTGGCTTCACGCTCGTGCTGTACTCCTTCCAATTTGCCATACTTCAGTTGAGCAGCTTTATTTAAGTCATAAGCGCGTTCCGCTTGTTCAATTTGCACTCGCAGCGCATCTTCTTCTTTCTTTAAAGCGCTTATCGCCTCCAATATCTGCTTTTCACCTTGCCATTGCTCATTAAATACTTGCTGTTTTTCAGTCAAATTGGCGATTTCTTGCTCAATTCGCTCCAAACGTTCTTTAGTTTGGGCAGTACCCTTTTCTTCGCCAGCTAATGACAGCTTTTCCATTTCTAACTGCATGAGGCGGCGATCGATGGTTTCCAATTCTGCTGGTTTGGAGGTAATCTCCATTTTCAACTGTGCTGCGGCTTCATCTACCAAATCGATGGCTTTATCTGGCAAAAAGCGATCGCTAATATAACGCGCTGACAGTGTTGCTGCTGCTACCAAAGCCGAATCAGAAATTTTGACGTTGTGATGCACTTCGTAGCGTTCTTTCAACCCCCGCAGAATGGAAATAGTATTTTCCACACTTGGCTGATCGACAAATACTTGCTGAAAGCGGCGTTCTAAAGCAGCGTCTTTCTCAATGTGTTTGCGGAACTCGTCGAGGGTAGTTGCACCAATACAACGCAGTTCTCCCCGCGCCAGCATTGGTTTGAGCAGATTTCCGGCATCCATTGCCCCTTGTTGGCTCGAACCTGTACCGACTACGGTGTGTAGTTCGTCGATAAACAGGACAATTTGACCGTTAGAGTCCATGACTTCTTTGAGGACAGCTTTCAGGCGTTCTTCAAATTCTCCTCGCAATTTTGCCCCAGCAATTAAACTACCGATGTCTAAAGAGATGAGTTGGCGGTTTTTCAGAGATTCGGGAACGTCACCGTTTACCATCCGTTGTGCCAAAGCTTCTGCGATCGCAGTTTTACCTACCCCAGGTTCACCAATCAATACGGGGTTATTTTTGCTCCGACGAGACAATACTTGAATTACCCGCCGAATTTCGTCATCTCGCCCAATTACTGGGTCGAGTTTTCCAGCTTTTGCCTGTTCTGTCAAATCTCTGCCAAATTTTTGTAAAGCTTCATAGCGCGATTCTGGGCTTTGATCTGTTACCTTTTGGCTACCGCGAACGGCTTTGATAGTAGCTTCTAGTTTAGCTGCGTCCGCACTAAAGCTTTTGAGGATCTTTCGTCCAATGCGATCATCTTCAGCAAAAGCCAAAAGTATATGTTCTACGGAAATGTAGGAGTCTTTCATCCTGACTCTAGCTTCCTCAGCTTTATCTAGTAAAACATCTAAACTACGGCTAAGATAAAGCTGATCGCTTTTACCAACTTTGGGCTGACGTTGGATAAAGGCTTCTAGCTGCTGTTGAAAGCGGATTGGATCGACCTCAGATCGAGCCAGGATACGTATTGCTAGACTAGTGGGTTCTTCTAACAGGGCAATAATTAAATGTTCAACATCTAGTTGCTGTTGTTGATAAGCACGGACTATATCCTGAGATTTAACAATTGCTTCCCAGGCTTTATCAGTAAATTTATTCGGATCTGTAGGTTGCATCTTTATAATTTTGGAATTTTGATTTTTAGTTTAGGGATTGGGAATTGGGAATTGGGAATTGGGGATTGGAAAAACTTTTACCTAGTCACTAATTCCTAGTGCCTAGTCCCCAGTCCCTAATTATCCAAACATTCTCAGCGTATATCCGCGTGTATCTCCAGTGGCGATTTAGGAATGGTAATTTGGTGATAGTTTAATCTACTACCTATTTCCTAATTTAAAACGAAAACACTGTTATGAACGGACTTTGCCAGATGATGTTATTGGAGTGATGCCTACGACGGCTACGCCTACGCTCTTAGGAATACGGATACACTAATAGGATTTACGCAGAGGATATCCCCTAACCCGCCTAAAAAGCGGAGGCAAAAAGCCAAAAGTCTCGCACATCTTGCTCTTAAGCAAAACTTGCTGCTCAGATCCCCGACTTCTTCAAGAAGTCGGGGATCTAAATCCAGCTTAATTAAGTGAAATTCCACCCTAGCGATAATTTATTTTTTGGGAAATCCCTTATAAGAATTACTGACTCACAAGTTGCTCTTGTGATTCCTGTTTGGCTGCTGATCCTTGAGATCCTAGTTGAATCAGCTCAATTTTATACCCATCTGGATCTTCCACAAAAGCAATTACTGTTGAACCATGTTTCATTGGCCCTGGTTCGCGCACGACTTTACCGCCCTGATTGCGGATTTCTTCACAGGTAGCGTAAATATCATCAACTCCAAGGGCAATGTGACCGTAAGCATTACCCAATTCATACTTTTCCACACCCCAGTTGTAGGTTAGTTCGATCACTGCGTTGTCGCTTTCGTCACCATAGCCCACAAAAGCCAGGGTAAATTCTCCCCCTGGATAATCTTTTCGGCGCAGTAATTTCATACCCAAAAGTTCACAGTAGAACTTCAACGACTCTTCCAGATTTGCTACCCGTAGCATTGTATGTAGTAATCGCATATTGACCTTTTCTGTGTAATTGATTTAGTGTTATTCTCTACAAACATTTTACCTAGCTGAAAGTCTTCAGGTAGAAATGCCATCAGGGAAAAAATTAAAGGAGAGGGCAATTAATTTTCCTTCTGCCTCCTGCCTTCTGCCTCCTGCCTTCATTGATTCCCTTACCCGTTTTTGGTCTTGTTCCCTATCCATACAATGGAAATCTTCTTTAATCTCAGCCAATAAAGTCTCTTAACAGCATAAGCTAGCGATTGGGTTAGGCAACTGGACTGGGTGCGTAACACACTCGAATAAAGGATAAAGTACAGATGAGTAAATTTTTAGACACTGCCATTGAAGCGATCGCAGCCCGTGAAATTCTTGATTCACGCGGTAGACCGACAATTGAAGCCGAAGTGCATTTAGCCAATGGTGTTGTCGGGCTAGCGCAGGTTCCCAGTGGTGCTTCCACAGGCACTTTTGAGGCTCACGAACTGCGTGATGGCGATAAAAGCCGTTATGGGGGCAAAGGCGTACTCAAGGCAGTAAAAAACGTCAAAGAAGCACTTGCACCAAAATTACTAGGCTTGGATGCCCTCAACCAAGAACTGCTAGATCGGACAATGATCGCCATAGATGGTTCTCCTAACAAATCCAGTTTGGGGGCTAATGCGATTTTGGGAGTTTCTCTAGCAGCAGCCAAAGCTGGCGCTGAATCTCTAGATATTCCTCTATATCGCTATTTGGGTGGTCCTTTAGCGAATTTGCTCCCAGTGCCGTTGATGAACGTAATTAACGGTGGCGCACACGCATCAAACAACGTGGACTTTCAAGAGTTTATGATTGTCCCAATTGGCGCAACTTCTTTTCGGGAAGCATTGCGCTGGGGTGCAGAGGTATTTGCTACCCTCAGTCAAGTATTAGATGAGAAGGGTTTACTTACTGGTGTAGGCGATGAAGGTGGCTTTGCCCCTAACCTAGAATCTAATCAAGTAGCTTTGGAATTGCTGGTTGCTGCCATTAAAAAAGCTGGTTACAAGCCAGGTGAAGAAGTAGCTTTGGCTTTGGATGTGGCCGCTAGCGAATTTTACAAGAATGGGCAGTATGTTTACGATGGTAAACCTCACGCCCCGGCTGAGTTTATTGATTATTTAGGACAACTTGTTGACCAATACCCAATTGTTTCAATTGAGGATGGTTTGCACGAAGAAGATTGGCAAAGTTGGCAATTGCTGACCCAGAAGTTAGGTTCGCGGGTGCAATTGGTAGGGGATGATTTGTTTGTAACGAACGCTACTCGCTTGCAAAGAGGTATCGAGGAAAAAGCCGCTAACGCCATTTTGATTAAACTCAATCAAATTGGTTCTCTCACCGAAACCTTGGAAACGATTGATTTGGCAACTCGTAATAGCATTCGTTCAGTAATTAGCCATCGTTCTGGTGAAACCGAAGACACAACGATCGCTGATTTAGCTGTAGCAACCCGTGCCGGTCAAATCAAAACAGGTTCCCTCTGTCGCAGCGAACGGGTAGCTAAATATAATCGCTTGCTGCGAATTGAAGATGAACTAGGCGATCGCGCCGTTTATGCTGGTGCTGTAGGTTTGGGACCGAAGTAGGACTGGGGAGGGGCAGGGGAGGCAGAGG
>NZ_JADEXU010000147.1 GCF_015206895.1 Nostoc sp. LEGE 12450 | reverse complement strand
TAACTGAACATTGTTACAATCAAGGCACTTACGCGCCCACAGCTTTTCGCCTTCCCCCCACCCAGCCCCATCAGCACGGAAATACACCCACTGACTTACTGATTCTCCAACGGTACGACCCCAAATAAAATTTTGTGAACCGCAGATAGGACATGGCGTTTCTTGTAGACTACGGTTTTTGTGATTAGGTTGGTTGTTCATGAGCTTCCTCCGATAAATTCTGAGTGCAATCTTCAGCAGCTATTGGGCCAAAGTGCGATCGCTTGAGATTGAATTACCGATTTTCCTCCACTGACTGAGATTTTCCAGCGACGCTCATTATATTCCTGCCGCGATGACTGAAGCAGGGCAGATTATCGCAGTTTTCGCACGAACGCTAGGTTACACTGGTGCAAACTTACCGACGACTCACCTAGAGTTTGGATGTGGCTCAATTCTTGCAAGGCGTTACCCTACTCTCTGTGATGGTGTTGAGTCCCTATCCACTTCTGCGGATTACACAGCGATCGCTATTCAACAATATTCCACATCTGTTGTTAATGTTGGGTTTTACAGCATTTTTTTTTAAATTGATGATCTAAATCTAAAACTAATTTTGTTCGAGTAGGCTTCAAAATCCCAGATATCTTTAAAGACGTATATATGTCCGATTATTTCCGATAGAGAAAGCAAATTTTTGTCACCTGATTTCCAATCTTTTTTATAAGAGACGACATCCGCGACTTTGAGCTTCTTCCCTGGCAACCGACAGACATAATTGCTGGTGATGGGGTGTTTAGTAAGGAAATCTGGGGATGGAGAAAGTAGCGTAGGCGCAGCCCGTCGTAGACATCGCTAGACGGAGCATAGTCATCGCCTCCCGATCCCCAATCGATTCTCACTCAAGAGTGATTACCGAAAGCGCTGCTGATGTGGGCTATTGGAGTGATGAATAGTATGTTGTTTATTCAAGTTAATCAGGATAATATACCTCGATTAAGAACAGGAAACTTAAAATGAGAATTTTTGTTCCAGGCCGTCTTTGTTTGTTCGGAGAACACAGCGATTGGGCAGGAGAATATCGCAGTGTTAATCCTCTGCTAGAAAAGGGCTACACCTTAATTGTTGGTACTAATCAAGGAATTTATGCCTCGGTCAAACCTAATTCTACTGAATTAATTATTCGTACTTCTCTCAATGATGGCAGGAGTTATGAACCGTTGAGATTACCTATGGAATCTAATACCCTGAAATGCGTAGCGGCAAAGGGTGGTTTTTTTAGTTATGCTGCTGGTACAGCTTATCAATTTCTGACTCACTATGGTGTCGGCGGACTTGAGGTTGATAACTATCTAACCGACTTACCCATCCAAAAGGGATTATCTTCGAGTGCTGCCTTTTGCGTTCTCATTGCTCGGTCTTTTAATCGTCTGTATGACTTGAAGATGACAATTCGTTCAGAAATGGAGTTTGCCTATCTGGGAGAAAGAACCACTCCTAGCCTTTGTGGTCGTATGGATCAGGCTTGTGCTTATGGAAATCGCCCAATATTGATGATATTTGATGGTGAAAAAATCGACCTACTCGAATTGAAAGTGAGTGAGGATTTGTTTTTTGTAATTGTCGATCTCGGCGGTAGCAAAAACACACAAGAAATACTAAGACGATTGAATCAGTGTTATCCTTTGGCTACTAATTCAATAGAGCAAAATGTCCAAAAATATTTTGGTTCTATTAGCTCTGAAATTACCCAGGCAGCAGTTGAAGCAATACAACTTGGAGATGCCCAACTTCTTGGAGCTTTAATGACAAAAGCCCAAGCGGAATTTGACCGACACGTAGTTCCGGCTTGTCCCGATCAATTAACTGCAAAAAAGCTGCATTTGCTTCTCCATCACGAGCCACTTAAGCCTTATATCTTCGGAGGAAAAGGCGTAGGTTCTCAGGGGGATGGCACTGCACAACTGATAGTTAAAAATCAAGAGAGTCAAAGAAAAGCTATCGAAATTATTAAGCGTGATTTTCCTCAAATGCAAGCGTTACAGTTGACTATTGCAAGACTACCAACTCCTGTGATTGACTGAGCTGAGGACAAAAAGCAGTATGGGGATGTTTGTTAAAATACCACCAGTCCGCTAAATTAAACGAGATATACAGCTTATGATTACTCAAATGATGTAACTCGAAGTCTATGTCGGCGTAATAGGAAACCTACTCCAATTGAGCCTATACTAAAGATCGCCGCGTTATTCCTCGGTTCTGGAATTGTTTGAAACGTTTGAAACGAACCTGAGATTAGAGGTACACCTCTTACAGGAGCAGTTGGATCTGGGTTGAGTGTAAGATTCTCGGTCAAGATCAGTGTGCCAATTGCACCGTCGAATGTACCCGAACCACCAGTAATACTTATAGTATTAGAAACCGTGCCCACAAAATTTTGAAAGTCAAGGGTAGCAGTACCCCTGGTAGTTCCGAATAGCTTATCTTCTCCTTGACCAAAAATTGTAATGTTACCAAGCGGTAAGTCTTCTAACCCAAACGTTGCTGGATCTGGCTCAATTGTAATCACACCTGTATTATTGTCGAGATTGCCATAGCTGATATTTACAAGTCTAGTTAGACCGTATGGCGCATTAGCACTTTCACCTATATTGGTTATTTTTAAAATGTTTCCTGCGATCGGTTCAAGAGTAGTTTCTGAATTGTAGATAGCTGAAAACGGATATTGTATCTGCGCCATTACTTTTTTTGTACCTAGCCCAAAACTCAAAAGCGCAGCAGCTACCGGAGTGAACCATACAGCCCGTAATCTAAGCATAATTAATTTTCTTCTGATATTAGGTAGTGTTTACTTTCACTAAAGACAAAGTATCGTAAATTTCTTAAAAAATAAACCATCTAATTAACTGTTACTTGGATGATGTTATCAAAGTTGAAAGAGGTATAGTTTTGTACTTGTATACTGAAGTGAATGCAACATTCAATAAAGATTTAGTCATTTATATGCACCGTTAAAGTAGCGATCGCTCTTAGGCGGGTTGTAGCCCATCGCCTAAGAGGAATCAATTTTCACGAGTGATTGTCGAAAGCCTACTGATGTAGGGGCTAGTGGAGTGATGAGTGGCTTGTTGGTGGTAAATCTTAGGTCAAGATTCGGTTTGGTAGCTCTTTTAGACTGATGTACATCATCTTGACAGCAGTTTTCATGTATTTGAACCACACCTGTGGTAGGGGCGCAAGGCCTTGCGCCCTATCGCGTGGTCTATTTACCTGAAAATAGCTGTAAAATAAGTTTCCAGCATTAATGTCTGCAACAAAACTGCATTTCTCTCCTGCTGTATGTTTCTTGAGAGACGACAAATCCCTCTCAAGTCATAGATTCATTATGTGCTGTGATAGAGGATTTTTTACTCCTACATCAGTACTCTATTTAGATTAGATAAAGAAATTGCAAGAGAAATCATAATTTTTCTGCTTTCTACTTAATGTTCAGTATTTTTTGTTTCAAAAAATACAATTTTTAAGTTCATATTGTTAGTAGATAAATAATCTTAGAATCATGATGGCGAACATGGATAACACCAACGAAGTTGATAGCACTAAAAATAAATTTGGTCAGCAGGAAATAGGGGATGAAACTGATATAGATTCCTCATCTAAGGAACTGGTACAGACAAATAAAACAATTAATATAGATGGTCAACGTCCAGTCGATCCAAGTAATATTGAAATTAAAGAAACAATCAATATAGATGGTCAGCGTCCAATTGGGAAGGATGAAAACGATTATGATAAAACAATTAATATAGATGGTCAACGCCCAATTGCTAAGAGCGCTTTTCAAGAATATGACATGCTAAATGTAGACGGAAAGCGGCCAATTGACCCTAGTGATTTAGAGGTTGAGGAGATTCTGGACATAGACGGTCAACGTCCAATTGCTAAGAGTAATTTCCAAGTTCAGGATACTCTAGAGATAGATGGTAGTCGTCCAATAGGTTCAAATAACACTGTTGAAGCAGAAATACCAACAGATTATGTAGACTAAAATTACGGACTTTCTTGATACTGTAAAGTGGTGAAAGTAAAAAACTTGAATTACAGATGTTACAGGTGACAACTCTCACCGCTAATTGCAAGCAATGTAGCGGGAGCATCTCAAATTCACAAAAGAGACTTTCTGCTTCATAGGCTAACTAATGTCTAAGCCTCCACAGACAAGAATCGGTAGTCCGACCGACCCACGCTTTAAAAGATTTAGTGCGCTGTTCCAATCGCGGTCAATGACCAATCCACAAGAACAAGAACAACTATGAACACGAATTGCCAAAGTTTTCTCAACTCTTGCACCCAAGTCTGCAACTGTGGCGGGAGTACCCTTGCGGAGGTCTAGATGGAATGATTGCACAATTCAATTGCCAAATTGCGTGATTTTGGGCAATATCAGTTATATTCTTAATCCAAAGAGAAAAATAGTTACAAAAAAGGTAGATACGACATCAGTAGCAAAAGATCCAAGGTCGGGGTCATTGGTACGGTGAATGTGGGTGCAGACGTAGCAAAGCTTATGAGAAGGATTTACTGAACAATAGTAGACGGCGTTGCAGCACTTCTAGAACTTACCCTTGGTACGCACTCAAGGTTTTTTCTCAAAATGATACTAGTATCTTTTTTTATGAGCATTACTACGGTTATTACTGCCTTATTTCAGTGTTGATGAGCGATTAAAAAATTTAAATTATACAATTAACATCCGGAAAACAAAGATGAAGTTAGGAAAAATAGTGAAGATATGATTGTAACTTTCTTTGATTGAGTTCATATAAAAGGCTTTGACAATGGTTACTACTCCTGTATACTATTTGCAATTTCTGGACAATCCGAATATTGAAATTTCTCAAGATCAGTTGCGATCGCTTTTAGGAGAAATAGAAGTACAACTGCACCGTAGCCGAGTTTATCGACGTGCTTTAGCGATGGTGCAGAAGTTAATAGGTGAACAAACAGATCAGGCTCAAGATTTATTAAAAGCCGTAGGTAGAGAAGCGATCGGGTTAGCATTTCAACAATTTGCCCAACAATCTCAAAAAGTTGAAATAGTTACAGATACCAAGCAAGCGACAGAAACAGTCAATTCTTCGCCAGAGATACAGCAGGAGCATTGCACTCTCCGAGAGGAACCCTCTAAAAAAACAGCAGAAAATTCGCTGTGGAAAAAACCACTACAATTGCTGAATCATCAGATAATTTCTCAAGCAGAACTTGCTGAACAAGCTGAACTTGCAGCCCAACAACGCATGGTGTGCTTACGTCAAATCGGGCAACAACTCCAAAAAACCCGTCAATCCAAAGGGCTTTCTTTGGATCACATCCAGCTTTCCACTCATATCCGAACGGAGCTGATAGAGGCATTAGAAAATGGCAACTGGAAAGAATTATCAGATGACATTTTTGTACGTGGATTTATCCGACGTTATGGAGATGCTTTAGGACTTAATGGTGTTGCTTTAGCTGCCTCTTTGCCATTCCTAGCAGCTATACCAATAACTCAGCCCTTTTCGGATCAATCTAAAAAAGGAGGGGGATTGGAAATTCGCCCGACGCATTTATATATAGGTTATACAGCTCTTCTTGCTGGTGCAATGGGAGGATTAGCTTTGATGTCCCATCAACAAACAAATACCAATATATCAATTGAGCAAGATAACTCTTCTTCTGTTTTTCAATCCTTAAAACAACAATCCCCTACTGTTAAACCAGGGATTAAATCTACTAACACTGGTATGGCTGCCGGATCTGATATTTCCCCACCAGAAGGATTATATTAACGAACTGCACCTGCCTGATAACGGCTCTCGTGTGGGCTACGCCGCCAATTTAACCGTTAGGCGGTATCTTCTGAATGTCTACAATGCCGTAGAAAGCACTGATCTAGACATTTTCAGCCGCCTATACCCTCAAATTTGCCTAGAATGTCTCAGATTAAGAAAAATTAGATACTTACAGGTAAATGTGGTCGATTATTTTTAGCAAGTTATCTTATTTCAAAGCTTCATTATAATTGGGTTAGTAGGATTATCTGCGTAGGCATCGCTTGTAACTTTACTGGTAGTAAGGTAGACAAACGTAAGCCTTCAGAAAAACTTTGACTATAAATTTCGTTGGCATTTTTCATCTAATATAATTGTTAAATGTAATATAGATTACCTATCTGAATATGTAAAATTAGGAAATAATGTTGAAAGCTATTCAAGAGGTTAGTTATGACAAAAGAATATATGGAGTCTTTAGAGGCAATTGTTGATCAATTAACATTAGCCGCAGTTCTAGAAATGTTAGAACGAATTAGTCATAAAAAAGCAGAAAATCTCAGAAATCATTGGAAAGATGAGACTTCTGCAAAGCTTTGGGATAAAGCTGCTAGACAGATAGAACAGATAAATATTGATATCTAATTAAAATTTTGGTTGTATTGCAAAGCTGTAGCGTTGCCTTACAACCCTTCTCAAGACAAGAGGTGCTGTTCGCATTTGGGCATCCTGCGGCAGACGTTAGCGCAGCGATCGCTGTATTAAATAGAAGCTGTGATTTATGGCAGATTCAACCGCTTGCGGGCACCAAATCGAAACAAGTTATCTGGCAATATTGCTTTCAAGCGAGGCAACCATTGTGCCTCATTACCAACACGATACCGTAATCGTGGGGAACGGCTACGAGCAGCAAAGAGAATTGTCTGTGCAACTTTTATCGGATCATCGCCCTGTGCAATTGCTTGAGTGACAGTTGAGCGAATCACATCACGTACATTGTCGTAATCAGCATAATTGAAAGTGGGTGGTAACATGGCATGGTTGAAGTTAGTCTTAAAGTAACCAGGCTCAATTAAAGACACTTTGATATTGAACGGGTCTAGTTCCACGCTCAGTGCTTCGCTATAACCTTCGAGGGCAAATTTACTTGCACTGTAAAAACCTTGACCTGGTGCGCCAATCAATCCCGCGACTGAACTGATATTGATAATATGTCCACTACGCTGCTGTCTCATAACTGGTAAAACGGCGTTAGTGAGGCGGACAACCCCCCAAAAGTTTGTTTCAAAGATTTCCTTGGCTTGTTGTAAAGATGTTTCTTCCAGCATACTGGCATGAATTTGTCCAGCATTATTAATCAGCAAATCAATGCGATTAGTCCGTGTAAGCAACTGTTTAATACATAATTGCACTGAGTCATCAGAGGTAACATCGAGCATCAACATTTCCACATCACCTGATGCTGGATGTGACTTGCGACTGGTACCGAAGACCCAATAACCTACAGCAGCAAGCTTTTTAGCAGTTAACTGCCCAAATCCAGATGATGCTCCTGTAACTAGCACAACCTTTTTATCAGTCATCTGTTTTCCTTTTTAGAATATAAATACGATTTCATATAACTTTTTATAGCTAAAGAAATAAAAGATTTTTGTATCAATTTATCTCTTCTACACTAGCTTAAGTGCAGAACAGCTAAATTCTACCTGGTGAAACTTTTAAAATATCCTGTTAAACCAAATTAAAATTTCCCAATATTCAGAAACTGCAAAATATGTTGAGATGTAATTTGGGGCTGTTCAATTTGGGGGGCATGACCGCAATTTTTGAGCAATATTAGTTGAGAGTTGGCAATAGATTGCTGAAATTTTTCTGCATCTTCAGATGGCAGCATATCATCAGTTTCTCCCCATAAAATGAGTGTTGGTTTGTCAACTTGGGAAATTCTATTTGCCAATTCACTATAACCACCGGATTTTACATAAGAAATCATGGCATCATTCCAACCAGGCATTTCTTGGTGTAACATGGCGCATTGAATAGCCAAAAGTATTTTGGTATCTAAATTAGCTAAGATACTACATACATTTAATGCCAAGATATGGCGTTGACGTAGATATTCCACAGCCAAGAAGTCAAAAGGAGGAAATAAGTATTTGCTAAACGGGGGAGCGCAAGTGTAACCTAAACTATTAATCAATATTAGTGATTTTACAACTTGAGGGTAAGTGAGAGTAAAATCAATTGCAGTTGCACCTCCCATTGATGCACCTACTAGTGTTATCGGTCTGTTGATTAAAGTTTTCCAAAAATCGTAAAGGTGAATTTTGATTGTAGTTGGACTGTAATTTATTTCTTTTTGCCTTTGTGTAAAGCCAAAACCTAACAAATCTACTGCCCATGTTTCATTTTGAGTAGCAAGTAATGGCAACAGAAGACGGAACTCTAGGATGGAACTGTCAAAGCCGTGCAATAGCACAATTGGCGTTCCTCCGTTACCTTTGCAAATGTAGGTTGTGAGGATTGGGTGTTGACTTAGGGAGCTTGCAAGAGCAATTCTCTCAATGCTTTGTCCAAAAGCGATCGCTTTTGGGTCTGTTAGTTGATTAACTTGTGATGGGAGAAAATTAGGAAACATCAGTATTCACTCCAAACTAATTTTCCACAACCCATCTAGTGGATTGGATTGTTGCAATTCACTATCACTACTGCCGAGTCAATTATTGTCATACATTAAGCCAATACTGAACGTGCTATTTACAGGATATTGCCCTCAATCCCAAAATCTTCAATATTGTTTGAGTCAGCGATCGCTTGTTGGTTGAACTGTATGCTTGTTTCGAGCGTCACTGCGAATAGCGAATTGTTGGGTCACTAATCAACTACAGGTAATCCTGCCAGTGCCATTGCCACCTCATTTGCACTATATTCAGTATCAACAAGCCGTCCAGATTGATAATCGATATAAGCTTGCATATCAAAATGTCCATGACCGCAAAGGTTGAACAGGATAGTTTTGCTTTTTCCTTCTTGTTTGCAACGCAGAGCCTCGTCAATTGTTGCTTTGACAGCATGATTAGCTTCTGGTGCTGGCAAGATTCCTTCAGAAGCCGCAAAAGTTAATCCAGCAGCAAAGCAAGCGAGTTGGTATTCAGCACGTGATTCAACTAATCCCAAATTCACTATATGGCTAACAAGGGGAGCCATACCGTGATAGCGCAAGCCTCCAGCATGAATTCCTTCAGGAACAAAACTACTACCTAAAGTATGCATTTTGGTAAGTGGCGTTAAGTGGGCAGTATCACCAAAATCGTAAGCATATTTTCCACGAGTCAATGATGGACAAGCAGCAGGTTCGACAGCTATTACTTGTATATCTCGTTCTCCTCGTAGTTTAGCACCGAGAAATGGGAAGGCAATTCCGGCAAAGTTGCTACCGCCACCTGTGCAGCCAATAACAATATCAGGATAATCTCCTGCCATTTCTAATTGAGTCAGTGCTTCTTGACCAATGACGGTTTGATGTAGCAGTACATGATTGAGAACACTACCTAAAGCATACTTAGTTTGTTCATCAGCAGCAGCTACTTCTACAGCTTCACTAATGGCAATCCCCAAACTGCCATTACTATTGGGATGTTGTGCAAGAATTTTACGTCCAGCTTCGGTTTGAGTACTTGGGCTAGCAACGACTTTCGCGCCGTAGGTTTCCATTAAAGCTCGGCGGTAAGGCTTTTGCTGGTAGCTAACCTTTACCATATAAACTAAGACTTCTAAACCGAATAGCGCACCGGCAAAAGCTAGAGATGATCCCCACTGTCCGGCTCCCGTTTCAGTAGTTAGCTTTTTGACTCCAGCCTGTTTATTGTAGTAGGCTTGGGCGACCGCAGTATTGGGTTTGTGGCTTCCAGAGGGGCTAACACCCTCATATTTGTAGTAAATTTTGGCAGGCGTATCTAAAGCTTGTTCTAAACGACGGGCACGATAAAGAGGAGTTGGTCGCCACTGACAATAAATAGAGCGCACTGCATCTGGTATTTCAATCCATCTTTGTTGGCTAACTTCTTGCTCAATCAGTGCCAATGGAAACAAAGGTAATAATTGATCTGGTGTAATTGGCTTACCAGTACCAGGATTTAAAACTGGTGGTAAGGCTTGTGGCAAGTCAGCTTGGATGTTGTACCAAGCTTTTGGCATTTGGTTTTCAGTCAGAACGTATTTAATCGTGTCCATATAATTAGGTGATGCACAACAGTAAAATTGTACATTTATGATTCTCCAAGAAAAAAGTTAACTTTTATTGTTATCAAGCTTCATCCCAGCAATAGTAAAATCATTGGCGTTCGCCTCATCCTTATATTGCTTGTAAATCTTCACGGTATAAGTGGTAAAAACACCATCACTTCTTTGATGGCTTTCTGAGTTTCCCAAGGGTTTTTGATGAGAGTGATCCGCTTTTAGGCACTTACTTGTTGAGGGGAAAGATTAGGAGGAGTGGACATTGCTTATGATTAGATGCCGCACACCATTATATATAATACTGGAATTCAGTTAATTATAGTACACAAGTACTGAAGCACATGCCCAGTATTAGTGTCATCGAAAACTCACCCTAATTTCTCCGATTATATAGTACGCATAAAAGATTCCCCTAACCCTCTTAAAAAGGGGATTTTTAAGATACCCCTAAGTTCTAACCGCAGCGATATCTGATTACAAAAAGTACTATTGAATGTACTATTTGCTGCACAATCGTATATTCCATGCTAAAAAGTGAATGATAAATACAAGTAAGAGGTTGAGTATCTTGGCAAATTTCCTCAAAGGAATTCATAGATATTTACTACTCTTATTCAACAGCTATAAACGTTAGAAAATAATTGGAGCTAAAATGGTTTTTAATCAAAAAACAACTGAGGACGATTGGAATTTAAATGAAAGTAGAACACTGATACAGGCACTTATAAAAGATTTCTATAAAAATAATTTAAATAATTTTGCAGATCCAACTAAACAAGAAGAATTAGTCTCAGCAGGAAAAGAAATATCCCAAATAATTATCTTGTTTAATAGACTCCAAAAACTCATTAATAGAAACACGCCCCAAAAAATTTGGTGGCACGAAATACCGAGAATATTGATACCTGATAATAGGAATACAATTCAAAGAGAACTGACTGAACTCTCTAAAGCTTTAATATTTGCTATAGAAGCTCTACGTGAATCTTCGTCTAATATAAATATTGCCCAGGCAATTAGATTTGATGTTGAACAAATTGTTTGCAAATATGAACATCCTATAACAGGATTTATCATCAATCCATTTTTATCAGTTCATCGTTCACCATCAACGACAACTAAAGTAATTTTTGGACTTATAAGTGCTGTTTTTATATATGGAGGAATTACTTCTTCTTCTATCGCAGGACTTTGGATGTTTTCAGAAATTATTAATTATTATAATAACAATAATTATAATATTAGCAAGAATTTTTTACAAAGCGAAATCAAAGAAATTCAAAAATATACAGATAACCGAGTAGAAGAAATTCAAAATCAAGCTGAAGCAAAAAATCAATCAGAAAACACAAATTCTGCATCGGCAAATGATGTTAGTAAATTAAAAACAACCAAGGAAGAAATTAAAGAGTTAAATACAATATCACAAAAGAATGCGGAGTTCAAGAGTACAGAATTAACAATTCTAAATAGTAACCTTGCCGAATTAAATGCACAATATAGCAAAAGGCAATCTGTAAATCAGAAATATAATGAATTTCTTCTCCAACTCAGTTTAGCTATTTCGGCAGGAACATTAGGTAGTATTATCAGTATTTTAATTAGAATTGAAGAATTTCAAAAAAAGAAATATTCCGATCCACTAACTCCATTTCTTGTTGGTGCTTTTAAACCAATGATTGGAGGAGCATTTGCTGTTTTATTTTTAGCCTTAATTAACTCTGGGCTAATATCAATGTTTATTAATCCTAATATTTTCAAGCTAAATCCAACTACGAATCAAGAATCATCTCAAGACCAACAAAGGTCTTTGATTTTTGTAATAGCATTTGTTGTTGGCTTTAGTGAACGACTTGCAAAAGATTTTATCGGTAAAGCAGAAGAAATAGCAAGTGGAAACCGAGACAATCCTGAATATAAACCAGTTACTAATGAATTATCAATTGATGTTGATAGATTAAATATGCCAGAGAAGAAATTAGCTAACAGTGCAGTTGTTTTAAATACACTGTCGAAGCAAGTAGATAGTAATGATTCGCTAGATGGTGCAGATGATTTAGATTTTAACAAAGGCGATCGCTAATCTCAACAAAATAAAAGATTATTATTAAGCTTCATGAAAGAATATTAATTTTTAATACGTAAAATTATTTTCTAACTCTAAATTTTATTTCTCGTCTTTTACCACTTTCAGTAGCATCGGTGAGTGATAAATCCTTGATTTTATGGGAGTTTTGAATTTATCGCAGGACGAAATTATAAAAGACGAGTATTTCTCCGACAAAAAATGAAACGGACTGGTATGGATAACGATTACATGATTCGAGTTCTCAGTTCCTGTTTCACCGACTCTACATTAGATTCCTCTCAGCCCTTATGTCAAGCCTAATTGAGATGCTCTTACCCTGCTTTTATTTACGGTTAATAACTTCAACTATATACGTATAGATGCGATCGCTAATAAAGCCTTTGGATAAGTCCTAAACTGGATACTCCTTAGTATATTTACTGATGTTCTTACCCCGATTTACACAATAAGCTGTATAGTACATTCCTATCTTGCTAACAAAGAATATTAGCTTTACTAGCAGAAATAGGAGTAAGGAAGCTAAAACACTATTAATAAAAGCAATTATGAGCGTATCATTTGTAAATGCAACTAACTTCCTAGCTGGGACAAATCCCAATTCCGTTACTACGGCAGATATTGACGGTGACGGGAAAAAAGACTTGGTAATTGCTAACTCTGATGATAACAATGTCTCGGTGCTGTTGAACGATGGCAGTGGCGGCTTTGGCGCTCCCACCAACTATACAGTCGGTGTGAGTCCTAGTTTCGTTGCTGTAGCCGACTTTGACGGTAACAGCAAACTAGACTTTGTGGTAACGAACTCCATTGACAACAATGTCTCAGTACTGCTGAACAATGGCAGTGGTGGCTTTGGCACTCCCACAAACTTTGCTGTCGGGACAAATCCTAATGGCGTTGTTGTGGAAGACTTTGACGGTAACGGTAAACTGGATTTGGTTGTTGCTAACTCCGATGACAACAATGTCTCGGTGCTGCTGAACGATGACAATGGCGGCTTTGGCACACCCACCAACTTTGCTGTCGGGACAAATCCCCGTTCCGTTGCTGTAGCAGATTTTGACGGTAACGGTAAACTGGATTTGGTTGTTGCTAACTCCGATGACAACAATGTCTCGCTACTGCTGAACAATGGCAGTGGCGGCTTTGGTACACCTACTAACTTTGCTGTCGGGACAAATCCTAATGCCGTTGCTGTGGCAGATTTTAACGGTGACGGTAAACTAGATTTGGTTGTTGCTAACTCCGATGACAACAATGTCTCGGTGCTGCTGAAGAATGGCAGTGGCGGCTTTGGCACACCCACCAACTTTGCTGTCGGAACAAATCCTAATGCCGTTGCTGTAGCAGATTTTAACGGTGACGGTAAACTAGATTTGGTTGTTGCTAACTCCGATGACAACAATGTCTCGTTACTACTGAACGATGGCAGTGGTGGCTTTGGCGCACCCACCAACTTTGCAGTCGGGACAAATCCTAATGCCGTTGCTGTGGAAGACTTTGATGGTGACAGCAAACTGGACTTGGTGGTAGCTAACTCCACTGACAAGAATGTCTCGCTACTACTAAATAATTCCAATTTTGACCCCACAGACTTGATGTTGGGTGCTACCAGTGATGATGATGATAAGACAATCATCGGTCTCTTCACCACCGATGACCCAGACCAAGACGATAAACACACCTATAGTTTGGTGGCAGGAATTGGTGATACTGATAATAATGCATTCATAATCGAGGGAGATAGCTTAAAAATTAAATCTGACGCGACTAAATCTAGTTATAAAATCCGCGTTCGCACTACTGACCTTGGTGGACTTTCTTTTGAGAAGGAATTAGATGTTAATATTGATAGCTTTGGGTCTACTACAAATACCCAGATAACAACAATTTTCCAACTGGTCAATATTACTCAGAATATCTTTATCGTCAATAGTAAAGTTAAGGGTAAAAAAGGAAAGCTCTCTCTTAAGATTAAAAACAACAATGCTAAAGAGGTGAATGAACTGTGTGTATTTGCCGTTGACGATGAAGAAGGTAAAATTAACGGTATAGCTCCTGGTGCAGAGGGTTATACCAAAGCGGCTCTGGAGCGTTCACAGGTTATTTTCTCCTCCATTGCTAAACTGCCCAAGGGTTTTAAGAACGAGGATCTGAAAAATATCTTAGAATTCGAGTCTGGTACGAAACTCAGATTCTATCTGGTATCCAATAGTACTACTCAGGCTGTACTGTCTAGAACAACTTCTTTCTCAAGTGTCGTTTTTTCCTCCGCTACAAATAACGAGGAAGGGTTTTCTCTCAACTTCCAGGATTTGGTTGTGACAGTTCAGGCAACAGAAGAAGAGGTATCTTTAGGTACTGGTCTGCAAGGCAAAAAGCAAGGTGAACTGATTGATTTACGAAGTGTGACACAATTAGTAACAGCTGAATTTGCAGTCAACAGAGAAGCATCTTACAACAACTTTGTCGGCTTCTATCAAGTGGCCGATGAAAATGGTGGTATTGACATCAATGGCGATGGCACAGCAGATATTCTCGTTGGACAGGCTGGTTATGCCGAAGCTGCTGTACGTAAGCGTGTTGCAGGTATTGACTTGGCGGTGGACAACCAAGGGACTGCAAATTACGCTGGCACTTTCGGGCCGAATTCTTTGTTTGCACCATTTATTATTGTGGATGGTAAACCCGATGCTATTCTTAATGGCAATGGCAATAAAAAAGTTTACTTCTCATTCTTGGGTGCTAACTCAGATAAGGTAGATCACATTCGACTGTTGGGAAATAATACCTTTGGTTTTGAGGATCTACCAAATGGTGGTGACAAAGATTACAACGATATGATTGTGCAAGTAAAATTGAGTATCAATGCTGCATAATATCAAAAGCGAGTAATTACTTAGCAGAATCAAACAACCTCATCCCGGTTGCGGGGTGAGGTTGTTTTATGCATAGTGATTAGATGGACTCGATATGAATTAAACTAGTAAATTTACCGAAGGCAATTATTGTCTTTCCTTCATAAATTTAATAGTTGATTCCTCTAGGGTCATAACAAATCTTCACCTTTGATTTTGCAGTTAATTTTTATTAAATTAAGCTACCAAAAAACTAAGAGATAATCCTTTCACAAATTCGGGTAGGTCACTGTTTAACAAGGAAAGTTCACTATTCTTCACCATTTGTGATTTTGTCAATACCTAGATTCAAGAATATGTAAAAAATAATTCATAAATTTAAAGTTTTTTTTATTACATAGTTTTTAACTAGGGTATTTACTTAGGCAGGCATCTGTGATATTTTCATGTTGATTATCATAAATTAAAATATACGACACTAAATTTAACAACCACCTTTATGTATCTTGGTTTGATGATGAGTAGAGTATCCATCTTGAATATTTGCGATGCTTAAATATTGATTTTAAGTTTGTATAAATTATGTGTCGTTAACCAAGTGATAACTTGTCCTCGCTCTATTTACATTATGCTTGGTTTTGAGAAACGTGTAACAATCGTAACCGTGTGATATAAATACAGGTCTGTAATTAGACGAAGCTCCCCTCTGTACTATTACATGTTTAGGCACCTGAATTGTACAGAAATATTGCCACTACTAGCATAAAACCAAACACTACCACTGTTAGTAAAAGAAATACTCCCTAATATTTTCGACTTAATTCCTCACTTTTAATTGTTTTTTATGACTTATATTAAGAACACTTTTCCCGAATTTCTCACTACCATAGAAGGGTTTGAACAGTTACCCGATGGAGCGATCGCTAATCTATCCGAACAACTGCAAGCCTGGCGCTATCGCATAGGTCAAAAAATCATTGGTAAAGAAAGTCTCCCGGAACGCATCACCATTATTTATGAGGGACAAGTGCGCCTCTTGGGATACGATCCCCAGACGCAAATGCCAATTACCTTAAAATTGCTGCAACCTGGAGAAATTATCGGCGAAATTAGTTTGTTGCGTGATGTTGCCTGCGAGACTGCGATCGCCTCCACCGAAGTAGTATGTTTAACCTTGAGTGCATCGGCATATTTTAGTTTTCTCGCTTCATACCCAGCTTTTGCCGAAGCCCGCAAGAACCGCAGTTATTTGATAGAAGTTTTTGATATTCTCGGTTCCTATTGGCAAAAGCAAGCGATCGCAACTTTAAATCTCAGAGAACTTACAGAAAAAGCCTTACCACAGGCAAAAATCCATTATTTACCTCCAGGAAAAACTGCATTTAACCAACTGGATAGCGCAAAGGTATGGTTTGTAAGTGGCGGTGGTACAATCACAAATTTATCACCTGGCGATCGCCTAGAAGCAGACGACGACCGAGACAAGATCCAGGTCATAGGTCAAAACCCTTCACGGTTGCTTGGTATCCATCCGTCAGATTTGATATTAGAAGATAGTCATCAGATAGTACTGGCGGTAAATAACACCCAAGTAGATAGCCAAGATGACGATGAATTAGATATCCCTTACGCATCAGACGAAATCGTTCCCCAGACAGTCCCTGATACCTCAAAGAGTTCGTCAAAACAAAAATACCCGTTTTTTAGTGGAAAGGGAGAATTAAATACAGCCTTCGCCTGCTTCCAAATGATCGCGAAGCACCTAGAAATACCATTTCGTCGAGAAGTGGTTCGCCGCATCTTAACTGAACAAGTCAAACGTCAGGGTCTTATATCGTTTCAAGTTACTGCTTACCTGGCAGAATTAATCGGACTTAAAGCGCAGTTAATAGAAATACCAGTCTCCTCAGTAACGCGTATTCCTACACCAGCATTGATTCGCTATGGTGAGAATTTTGCAGTTTTATATGCGGCAGATGCAAATATCGTGGTTGTGGGTGTCCCATCCAAAGGAATTGTGCGCTGTAAACCGGCTCAATTGGTTGAACAATTAGATGTTGATCCAACCAACTTTCCGCCTCAAGCTAGAGTATTACTGCTCAGTGCTACCAACCAAACACCCCAAGAACGTTTTAGTTTAAGGTGGTTTCTGCCATATTTGTCAAAGCACCGTCGAGTGTTGATCGAGGTTTTTATTGCCTCCTTTTTCGTGCAGTTGGCAGCGTTGGCAAATCCTCTGGTAGTTCAGTTAATTATCGACAAAGTTATCACTCAGAATAGTATTGGCACATTACATATTTTGGGGATTTTACTATTAGTAGTCGGATTATTTGAAGCAGTACTGACTACCTTACGAACTTACTTATTTGTCGATACCACTAACCGGATCGATATGGGTTTAGGGTCGCAAATTATCGACCACTTGTTACGTTTACCACTGCGTTATTTTGAACGCCGACCGGTGGGTGAACTTTCCACTCGCATCAACGAATTAGAAAATATTCGCCAATTTTTGACTGGTACTGCCTTAACAGTGGGATTAGATGCTCTGTTCTCGGTGGTGTATATCGGTGTAATGCTGATTTACAGTTGGCAACTCACCTTGGTAGGCTTAAGCACAATTCCTGTGTTTATCGTGATTACCTTAATTGCTTCTCCCACCATTAGCAGACAGTTACGTGCCAAAGCCGAACGCAATGCCGAAACTCAATCTTATTTAGTGGAGGTGATGTCAGGAATTCAAACCGTAAAAGCGCAAAATATCGAATTGCGATCGCGCTTTTCTTGGCAAGAGCGTTACGCTCGGTTTGTCGCTGCTGGTTTTAAAACAGTTGTAACTTCAACTCTGGCTAACTCCACCAGTAACTTTCTCAACAAACTCAGCAGTTTACTGGTTTTGTGGGTAGGAGCTTATTTAGTACTGCAACAAGAATTAACTTTAGGCGAACTAATTGCCTTTAGAATTATATCGGGTTACGTCACCAGCCCAATATTGCGTTTAGCTCAACTCTGGCAAAGCTTCCAAGAAACAGCCTTATCTCTAGAACGTTTAAGCGATATTGTCGATACGCCACAAGAAGGAGAAACAGACCGCTACAACATACCCTTACCGACGATTAAGGGAGCAGTAAAATATGAAAATGTTTCCTTTCGATTTGGGACGAGTGGTCCTCTGCAACTTTCCAACGTCAACCTCGAATTTGCGCCAGGAAAATTTATCGGCATCGTCGGACAAAGTGGATCGGGAAAAAGTACGATGATGAAATTGCTGCTGAGACTTTACGAAACTGAGTCCGGCAGAATTTTGATTGATGGTTATGATATTGCCAAAGTCGAACTTTATTCACTGCGACGACAAATTGGCGTAGTTCCCCAAGAAACATTGTTGTTTGACGGTAGCGTTCAAGAAAATATTGCTCTGACGAATCCCGATGCGACAACCGAAGAAATTATTGAAGCGGCTCAGGTTGCGTGCGCTCACGAGTTTATTATGAACTTGCCCAACGGTTACAACACGCGGGTGGGAGAACGGGGTTCTGCACTTTCAGGTGGACAACGGCAAAGAATTGCGATCGCTCGTTCTGTTTTACAACGACCAAAATTATTAGTTTTAGATGAAGCAACTAGCGCCCTAGACTATCCCACAGAACGGCAAATATGTCTCAATTTAGCCAAAGCATTTAAGGGCGATACAGTATTTTTTATTACCCACCGACTAAACACCGTCAGTAATGCAGACATGATTGTTGTGATGGATAATAGTAGGGTTATAGAACAAGGTAGCCACCAAGAATTAATGGCTACTAAAGGTCATTATTTTTATCTGTATCAGCAACAAGATGTGAACTTGTAATTAGTTATTCTTGGCGGCATAGCATTACATAATTTGAACAGTGTCCACCCAACCAAAAATCCAAAATCTAAAATCTAAAACCCAAAATCGTTATGACTCAACTTAATGGGAATCACCACAACGGCAATCAGAAAACTGGTAATCAGAAAAATGGAGTCAAGCAAGATTCACCGATACTAACAAAACAACAAAAAGCTGCTCAAGAGTCTTTAATTAACTCCAGTAGTCAGGAATTTGAGCAAGCAATTGTCTTGCGGCAATCTCCAGTTTGGTCGCGGACAATCATGGTTACTCTCATTGGGTTAGCCTGCTTTGGAATTGCTTGGGCTTATTTTGCGAAAATTGAGCAAGTAGTACCAGCAACAGGGCAATTAAAGCCGCAAGGAACAATCAAAGAAGTTCAGGCTCCTGTTAGTGGAGTTGTGAAAACAGTTAATGTTAAAGATGGGCAAGAGGTAAAGTCAGGGGATTTGTTGCTGACTTTTGATTCCATCGCCACTGTTGCCGAATTAAATTCTTTGAATAAAATCCGTATTGCATTAATTAAAGAAAATCAGATTTATCGGCGATTGATGGGGGCAACTACTGCCGGGGGATCTGAACTGTTATATTTGCGCGGTAATTTGCCACAAGAAACTGCTTTTCTGCTGAAAAGTCGGGTAGCGTTAGTAGAAGAAAATGACTTATTACGGACTCAATTAAGAAATTCTGGTCGAGATTCTAGTTTAGGAATTGATGAGCAACAACGTCTAAGAGTTGCCAAAAAAGAATTAGATTCTCGTTCTGCTGCGGCGCAGTTGGAAGTAGAAAAAATCAAAAAACAACTAGCTCAAAATAAATTTAAGCTGGAAGATAGTAAAGCGAGTTTAGCCATTCAACAGGGCATCTTAGATAAACTGAAAATATTATCAGAAGAAGGTGGTATTTCTCAACTTCAGTATCTCAATCAGCAACAAGAGGTACAAAACCGCACGGCGGAAGTAGCACAACTAGGTGAGGAAGAAAAACGCCTCCAGTTTGATATAGAAAAGGGTCAACAAGAATTAAGTAATACGGTGGCTGTTTCTGATAAAAACGTTTTGGATAAGATAGCTGATAACAAACAACGTATTGCCGCAATTGATAGCCAATTCATGAAAGTTATCCTAGATAATGAACAGCGTTTGGCAGATGTCAATAGTAAAATCTCTCAAACACAGTTAAACGTGAAGTATCAAGAACTTCGTGCGCCTGTAGCTGGAACAGTTTTCGATTTACAAGCAAAAAATCCTGGATTTGTAGCGAACCCAACGACAAAAATGCTGCAAATTGTCCCAAAGGAAAACTATATAGCTGAAGTTTTCATCACTAACAAAGATATCGGTTTTGTGCGAAAAGGTATGAAAGTAGATGTTAGGATTGATTCTTTTCCTTACAGCGAATTTGGCGATATCAAAGGGGAAGTGCTGGGGATAGGATCAGACGCATTACCGCCAGATCAAACACATCAGTTTTATAGATTTCCGGCAAAAATTTCATTGGATAAACAATCTTTAGTAATTAAGGGTAAAAACGTCACATTGCAATCAGGTATGTCAATCAGTGCCAATATAAAAGTACGCGAAGAACGGACTGTGCTTAGTTTATTCACTGAGTTGTTTACCAAGCAAATTGATACTCTTAAAGAGGTACGTTAAAATAACTTCGTAATTGATAATTCGTAATTCGTAATTGAATTAGTTGGGGTCTAAATCTGCAACTAATTGTAGACCGCTAATTTTAAATAATTTTAAAAAATTTGGCTCTTTACTCAAACCATTTTAATTACGAATTACGAATTAGTAATTGTGTTGAAGAAGGGGGCAGGGGAATACTGGCTATCGCGTTAATTTGTAGAAGTGATATCTTACGATGGACTGTTTCGTGATGCAAATTCTAAAACTTTATGTGATGAAGCGATCGCTATCTGGAGAATAATCTTCTTCAGAGGGCGATCGCTAAACGCTCAACCTAGTCGCCCCATATTTGCTCTACGCTAATGCGGCTACCTTCTCTAACAACCCCTGAAATAGCCTTAAGCCATCACTATTGCCCAGCATCACGTCAGATGCCCTTTCTGGGTGCGGCATCATCCCCAACACATTGCCCTGACGATTGCAAATCCCGGCAATGTTGTTCAGTGAACCGTTGGGATTCTCGCCTTCATAACGAAACACGACTTGCCCATTATCTTCAATTTCTGCGAGAGTGGCTTCATCCGCGTAGAATCGTCCCTCTCCGTGGGCAATGGGCAAAGTGATAACTTCACTACTGGTATAGGCTTGCGTCCATGAGAGATTGGTACGCTCAACTTTCAAGGGGACGCGATCGCAAATAAAATGCAAATCCCGATTTCTGGTTAACATCCCTGGCAAAAGTCTAGCTTCAGTTAATACCTGAAAACCATTGCAAATACCAATGACAAATTTACCCTTTTGAGCATGTTCAACAACCTGTTGCATCACGGGTGAAAAACGTGCGATCGCACCGCAGCGCAGATAATCTCCGTAACTAAAGCCGCCAGGGATGATGATGACATCTAAATCAGCAATGTCTGTTTCTTGATGCCAAACCATGCGAGTTGGTTGTAAGAGCAAATCTCTGGTTACATAAGCAACATCGCGATCGCAATTAGAACCTGGAAAAACAACAACACCAAATTTCATGATTGGGGAATGGGGAATGGGG
>NZ_JADEXU010000146.1 GCF_015206895.1 Nostoc sp. LEGE 12450 | reverse complement strand
GATTTAACGTTGCTGACTGGACAGTTGGTAAGTGACGGGGCGGCGGCTGGGGATGATTTGGCTAAGGAAGTTTTGCACAAGGCTGCTTGGGCGCTGGGTGTGGGTATTGGTAATGTAGCGAATTTGATGAATCCGCAGCGCTTTGTGTTGGGAGGCGGTGTGACGAAGGCGGGGGAGGATTTTTGGCGGGTGGTTCGTCAGGTGGCGCGGGAAACGGCTTTACCGGAGGTTGATTTTGAAATTGTACCGGCTGTGCTGGGTGATGATGCGCCTTTGTGGGGGGCTGTGGCGATCGCTTCTATGACAATCCCGAGTTTGTAAATGAGTCAGGCGTGGAGCATAATGCAAACAGAATTAGTTATTTTTGACTGTGATGGAGTGTTAGTAGACAGCGAAGGATTGGGTAATCGCGTTCTTGTGGAATTTGTCGCTGAGTTTGGGCTTGCAATGAAACTTGAAGAAGCTATTTTGTTATTTAAGGGTTGCAAAATGGCTGATTGTGTTGCTGTCATTGAGCAAAGACTTGGGAAAAAGATGCCACAAGATTTTGTAACTCAGCTTCGTACCCGTACTGCTGAAGCATTCGAGCGTGAATTACGTCCTGTAGAAGGAATAGAAGCAGCTTTAGACAAGATTAATCTACCTATTTGCATTGCTTCCAGTGGCCCACCAGAAAAGATTAAGTTAGCTTTGCGTGTCACTAATCTGTTGTCTCGATTTGAAGGGTGCATCTTTAGTTCGTATGAAATTGGAAGTTGGAAGCCAGCACCTAATTTATTTTTATATGCAGCTAAAAATATGGGATTTCAAGCTCCATCTTGCACTGTTGTCGAAGATAGTGTTTTGGGTGTATGTGCAGGTGTTGCTGCTGGTATGAGAGTTTTAGGTTACACCGAGCAAAGTGAGGCTCATCTACTTGAGGCATCTGGAGCGCATATCTTTTACTCTATGCACCAACTCCCTTCTTTGCTATCACACTATTAGACTATCGGCGCTCCATCTTAAGTTAAAACCAAATTATCCCGGTGAATGACTGTTTCTACACCGGCATAGCCTAAAATTGTAGGAATTTCTCGTGAATGACAGCCACGAATCTTTTGCAGATCATTGCTGTTGTAATTCACAAGTCCTCTGGCAATTTCGTTACCGTTACTGTCACACAATTGCACAGCATCCTGTGTGTCAAACTCTCCTTCTAATGCCTTAATTCCAGCAGCTAATAAGGATTTTCCCCCTAGAGAAATTGCCGCGATCGCACCTTCATCTAAATACAATTTACCCGCAGGTAAAAGTCCGTAAGCTATCCAACGTTTACGCGCCGAAGTTGGTTCAAGTTGCGGTTCAAAATGCGTCCCAATAAGTTCACCTTGAATAATTTTTTCAATATTTCGGGGAAATCGCCCTTGGGTAATTACGGTACGTACTCCCGCAGCGATCGCAATCCTCGCAGCCGAAATTTTTGTCACCATCCCACCAGTACCCCACTGAGAACCTTGGGAACCTGTTTGTATTTGTAATTCGGCTAATTCTTTAATGCTACTAACTAAAGCGATCGGCCTGGCATCTGGCACGGAACGGGGATCGGCTGAGTACAACCTATCGACATCGGTGAGCAAAAATAGCCAATCTGCTTCTACTAAGCTGGCAACTAATGCCGAAAGGGTATCATTATCACCAAATTTTAATTCGTCTATTGCTACGGTATCATTTTCATTGACTATGGGGATCACTCCCAATCCCAGTAATTCCTGAAAGGTGTTGTAGGCATTGAGATAGCGGCTGCGCTGTACTAAGTCACTGCGAGTTAGTAATACTTGAGCGATCGCCTGTTGCAAGGTAGTAAATAAATCATCATATATCCGAATTAACCTACCTTGTCCAACTGCTGCTACAGCCTGTTTGAGTGCGATCGCTTTAGGACGTTCAGTTAACCCTAACCTTGCACAACCCACACCCACAGCGCCAGAAGAAACCAAAATTACCCTGTGTCCCTGGGTTCTCAAATGGCAAAGTGTTTCCGCCAAGGTAGCAATAGTAGAAAGTGCTAATTGTCCCGTTTCTGGTTGAGTAAGGCTAGAAGTACCGATTTTGACAACAATTGTTTTAGTCATTGGTCATTAGTCATTAGTCATTGGTCATTGGTCATTAGTCATTGGTCATTGGTCATTACTAACTGGCGAATGACAACGGACGAATGACAACGGACAAATGACTAATGACTAAAGAAATTGTAAAGCGCCAATCCCTCTATAGTGAAGGCTGACGCTTTACGGGTGTATATTTACTTAGTATGAGTTAGGGTCTTTTTTGGCTGACCCCATGTTATTAATACTTATGATCCCCGATTTTTGGCTTCCAGTAAGATTCCTTAACCATTTCTTTAGATTTACTTTCCTGACGATTTTTCAAGTTTTGTGAATCTTGCTTTTCTTGGGGGTAATAGAGGCTCCTAAGATTTCAGATACCCAAACTTCAAAGTTACGGACAGGATGAGAGCGGAGGGCTGCGTCTGCATGGACAATCGGTTCAACTAGAATGGTAAACATCCCCAGGCGATTACCTGCTATGACATCGGTAAATAAGCGATCGCCTACCATCCCCACTTGATGCACTGGTAGATCCATTGTCCTGACTGCTGCCCTAATTTTGCGTCGAGAGGGCTTGGCTGCACCCAAATAGTAAGGTAAATTGAGCGATCGCGCAATTCCCCCAATTCGTGCCTCACTCAGGTTGTTACTTACCAAACACAATGCAGTACAGGTGCGAATTTGTTCCACCCACTCTCGTAGTTCTGAGGAAGCCATCCCTACTGTAAAGGGTACTAAGGTTTCGTCTACATCCAACACCAGCCCTTTAAGCCCGTATTTTTGGATAATCTCTGGTGTTAGATTCAACACTGAACCTTCTAAAATCAAGTCAGGTTGTAAAAGGTTGTTCCAGGCCATAGTCAACAGTCAAATTTAAATAGCTCAGACAAATGAGCATAACCCAATATAGTTTAGTTAGTCGAACTCCATCCTGGAATATCTCCCTGAACATTTTGAGATAAAATCCCTAATATCTTATCTATCTCTTTGATGTAATAATTACTCAAATCAATAAATATATCGTTTTCTTCTAACTTCAAAAACTTCCAAATATCCCCTGTAGTTACTGCGCCGTAAATTTTTCTGATTTCATTTCCTTCTTGTTGATTAAACAATTGTGCTGCCAACATTGCGGCCGCACATTGACCTAATCCACCTTTAATATTTTCATTTTTGGCTTCAATAATAACCACTACAGGTACATTAATTGTTAGTTGCTCTTTAGAACGACTGATGATAAAGTCACAATAGCCATTCAGACCGTTTTCTGCATCTACATTAAAATCTGTTCCCGAAAATAAACTAATTGGATAATTAGCCCTGCGTCTTACCTCCAACAATATCGGAGTGATAATCATTTCTGAACGAGCTTTTTCAGTATTAATTGCTAAAGCCAGTTCTGTAGTTTCTTCTAAAGAATTTTTGAGTTTCTCACTTGCCTGCAAAGGCTCTATGTCGGCACATAAATCAGTTTCTTCATCGATGCGGATGCTGAATGACTTTTTAAATTTACTTAATGTAAAGTCGCTATAAGCCATTTTCAGCACCTCATGGTAATTTTTGATTTTGGATTAAAAATCCTTGCTAAAATGCTTTTTTCAGAATCTTAAACAACACAAATTACCCCACTTTTGTGTCAATGTTTCATTGCTTCCAGATTTAATGGGATATGGCAAAAGGTTTAAGTAAATTTCGATTAAAATAAAAATTCAAAATGAAAATGTAACATTTTGAATTTTTATTTTTATTCTACTTCATTAAAAAGATGTTCCTCTAACAGGGGTTGCACTTTGCGAAACTCCTCTGGAGAGAGTAATTCCGGTTCACCTGTTTTTGTTATCCGTGCAAAAAACAACAGGGGATCGAGAGGTGTATAAATTGCATACTCCTGATCTTCATCATAGAAGCTAGCAAGTAACTGTAATTGCTCTGGATCTAAATCTGCCTCTTCATCTTCAATTTCTAAGGTGAAGAGTTCTGATTCTTCAACTGGCGGTAAATCACCTGCAACTGTCAAAGCATAAGCTGTGTTCTTCAATATCAGATTCTGCTCAGATAATACAGCTTGGGCAGTGGCAAAAATTTGCTCAATGATGTTGTCGTCTTCTACCAGAACCGCTTCTTCTTCCTCATCGTCGCCTTCCCAAGAAAAAATCTCTACAGGTGAGTCTACAGGAAGAAGTAAAACGTATTCTTGTCCATCGACCTCAAGGGAATGCTCTACATAACATTCGAGCGATCGCCCTTTTTCATCGGTTAAAGTGATGGAACCCGCATGAGCGTTATCATTTTCTTCAGGAAATGGAGGAGAAAACATAGCCGAAATGTAAAAATTTAATAAATACCAGCAAGTTGAGAAATCGCTTAACTATTTAATGATATTTTTGTCAACAAAATAGCTTTACACGTAGATACAACTGCTAGCTAATCGTTTTTCAGAATATCATGTTAAAAGGTATCAATATTCAATAGCCGCAACTGAAGTACGGGAACTAGCACGCTTAACATCCAGCCATTGTTGCAAGATCAAAGCGGCTGCCTTGCGGTCAATCAAAGCTTTATGGCGTGATGGAGAGCGCTTCTCAGCAATCAGCAGTTGCTCTGCTTGAAATGAAGTTAATCGCTCATCCACATATTCCACAGGCAGTTTCAAGGCTTTAGTAAGTCTTGTAGTAAATTTTTGAACTTGACGCGCTTGAAATCCTATTGAGCCATCCATTGAATAAGGTAAGCCCATAACTAAGATTTGCACCTCGCGTTCATTAACTATTTGCCGGATTTGCTCGACATCCTGCTCAAAAGATGTGCGCTCAATTGTGGTAATCCCAGTGGCAATTAAACCCGTGCGATCGCACCCAGCCACACCGATCCGCTTGCGACCAAAATCTAGTCCCAAGGCTGAAATAAAGGGTTTTGGCTGCTCCTGGGATATCACTAATTCTCCTGCTCTGCATCTGCTGATTCAGGAATCGGCAATGCTTCTATGCTTGGGTTTTTTACCGAAAAGTTAATTGGTTCTGACTTAATTGGCAGTGGTTTATCTGACGATGGCAGCTTTCCTGGTTGTATCCATGACATTCCACCTGGTATGGGTTTACGTGCTGGTTGTAAACCTTGCAGCATATCAGTCCACTGAATTCCTTCTAAGGAGACGAATTTAGACTCCCGTAGCTTATGCCAAACAGAGCGAGACATAACTAATGTATGTTCTATGCGCTTTGCCCCAATTCGCTCCAAATACTCTTCTCGCTCTGCCTGATAATCAGAGGAGGCTAGTTGTAACCCTTGCTGAGGAAAATCTTGGGCAATCCGAGCCAGTTGAGATAACAATTCTGGATACAGCCAGGTGTAAGCAGGATGAACCGTCAAAGTTGCCACGTGGGGAACTTCGCCCTTCCGGTCAAGTTGCACCTGAAAATACCCGATCGCAGCTTTGCGTTGGGGTTCAAATACATAACCACTGACTACTTCTGTTTTCGTCAGCCATTGCTTCACTGCATCAGTCAGAGCGCCGAATAAACTGGTTTTGAAGTCGCGGGTATTGCGGTCAAAAACTTGACGTACCAAAGGTGGCATAGATGCCGTATCTAGTTGATATAGCAACTGGGCATCAGCATTACTCACTGGCAAAAGGTTGGGTAAATCTGGCTCTGCTTGTGCCAATTCAGCCAGTAATTCTGGCCCAATTTCCCAATACGTCATTTCTGCCAGACGCTGGAATCCATTTTGGCGATATAGTGCCAGCGCCTCTATGTCATTGATGTTAACTTCCAGTAGCCAAGTGCGAGCTTCCAAAATCGATTCAAAGCAATGACGCAAAAGTTGCGAACCAATTCCTTGTTTATCGACACCACGCTCTAACAGCACTTGATCGATGCGCCAAGTGCTGCGTGTCCGGTTAAAGGGTGACACTTGAATCATTCCTAGAAGCATCCGCCCTTGCTCTGCCACATAAGCACAGAGGCGATACTGGAGTGGGTTAGGAAACCAACTCAAAAACTTGAGTAATCCATACCAGCGACGCAGCATGAGCATCTGGCTGATGGCAAAACCTGCTCCCTGGGGAGTAAGGGCTGCGAATGACTCTTGAGTTATGCGCTCAATTCCGTCCAGATCCCGGTATTGGACTGGTCGGATAACAACGCTAAGGTTTCTGGGAAGTAATGAAGTCATTTTTATTCGAGCCGCTATTTAGCCTTAACTAACTGCTCTTCAAAGGAACTGCTGCAATAATATTAACTGCTTTCTGCCCTTTACTAGTGCGTCAAAAGTGTGATTTGAGTAATTTAATACTTAAAAAAGCAGAAAAGCAGACCTTGTGAGAACACCATTGGCGTTAACGTAACAACATCTGCCTTTATTTTATTTGAATTTTGATGAAAATTTGTATATATTTACAGCCCTTGTCGAGAAACTAGCTTTTCAAAGTGGGCTTGGGTTTGATGGAGTAATTGCTGGCGACTATCTACCAGTGTTTGTTTCAGGGATGGAACAAGATTGCGAGCTTGCAGAGTCATGTGAAGTTGCAGGTTGGCAACATATTCACTGAAATCTTGATTCACTTCATCTGCGTCCGCATCTGTTAATAAATTTGATTCCATTGCCACTGTGTTCTCCTGTGTTAATCCTGTGCTATTTCTCTTCATGAGAAAAAATTATCATGTTGTTTGGACTAACTTCTTAATTTGCAATGAAGTTTAACGCTTCTTAGGGATAGCGATCGCAGCAGGGCTTTTATTTACCCATTAAAATCTCAAACCAACACCACCTTGTACAGAGATAGCTGTACCACCGCTATCACGATAGGCATCAAAAGCAATGATGGCGTTGCCAAAAAGCACAGTATTGCTATTTGGGATCATATAATCAATACCTGGTTGTAAAGCAAAGCTGATTTTGTCGCCCACGGGAGAAGATCCACCACCACCAGCCAACACTAACCCAGCACCCAGGTATGCATCAGCTTGCCAGTTAAGAGGAAAATCGTAAGAAACCGTTGGCACAACTGCCGTATTATTACCAATTAATACTTGGGCACGCAGTGAAAGCGGTGCTTCCAAAAGCTTGTAGCGCCCAGCTATTACTCCCCCAAATTGGATACCATCAGTAAAACCAACAGTGGGGCCTATACCTACATAACTGCCATAAGCTACTTGAGCTTGTGCTGGTTTAGTAGTCGCCAGACTCAAGACCAAGCTAGCCCCCAAAATTGAAACCAAATATGGAACATACTTCATAACCGACTCCTCACACCATTTTGTTATTGGGCATTGGGCAATGGGCATTGGGCATTATTATTCTTCCCTTGTCTCCTTTGTTTCTCTCATCCTCCCCTGCCCCTCTGCCCCCTTCCATTCTACGGGCAACGAGGATGAATGCCTCCTTGAGTACAAATGTATGCTAGTTGCTTGGAATCTAAATTTTTGGCTTTAGAAAAATCAACCCCTTGGACTACGGCAGATACTGAGCCTAAATCCGGGGTTTTGACAAATTGATCTGCTGGATCTTCTTTGCTAGGAGCGAGAATTGCCCCTTTAAAATCGGCTCCTGCCACATTTGCTCCCCGTAAATCTGCAAGACTTAGGTCAGCATTTTGTAAGTTAACGTTTTCCATCTGAGCAGAACGCAAAACAGCACCAGCTAAACGAGTGGCGCTCAGGTTCGCATTGCTGAGATTAGCACGATCCAAATAGGCTCCTGATAAATCTGCTCCTTGCCAATCAGTGTTAGTTAAGTTGGCAAAGGATAATTGCGTTCCTATAGCAGTGACACGACCTAAACGGGCAGCGTAAAGATTGGCTTCGTTCAATTTAGCATCACCTAAATCAGCCCCAGTTAAGCTGGCTCTTTCCAAAACTGCGTTTCGCAGATCGGCTCCTACTAGTTGGGTGCTGTTGAGTTTAGCGTCATATAGACGCGCGTTAGATAAGTTGGCTCTGTTGAGAGTGGCGCGGCTCAAATCGATCCGGTTCATCAAGACGCGACTGAGGTTAGCATCAGTAAGATTGGCTTGCTGCAACTGAGCTTGGCTTAAATCAGCTATTACATCGTCGTAGGTATCCCAGCGTCCATCTTCACCTGCACCCCGAAAGCGGCTGCCCTTAAAGCTGGCTTGGTTAAGATTTGCAGATTTAAACTTAACTCCTGATAAATCAAGGTTGTCTAGTACCAAGTTGAAGAATGAACTTCCTGGAGTACCGCTTTGACCTAATTGGGTGCTACTAAGGTCAACGCCTTCCATTTTTCCGCTATACACAGAGAGAATTTTGTTGATCGTTCTCTGGTTTCTTTGTAGCCGCCCTTGTCGCAATTCTCGCTCTTTTGTTGCAGCACTGCCCACAGACTCCAGTTCGCTAACCAAAAACTGATTCTTATTTTTTAATTCGGGGATAGCTTGGGGTCCGACAGTTGTCAAAGATTGTTGAATGGTATCCAAGAGGCTGGGGTTGGTTTCGCTAACCAATAAATCCGCTAGAAATTTTATGGATTGTGGATCGTTAAGACCACCCATAGCCAGAATTGCACTTTGGCGTTGCTCATTAGTCGCCCCAGAGTTGGGAGTTAATTGTTTGACAAGTTCGAGGAACTGTTGGCTATTAATTTGCTTAGTTGCTCGCTGGGATTGTTGAATTTGGATATAAACTTGAGTACCGATTAAAGTTGCCAACACAGCAGTCATACTCGTAAGCCCTACCCCAAACAAAGTCAGGTTAGGATTTTGCTGTATCCGCCGCCACAGGTTGGATGAATGGTTGGTTTCGGCTGCCGTTAATTCTTCTTCTTGCCCTTCTGCTTCATTATTACCGCCAGCGGATTGAGCTTGTCTGTTGTTAGCTAAGAGCGAAGATGGTAAGGGGCGAGTCGCATCTATTGTATAAGTGCCTGCAAGTTGATCGTGTAGTGCGCGACGACCCCGACGCGACGGTAAGCCTATCCCTTCACCCACAATCATTAATAAAGACAAAAATGTGAATAATCCCAAATTCGGGAAAGCAAAGCTGTAGCGCCAAAGCAGATAGGCGATGGAAATAGGTACAGTCCAACGTCCAACTCCTTCTCTAATGACAACTGCCCCCAATCCGGGAGGCTTCCCTTGCTCGTTAACAACCCGCACTTTGAACCAACGTTTCGGAATTGTCCTACCAGTCTTAGCTAGTAAGTACAATTGCCACCATGAGAGAGTTACAGGCGCTAACAGGGCGATTGTCCACAAAATATTAGTCGGCCATGCCACATTACGGATACCATAGCTCACAGGCAGAGCTAGGGGTCTAGCGATCGCTCTTTCCGTAACTACCAGCACGGGGTTAAGAGGTACTCGGTTAAGATCGCTTCTAGAATTGGCATAAACACCAATGCCGAAGGGAATCAACCCACTGGCAACCACTAGTGTAATTTCAGCCGCCCAAGCAGCAAAACGCCTACTTGCTAGCAACATTGAACTGGCTCTTTCCGGTTCTTTTGACTGACCAGATTGATTACTACTTCTCCTCACAATTGGTGATGTCATCAGATAATTCCCTTTGATATTATTTTTACGCCGCGATCGGCACAATTAAAATAGACTAAGCTAATCGGCAAAAAGAAAAGCATATTGAAATAGAATTCAGGAGTTATGAGAGTCAGGAGCCTTTTGTATTATGACTCCTGACTCTCATAACTCCGGGCAGATTGCCAAGTAATTGCATATCAACTTATTGCTTACGTTGAAAGCTACTAGACACAAAAAATTTGTATCCAACATACACTAACACTGCTAAAAGTGCCAGAGTTATTACAGATGCAACTAGTTTAAAGACTGCTTGCAGCATCGCCAAGCCTACTAGTACCGTCACACCTGAAACTACCAGCTTTTTTGTCCCAGATAAGCCGTTGAGCCAAATCTTAAATCGCTCCAGTTGCAAGCTCAAGTTGGCCAAAACAGACTGAGGCATCTTTTTTTGTCCTTGTGGTTGAGTAACCGCCCCTGGTGCGGAATTAATCTCTGCCTCTAACTTATCGAGGCGACGCTGTAAGTCTTCTTCTGGTTGAGGATTCATAAATCTTTATCTACCTCAGTTAGCATATTTATTCGACAACAGACCAACTAAATTCTATTTTTGGTGGTTGTCTTAGTGATTTTAGCTAATGTCTGTGTGTGCAATACCCTTCTGACAGGTAAAAATTATGTTTTTTTGTTATTATCTAGGAATTTATCTAATTTTTTCAGTAATTTTACGTTTATAAAATGTAAAAAGTAAGGCTTTTTAGGCAAATACCTATTCCACTGGTGGTTAAATATTTTAGTAGAGAAGCGATCGCCAGCCATCATGATATATGAGTTAATTTGCAGGATAAATGTAGAGTCTTTACTTGGCGACATCTCTACACCCCATCTTCACAAACAATTTTTAATTTAATGGTATTAGGTTATACGGCAGCTTTTGGAACCAAGATAAATTAATATCGTCAATTAAATTAGGCTGTATAACAATGATTGCTCTAAAAAATCTGGAGCATTAATTAAAATGAAAACGCTTCGGCTACTTGCAATTCTTCCCATATCTTTGGTGATGAGCTTGGTTTTTACTGAGGCTAATTTGGCACAGACACCAAATGTCCAAATAAATCGGACTTTCAAGCCAGATCCACTGGTTTTGAACGGAAAGTCTGGGGGAACTGTCAAAAGTAATTGTGGCAATATTACTACTGAACCTAGTCAAGTTATTCAGGTTACAGAGTCACTACCTTATTTACGATTAACAGTAGAAAGTCAAGGGAAGCCAACGCTGTTGATCGACGGGCCAGGGGGACGTTTTTGTGTAATGGCAGATAGCTACTCTGGAGGCAAGCCAGAACAATCTGGTTACTGGCAGGCAGGAAGATACTCGGTATATGTAGGCGAACTATCCCAGCAGCAGCATAATTACAGTCTCTCAATCTCACAACAAAACAAATAGTCATTAGTCATTTGTCTTTTACTAATAACCAATACTTCTCTGCGAGACGCTACGCGTAGCTTGCTTCCACGAAGTGGTACGGCTTCGCTCAGTACAAGTGACTAATGACCAATGACTAATCTTCAAGTGATTTGGCTGGAACTTCGACAGCAGTGACATCAATTGTGCCTTCTGGTGTGAAGCGCTGAAAATGACTATCTTGTACTAAAAGCGACTCCCCACAATTAGGACACTGTAATTGACTGTTATTTAAACCCGTAAATTCATATCTACAGACGGGACACTGGTCAGCAACCAAGTTGCGTTGCAGCCACCAACGAAAGCCAAAAAAAGCCACAATGGGTGCTAAAAACAGCAACCCGACAATAATTAGCAACGAATTAACCAACCAACCCAAGCCCAGTGATGCCAGCAACCAAACAACTGCTAGCAGGGTGAGCCAAGGTCGGAGATTTAAAAGATTCAATTGAAATGACTTAAAGCTCATTTTTTAAACGTCGTCCTGCTCTCCTTCTAGGATAGCGATTTTAGTCATTTGTTATTGGGAGTGAAAACTGAGGATAGAAGCATTTTTTGCAAGTGCTGTTGGAAAGCATCTATGCCAAACAGAGCGATCGCCTGTTCTCGCAGCCACTGTCCATCACATCGTTGGTCATCCCCTTGAAGCATTTCTATACAAGCTGCTGCTACAGCATCAGGATTGCGGTGTGGTACTCGCCATCCTAGTTTACCATCCTGCAAGGGGTCAGCCGAGCCATCGTCATCACCGGATAAGACAGGTACTCCACAAGCCATTGCTTCTAGATAAACAATGCCAAAGCCTTCTTGCGAAGGCATGATATAGGCATCAGCAAGGCGGTAATGTTGCATTAATTCTTCGGTGGCAACAAAACCCGCAAAGACGACGCGATCGCTCACACCTAAATATGCAGCTAGCTGCGCTAATCGCGGTTGGTCATCACCGCGACCAATTACTAAATATTTCACTTGTGGGAAAACCTGAGCAATTTGTGGTAATGCCCGAATTGTGACATCTACACCCTTGTAAATATCCCCTGACCATAAGCGTGCTACTGTCATTAACACCTTAGAACCAGTTAAGCCATATTTCTGAACGAATTCTGGCTGCTTGGAACCTGGAGTAAATTTATCCCCATCAATTGCACAAGGCATCATTTCTACCATTTTGGGGTTTAGACCATTAGCAAGACAAGCGCGATCGCGGCTGTAACGGCTAATTGTCCAAATTTTATTTGCTGATGTCAGGGCGCGACGTTCTTGATTTTTTAGAGGTTCCCAGACTTCTTTGCCGTAAGTTAGCACGGTGTAAGGAATCCCCAAGGGCTGGCAAAGAGTTTGGATTAACACTGCTAAGTTAATATGACCGCAGAAAACTTGCTGCGGACGGTTTTGCAAAAGACACTTGAGTAAAGCTGCTGCCATTTGCAATCTCCCTAAATGAGGAGACTGATTTTTAAAGTAATGAAATTTTAAGTTCTCGGCTTCAAATGGATTTAAACTATCAGGGCTATCTCGCAGCAAAAAAACTTCCGCCTTGTAAGCTTGGCTCAATCCCAAATAGGCACGGAAAATGTCTTTTATATATGATTGAATACCACCTTCGTGGGCAAAAATTTCTAAAAATACAAAGACATGGTTAGTTTTTTGGTTAACTTTATCACCTACCTTTAGGTTTTGTGTCACTTTAGTGATATGCATATTAGGTTATTTACACTTGGGTTAAGGGCGCGATGACACCGCTTTGTAACCGTTCTAAATCTGTTTTTACCATTTTTTCTAAAAGTTCTTCAAAGCTCACTTGGGGTTCCCAGCCAAGATTTGTTTTAGCTTTACTGGGGTCAGCTACTAATTGAAAATGCTCATCTTGTCTCAATAAACTGGTATTTAAAACTATATAGCGCGTCCAATCCAATCCGACAGACTCAAAAGCTGTGGCAACTAAATCTCTAACACTGTGCAGTTTACCAGTGCCAATCACATATTCTTCTGGTTCATCGACTTGCAACATGAGCCACATAGCTTCTACGTAATCTCCCGCAAAGCCCCAATCGCGTTTGGCATCTAAATTACCCATTTCTAAAGTGTCAGTTAAACCCAATTTAATTGATGCGGCAGCCAAAGAAACTTTTCGGGTTACAAACTGAGGTGCGCGTAGAGGAGACTCATGGTTATATAAAATTCCACTACAGGCAAATAATCCATAGCGCTGTCTGTGATGCACCATCGTCCAGTGGGCGTGCATCTTGGCCGCAGCATAAGGATTTTTGGGACGAAAGGGCGTTTCTTCATCTTGAGGCGAACTAAATACATCGCCAAACATTTCCGAACTGCTGGCTTGATAAAATCTGGTAGACAAACCAACCTGTCGTACTGCTTCCAAAAGTCTGGTAGCTGTACCAGTGATCAAATCTAGGGTTCCTAATGGGTCGTTCCAGGAGTCGGGTACAAAACTGGGAGCCGCCAAATTGTAAATTTCTTGGGGACGTAGTTGCTCAACTGCGGTCAACAGCGCCCCACTATCCCTCAAGTCAACCGTAAAAATTTCTACCTGATTCGCCAGTGTTCCCAGCTTTGTCAAATTAGGTTGTCGATGGGAAGGTACTAATCCTACAACTCGATAGCCACGGTTGAGGAGCAAATGGCTGAGATAATAGCCATCTTGACCAGTTATTCCTGTAATTAGGGCTGTTTTAGTCATAATCTGTCCCCTATTATCTCTATCTTTTTAAGGACTAAATAGCAGTTGTTGGAGAACAAACATTCCGGCTCTCAACACTGCTGACAAATCTTAACAAGGGAGCTAATATAACTCGAATGCTATCTTTACTGTATTCATTAATTCTTTTTATACAAAAATATTTTTGAGATTTTATAAAAAAATCATAATAACTAAGCAATTTTACGCAAAAAACACATTACTCCAATTCAAATCATATTGAAAAAGGAGTATACTTTATCAATCAAGTAACTACATTTTGTAGTAAAGAGTTTTTCCGCTCACACTTATGTTTTGAAGTAAGTGGCTTAACTTCGCCTTTCTTATTGTGCTTCTACAGAGTATTTGACGATGAGAAGGCAATTTCTACCATCTGCACCACGTTCGTATACAACACGGTCTGCCAACCGCCGGAGGAGGAACCATCCATACCCACCTACTTGTAGAGTACCTGGCGCTGGCTCTGCGATCGCATCAGGATTAAAAGGTTTTCCATAATCCCAAATTCTAATCTCTAGTCGATCTATCCACAGATCAACGTTAATTTCAATGGTTGTTTCTGGGGGTAAAGCATGATGAGCGTGACGAACAGCGTTGGTAAAGCCTTCTGCTAATGCTAAATTGAGGCGATCTAGTTGGGTTTTTGACCAGCCAAGTTGAGACAAATGTTGCAGACAAAATTGCTCGAACCATTCTTGCACCTGGTTTAGGAGGCTGAGTTCGCTCTTAACCTTCAGATGGTCTTGCTGCACTATAGTAAACATTAACTGTGACTTAAATATAAATAAACCTAAGTTGCTAGTTATTAAATTTTGCATGATTCGCCAAATTGCTCTGATGTAGAAAAATCTAAATTGAGATATTTTATCTACCAAAATACAAAACATGAACGATTTTGGCATTCTGAGGGTTGTAACTAGCAACTTACGTTAATTAAGTGAAAAATGTTTATATTTGATGATTTTGGTGATTTTAGATTTTGGGATAGCTTTTCAATCCAAAACTCCAGATCCCGAATGCAATCTGAACTATTAAAATTGACGCCTGTAGATTTCTTCCAAAAACATATCTTTAATATGCTCTTGAAACTCACAGGCGTCAAAGCACTTTGTAGTGACTAATTTAGAATAGTCCCAAGGTCAAAGATTTATCCAATGGCAAAGCAGCACCAATACCCAGCCACACGGTGACAAGAGTACCAACGAGGAAGACTGTGGTTGCAACTGGACGACGGAAGGGGTTTTGGAACTTGTTGACGTTCTCAATAAAAGGAACGAGAATTAGCCCAACTGGTACAGAACCCATTGCTAACACTCCTAAAAGTTTGTTAGGAAGCGATCGCAAAATTTGGAAGACTGGATATAAGTACCACTCTGGTAAAATTTCCAATGGTGTGGCGAAAGGATTTGCTGGTTCACCGGTCATTGCAGGATCTAGCACAGCTAGAGCCACAATTGCAGCGAAGGAACCCATGATCACGATTGGAAAGACATAAAGTAAGTCATTAGGCCAAGCGGGTTCACCATAGTAATTGTGACCCATGCCTTTGGCGAGTTTGGCTCTTAACTGAGGATCGCTCAGGTCAGGTTTTTTTTGTGTTGCCATTTTTAAATGTGCTCTCCTGCTTAAGTTAAATTAAAGCATTTGTGAAGGCTATCAGCTACTAGGCAAACCTAGCAGGCAAAAAGCAGCGTTTTGTTTGTCTACGGTTATCCGCCTGGAAGGAATTTACAGCTTTAGGCTTCAGATGAAGTGTTTATTTTCTGGAACTTATGTGCAATTAAATTTATTGTGTTTCATAAGTTCAAAACAAACAACTTCATCTGAAAACTGACAAATCTTGCCTTTCGCTAATAATTGAGATTACAAAGGCCCGGAAATGCCTTGCTTGCGGATCATCAAGAAGTGAAACAGCATGAAGACTGCAATCAACCAAGGCAGCACAAAGGTGTGTGCGCTGTAGTAACGAGTTAGTGTTGCTTGACCAACACTTGAACCGCCGCGCAGCAAGTCGGAGATCAGAACGCCAACTACGGGAATTGCTTCTGGTACGCCGCTAACGATTTTTACAGCCCAATAGCCAACTTGATCCCAAGGTAGGGAATAGCCGGTGACTCCAAAGGAAACTGTAATTACAGCTAGGATGACACCGCTGACCCAAGTTAGTTCGCGGGGCTTTTTAAAACCACCTGTGAGATAAACCCGGAAGACGTGCAAAATCATCATTAACACCATCATGCTGGCAGACCAGCGATGGATGGAGCGAATTAGCCAACCGAAGTTGACTTCATTCATGATGTACTCCACTGAGGAGAAGGCTTCAGTGACTGTTGGCCTGTAGTAGAACGTCATGGCAAATCCAGTGGCAAACTGGATGAGAAAGCAAACCAGGGTAATACCACCCAAGCAGTAGAAGATGTTGACGTGGGGAGGGACGTACTTACTAGTAACGTCTTCAGCGAGTGCCTGAATCTCCAGGCGTTCCTCAAACCAGTCGTAAACGTTGGCCATACAATCTCAAGTTCCTAAAAGTCGGTTGCGGTTGATAAATCCCGAAGCTCTAAATCGGCGACTAAAATTCTGATGGTTCCAAGCCTCGGCATCCTGCGGGTTCGCCCAAGGGGTTGCCGCAGGCTAGGGTAACAACAGAATTGTCTATGGACTTCTCATAAGCCGCCTCTTATGACTTCTCTCCCAATTAGCAATTTTGGGATTTTAGTAAAGACGAGTTTATTTCGTTTGCTTGTCAGCTTTCAGCGTGCTAAGAGTCTTCAGAAACTTTACACTCTGTAAAGAAGGAATATATTGCGATCTCTTTACGCCCCTGCACAGAAAATGGTGGACACAAAGTAGATTTTATCCTTTCGTGAGTGGATACAACGCATCAGTTGACTGAACAACTTGATGAGAGAAATGCACCACTTCTATAAAAAAAGTAACATAATCGAGAGATAGATTTCATCAACAACAGGACAACTGAGCATTTCTAGGCAATTTGGGTTGAGGTGGAATTGATAATGGGGTTCATGAACAAACAAGTCTTTCGGGTTGGATTTTCGTTGTTAATGGCGTTTTGGTTGGCGTTTGGTACGCTTACCCAGCCTGCGGTGGCTTTAACGGGGGAACAAAAGCTGGTTTCCGAAGTATGGCGAATTGTTAATCGCACTTATCTAGATGAGACTTTTAATCATCAGAACTGGGCGGCTGTGCGGCAAAAGGTTCTAGAGAAGCCGCTTACAGACGCAAATGCCAGTTATACGGCAATTGGGAAGATGCTCAAGAGCCTGGATGACCCTTTTACCCGCTTTTTAGACCCGGAACAGTACCGCAGCTTAAAGGTCAATACCTCTGGGGAACTGACTGGAGTAGGATTGCAAATTGTCCTGAATCCTGAGACTGGGAAGTTGGAAGTAGTGGCTCCTATAGCAGGTTCACCAGCAGATAAAGCGGGGATTAGACCACGCGATCGCATTCTTAAAATTGAAGGCGTGCCCACAAAAAATCTTACCCTAGATGAAGCTGCAACTAAAATGCGCGGGCCAAGTGGCAGCCTTGTTAATCTCCTCATCGAGCGAGATGGAGAGCCAGAAACGGAAATTAGATTAACGCGCGATCGCATTGCTCTTAACCCTGTGGTTTCAGAATTGCGTGTTTCCACTGAAGGTACGTCTATTGGCTACCTACGTCTCACTCAATTCAATGCCAACGCCTCAATGGAATTGGCACACGCTATTTCTAGTCTAGAAAAAAAAGGCGCTGCTGCCTACATTCTAGATTTACGAAATAATCCTGGGGGATTATTGCAATCAGGAATTGAAATTGCTCGTCAGTGGTTAGATTCTGGTACTATCGTCTATACCGTGAATCGACAAGGTATTCAGGGTAGTTTTGAAGCATTAGGACCAGCCCTGACGAACGATCCTCTAGTGATTTTGGTGAATCAAGGAACTGCCAGTGCTAGCGAAATTCTCGCTGGCGCACTCCAAGATAACGGTCGTGCCCAGTTGGTAGGCGAAACTACCTTTGGTAAGGGTCTAATTCAGTCTTTATTTGAATTATCAGATGGTTCGGGGTTGGCAGTCACAATTGCTAAGTATGAAACTCCTCAACACCGGGATATTAACAAACTAGGTATTAAGCCAGATAAAGTGATTTCCCAAGATCCAATTAACCGCGAACAGATTGGTACTGAAGCGGATCTGCAATATCAAGCAGCAGTGGAACTTTTGAAGAAAGACTTGGTTGTGGCAGGAAAAGCGTAAAAGCTGAAGAGTTAAAACAGGTTTCTTGATTAAGTTTACGGCTTACACAAACAATAACCAAAACCAGGATTTACAGGTAAGGGCAATACCCTGCGCGAGTACCCCTACCGGGTTAAGTTTTGTGTAAGTCCTAAAGCTAATTAGGCGGTACTACATGAATTGTCAAATTTGTGCCTTTGCCAAGTTCGGACTCGACGCTAATTTGACAACCATGTTTTTCCACAATAATTTGATAAGTGATGTCTGATGACAAGCCGCTCCGTGTCTACGCTAATCCCAACCCTGTATTTTTACTGCTAGCTTTTGTCGTCAATAAATGATCGGGCTCGCAAATGTTAAGCAATATATGGTTAATTAATAGCCTTTTTAAAGAGGGTTAATGAGGATCTAAAAGTGCTTAAAGTTTAGAGAAAAACACTTTTCCAACAACCTATTCTGAATTCAGTAGTCAGAATAGCTGAATTTTTCTTCAATTGACAGCCCCTAACTGCGTAAGCGCGTCTTCTGTAACACGGCAAATTCGCCAATCATCTAATATAGATGCTCCTATACTACGGTAGAATGCTTTAGCTGGTTCATTCCAATCCAACACACTCCACTCTAACCGTCCACAGTCACGTTCTATAGCTATCTGGGCTACTTTAGAAATAAGAGCTTTACCAATACCTTGCCTACGATACTTTGGTAAAACAAATAAGTCTTCCAAATAAATTCCGGGCTTGGTCAAAAATGTTGAATAATTATGAAAAAATAGGGCAAAAGCAACAGCTTGACCAGCAGTTTCTGCTAAAATCGCTTCTATATATCTGTGTGAACCAAATAAATGCTCTTTAAGTGCCAGAGCATCGCCAGTGACAGCATGAGATAATTTTTCATACTCAGCAAGTCCCTGAATTAATTGAAAAAGTACGCTGTAATCAGTTGGTTCCGCAAAACGCAAAATCAAATTGCTACACGAAGTCATTACTCTATAGTCTATAGTTCATAGTCCATAGTCTATAGGCAACTGTGCAATTTTTTTAATAATGACTAAACAAAAGCCGAAAAAGTTACAGAATGACCGTTTTCTGAGAGTTACGGTAGTCGAAGCTCAACAAATATAAATATATCAGCCCCTAAATTCATTATTGGAGCTAATTCAGTCAAACCATGCGGATAATTCAAAATTCAAAATTAAATATCTATTTTTGAATTTTGAATGAGAACGAAGTGACATCGGGTATTGCGCCTTTATCTTCGTGAATGTAACTAAATCAACCAACCTTTTAAGCGTTTAGCTATGTGGGGACGGCGTAATTTCCGCATTGCTTTGCTTTGAATTTGGCGCACTCGCTCACGAGAAAGATTGAACATATTGCCAACTTCTTCTAAGGTACAGGGTTCGCTGGTTGTCAAACCATAACGCAGAGAAATCACATCTTTTTCTCGTGGAGTTAACACATCACCTAATACCTCCCAAATCTCCTGACGCATCATGTTTTCATTCATTTTTGCTTCTGGAGACAGGTTATCTTCATCTTCTAGCAAATCCATCAATTCCGTGTCTTCTTCTTTACCGACACGGTGGTTGAGAGAAAGTGCTTGACGGCGTAGCTGTTGTAGTTGGCGTAGTTGTTGCACACTAATTTCCAAAGCTTCTGCCATTTCACCTTCGGTAGGATTTCGACAGAGTTTTTGCTTTAGTTCCCGTTGAGCTTTTTTCAGTTTGTTAAGCTTTTCAACAATGTGAATAGGTAGCCGGATTGTCCGTGCATCGTTAGCTATAGCCCTGGTAATCGCTTGTCTAATCCACCAATAGGCATAAGTAGAAAACTTATATCCCTTATCTGGATCAAACTTTTCTGTAGCGCGATTTAAACCCATTGCTCCTTCCTGAATTAAATCCAGAAAAGGCACTCCCCGATTTAGATATCGTTTGGCAATAGAAACTACTAACCTCAAGTTGGAGCGAATCATTTTGCGTTTCGCTACTCTACCTTGATACAAGCGACTTTCTAGTTGCTTTTCGGTCATTTCTAGCTCGGAAGCTACTTCTAGTTTGGTAGGTTCCTGTCCTAGTTTTAAGTTTAAAGCAGCTTGCAATTCCCTAATTTCCTCTAGAAATCTAACTCGCCGCGCTAATTCTACTTCTTCATCAGCTTTTAAAAGCGGATAACGCGCCATCTCTTTAAAAAACGCGCCGACGGCATCATCATGCTCGGTTTTATTGTATCCCGAAGGGCGGGCCGCCGCCATGTCATCTCCATCGCGTTCATCTGATTCCAGATTTTCTACTACAATTGGAGGCTCTTCATCTGCCACTGCATCTAAACTATCGAGTGATGGTTCTTCAATATCAGCAGCATTCTCCAGTATTTCCATTTTTCCCAATTCAACAATGTTCATAGTTTCCTTTAGGGATTGTTGTTTTGTTTGGTACATAATTTAGTTACAGCTACTCGTTTGAGGCTTGGTAGTTTTCCCTAATGGACGAATGCACCCCTTTATATGGCGAAATAGAAGCTTCTGCTAATTTCTATTCAAGAATAAAAATCTATATCTACTTACAACCTATGGGTTACAGTTAGATACAACCTATAACGTAACTGACCTTAGCACCCAACAAAACTTTCTTCTCAGGCTTTTAACAGATTATATTCTTCATTTTTTTCTTAATTACCAAATATGTCAAACCCCCCTCAAACTTTCTCAACCTGAACAAACATAAAAACCTCAGTTAACCATCCAAATTTCTTAAACTTTCATATATTTTCCTAAATATATATTTTTCTGTTTAGGTATTTGGAAGTCACTGGATAAATTTAAAACCTGGTGATGGGGTTATGCCTTCCCAATTTCAAGTTACCCAAATGATACAAATTACAATAATGGCAGCTTAATTTTGGGATGTTCTTATTTGTATAAAAGCATCTCATATACAGAAAGGGTTGAATATCTATCGATAGGCGGAAAAAGGCTACTCCCTATTTAGTAGATAGAGCAACTGTTGCAGCAAGTGCCGACATGCTTTTATTTATATAGTGGGTACCAAATATTTATTGCATGTATAGTTGATACGAATTTGTCTAGTAGATTACATAAGAGGAAACTTATCAAGTATTATGAAGGATAACAGTATTGAAAAATACTATTTAAATCTAAGAAAGCAAAAAATTAGAGTTTAGTTAGCTAGGTTAATTTTGACCAGCTATGTGAGGAAAACATCTAACTTTAAAGTCACGAACTATGTATATTAATGGCATAAGTTTATCTCCTTTAGTAGTGGCTGAACCTAGCGAATCGTACCAATCAGGTACAACTCTTAATAGGTGGGTTGAAGTACTGGTAGACTGTCCAGGAAGTACAGGATTATTTACTTATCGATTGCCAGCCCAGTTAGAAATAAAACCAGGGGATATTTTGAGTGTGCCATTTGGGGCACAACAATTAGGAGCGATCGCAATTCGGTTACTGGCACAACCAAATGTTGATTTAGCACCAGAAAAAATCCGGGAAGTAGAAGATATAGTCAGCGTTGGATTTTTCCCAAGTGCTTATTGGGAATTACTCAATCGAGTTGCTGCATATTACTATACGCCTCTAATTCAAGTAATCCGGGTTGCTCTACCACCAGGGTTGCTGGGGCGATCGCAGCGCCGTATCCGCCTTGTTAGAGAAGGGGGAGCAGGAGGC
>NZ_JADEXU010000145.1 GCF_015206895.1 Nostoc sp. LEGE 12450 | reverse complement strand
AAGTTTGGTCTTGCTCATGCGTCAGAAATACCCTTAAACGTGCCCCCATACACAAATCACTTTGTAGATGCATTTTCAGTATTTATATATCTTAACATACCGGATTTTTTTGATGCCTACCTACTTATTATCCCGAATTGGTTTATGATAACCACACCGTCAAGCCAGAAAAGACCCCCGCAGAAGGCTACCATTTAACCGAAGACTTAGCAGATAAAGCAATTAGCTTCATCGCTGATGCCAAGCAGGTTGCCCCCGATAAGCCCTTCTTCATGTATTTCTGTCCTGGGGCGATGCACGCCCCTCATCATGTGCCAAAAGAATGGGCTGATGCCTACGGCGGACAGTTTGATGATGGTTGGGAAGCTTACAGGGAAAAGGTTTTTGCCCGTCAGCAGGAAATGGGTATCGTCCCCGCCGATGCCGAACTCTCCCGCCATGATCCCGATGTCTCTCACTGGGATACTCTCTCAGCAGCAGAAAAACGGCTTTATGCCCGTATGATGGAAGTCTTTGCTGGCTTTTTAACCCATACTGACTACCACATTGGTCGCTTACTCGACTTCCTCAAATCTATCGGGGAGTTCGACAATACTGTAATTATGGTCATCTCGGACAACGGAGCAAGTTCGGAAGGTGGGCCCACTGGTTCGGTTAATGAGAACCTCTTTTTTAACAATGTGCCAGAATCCCTAGAGGAAAATCTCAAGGCACTCGACAAGCTAGGCAGTCCAGAAACCTTCAACCATTATGCGTGGGGCTGGACTTGGGCAGGTAATACGCCTTTTCGTCGTTGGAAACGGGAAACTTATCGGGGTGGAATCAGCGATCCTTTGATCGTCCATTGGACTAAAGGCATTGAGGCAAAAGGCGAAATCCGTACTCAGTATGCCCATGCCATTGACCTTGTGCCGACGGTGCTTGACCTACTAGAAATTGAACCACCCACAACTATCAAGGGTGTTACTCAATCCCCCCTTGAAGGTGTAAGCTTCGCCCATACTTTTAATCATACTGACGCACCCACTAAGCATCTTACCCAGTATTTCGAGATGATGGGACATCGCTCTCTTTACTATGATGGCTGGCGGGCAGTTTGTCCTTGGCCTGGGCCATCATTTACAGAAGCAGGGCAGTTTTTTGGTGCGTCAATCTCAGCCCAAACCCTTACAGACTTGGATACCCATCATTGGGAGCTATATCATGTCGCTAAGGATTTTGCGGAAAATCACGACATTGCTGCTGACAACCGCCCTAAGCTAATTGAGATGATTGCTACTTGGTATGTAGAGGCGGGTAAATATAATGTGTTGCCTGTGGATGGACGTGGTACGCAACGATTGGCAGAAGAACGTCCTCAGATTGCTGTCAATCGTACCCGCTATATTTACTATCCCGATACTCAGGCGATTCCAGCCAATAGTGCCGTTAGAGTGTTAAATCGTCCCCATAGTATTACGGCTGATGTCGAAATTCCCATAGGTGGTGCAGAAGGAGTATTACTTGCTCACGGGGGTAATGATAGTGGCTACTCCTTTTATGTCAAAAATGGTAAACTTCACTGGGTTCATAACTATGTAGCGCGATCGCTCTATCATGTCGAGTCTGTAGAGTCAGTCCCGGAGGGTCGCCATCAGTTGCGCTTTGAGTTTAAAGTGACGGGTCAGCCGGATTTAGCGAAGGGGAAAGGATCGCCGGGTCGCGCCCAACTTTATATCGATGGGAAATTAGTCGGACAAGCTGATATCCCTGTAACTACTCCCTTAGCACTAGGTCTGACCAGTGGCGTGACCTGTGGGATAGCCCCTGGTGCGCCTGTAACACCCGATTATGAACCGCCCTTCAAGTTTACAGGCAAGATTTATCGTGCGATCGTAGATGTTAGTGGAGATTTGACTCAAGACACAGAAGCCGAGATGCGTACCATTATGGCACGACAGTAGATGTACTATTTGTCTCCTTGAGGCACAACATATACAAACTGCTTAAAACACAAGTATTTAAGCTTTTCTTAGTGCCATTCCACTCTCATCGCTTTTTCCAACATGGAAGCAGATTCTATCCCTAAAACGATCGCACAGGCAAGTCAGCAAATGCAAAGTGGCTTGCTAACTTCAAAAACGTTAGTCAAGCATTATCTCGAAGGTATCCAAAAGTTAAATCCTACACTCAGTGCCTTTATTACCGTTCTGGATAAACAAGCCCTAGGAACTGCTACTAAACTAGATTTTGAGCGAAGCAACGGTCAAGAGCGCGGATTAATACACGGGATTCCTGTTGTTATCAAAGACAATATTGATACAGCAGGAGTAAAAACTACAGTTGGCTCACAACTTTTTTGCGATCGCATACCATTATCTGATAGTGTAATTGTCCAAAAGCTCAAGGCAGCAGGTGCGGTAATTTTAGGTAAGACAAATTTAAGCGAATTTGCGGCTGACCTTTCTGGAAACAATCTTTTTTATGGAAATACTTGCAACTTCTGGAACCACAACCACTCATCAGGAGGTTCTTCTAGCGGAAGTGCAACCGCTATTGCTGCTCATCTTTGTTTAGCTGGAATTGGTACTGATACTGGTGGTTCAATTCGAGTTCCCGCCAGTTGGTCAGGAGTGGTAGGACTACGCCCAACTTACGGATTACTTAGCAATGATGGTATTTTTCCCCGCACTCGTAGTTTTGATACAGTTGGTTTTTTGACAAATTCTGTAGAAGATATTGCCATTTTACTTGATGCTGTACTCTTCCCAATCTCTACAAATTTTAAACAACTATATCCTCTACCAACTAATATCAACGGGTTAAAATTGGGCATAGTTAATAACTATACATTTTGGGGAATTGAACCAGAAATTGCTAAGGCAATTTATAACGCCATATCCATCTTGAAAAAACTTGGAGCGGAAATTACCACTATAAATTCTCCATTTTTAATAGAGGAATTTGATGAGGTGACTTATTCCACTATTGCTCTTTATGAATTCCATCAAGTTTTGCAAGCAGAATACGCTACAAACCCCAATAAATTTGGAGCTAAAGTACAAAGCGACTTATCCAAAGGAGTAAAAATTTCTCATCACAGTTACAAAAAAGCAAAGCAGAAACGGGAAGAATGTTTTATGCAACGGCAAAAACTGTTTCAGGAAGTGGATATTTTGCTAATACCCACAACACCAATGGTTGCACCTCTTATTGACGCAGATGCTAAAATATATAGATTAAATCAGCGATTTATGTTACCTTTCAGTTTTCTGGGTTTACCTGCAATATCGCTGCCTTGTGGACGAAGCACTCAGGGTTTACCTATAGGATTGCAACTTGTTGGTAATTCCTATACCGAAGCTTTGATTTTAAGAGTTGCTTTTGCCTTGCAAGTTGCTACTACTTTCTCTGAAGATAGCCTTCTCTAACTAACGGTAAAACATTTCGTCCCACATTTTCGCACTCTTCTAAATGGGGATAACCAGACAAAATAAAAACTGTGATTCCCAAGTCTATGTATTGTAAAAGACGCTCTGCCACTTGCTGATAACTACCAACAATAGCCATTCCTGCACCACTCCGTACCACAGAAATACCAGCCCAAAGCAGTGGTTCAACATACCAATCTTCATCAGCATTTCCCCGTAATTCCCATTGTCGGCTTTGACCGACACTTTCCCGCTTGGTATTGGGAAATTCAGTAACTCGTGCTTTAGCTAATATTTTTGGAGAAACTTTTGCCAGCATTTCTTTTGCTGTTTGTCTAGCTTCAATTTCAGTTGTTCGAGCAATAATATTAATTCTTAATCCATAACGTACCGCTTTTCTTCGTCCGCAATTGCTAACTAATTGCTGCATCTGGTTAATTCGGTCAGCTAGTTGTTGCCGTGCTTCTCCCCACATTAGATAAACATCTGCAAATTCTGCACCCACTTGTTGAGCCATTTCACTTGCACCACCGAAATAAAATAGCGGCCCAGACGGTTGTAGAGGTAAAGTTTCTAACCGAGTTTGATGGAGCTGATAAAATTCTCCTTCATAGTCAAAGGGATTAGTGGTTGACCATAACTGCCGACAAATTTGCATAAATTCACGAGTGCGGCGATAGCGGCTATCATGATCTAAATAATCACCATACATTGCCTGTTCCGTTGGTCGTCCACCTGTGACAATGTTAAGGGAAAGGCGACCTTTACTGATATGATCTAAAGTAAGAGCCATCTTTGCCAATACTGGAGCCGAATAAAACCCTGGACGCACAGCTACCATCGCTCCAGCATTAAGGGTAAGAGCTAAAACTGCTGTTGCTAAAGTCCAAGCCTCCATAATATGGTGGTTGAAACCCATACCAATTAGAACCTGCCGGAACCCGAATCGTTCTGCTGTTTTAAAAATCTCAACTGTATACTCAAGACTGGGAGGACGTTCCCAAACGGGCAAACCTAAATAGAATCCATCACCAGATACCGGAGCGCACCAATTAAATTCCAGTTTCTGTTTTGCAAACATTTATGCAAATTTTAAATTGCGATTCAATTATGCACTAGATTTTGAGCCAAGCAACAGTTAACAATGCGGGTTAATGCTCGGAATAGGTGTTGCTATCTAAAGATCATAGTATATTGTAGAGAGCGTTATTACGAATTACGAATTGTTTAAATTAATTTTCAGATATATAAATTTTAATTTGAAGGCTTTCTCTCAAACTGCTAAGGTAAGCTAGCAGCGCATAAGTAAAAATCACAATTCCAGTCATTTCCAAAAATTCTTCAACAACTATACCAATTAACGTTATTAGCCCACGTCGCCCAAAATCTTCTCTCAAAAGTCCACCCACCATTTCCATACCTAAAGTTCCACTCACATAAACAACTGCGGCAATCAGAAATAAATATCGGGTTTTGTAAGGGAGATGAAGCCAAAATTTTAGATAATTAAATGCAAAAACTCCCACTAGAATAGCACCAGGTATTACCCAGGTTTGGAAAAATATAGGATTGAGATTAAGCGATTCTCGCACTGACGGAATTATCAAAAGCTCGTGAAAACTAAATGCTTCATCCAAACTCAAATATACAAATATAAAATATAAGGTTTTCCAGCGAGAGAAATAGCGGTCTTCCGTCTTAATAGCGGTAATTGCTTTAAGTAATCCCGAACAAAATAATAGAGAGAATGCAGAATACCAGGCAGGAATATTCAATTCTTCGTCTAAGCTAAATAGTTCGTAAAACCATTTGCTAGCTGGGAAGGAAAACTCCGTGAACCAGAAATAGGCACTTAGAGCGCCTGCTAAGGTGAGGCAAATAACTGCGGCCATTAAACGTCGAGCAATTGTTTTAGCACACAGATGAATTGGTAACTCTATGTTATAGTCTGATGCTTTTTGCTGCATACGCATACTGAGCTAATTTCCTTTGTGCGGAATAAAATCATTGATAGGAAATTATCTCATGTAGATAAATGATCTGAGCCAACTATTACAGAATCTTGATTCAGGAAAACCCTAGATTTTTGAACGAAATTGCTAATATACTACATTAAGCCTATCTAACTAGTGTATTTTATGAGCAACACTAAAAAAGTTAGTGAAGACTTGAGCGCTGCTGGACAACCAACTCCTGAAGAGTTAAAACAGGCAGCCCAAGAGGGATTTAAGTCGGTGCTAAACCTGCGCTCTCCTGATGAATCAGGTTTTCTCAGTGATGAACAGCAGCAAGCCCAAGCTGCTGGATTGCAATATGCCAATATCCCGTTAAAGCCTTCAGAAGCAAATCAAGAGCTAACAGAGGCAGCAATCCAAGAGATTGAAAACTTACCCAAACCAATTTTAATTCACTGTGCGGCTGGAGCAAGGGCTGGTGGTATTGCCTTGATTTCCAATGCTATTAGCGAAGGTCTGACCTATGAAGAAATTAGTCAGAAAGCGCAAGAGCTTGGTTTCAACTTAGAACAACCGCACCTTAAGCAATTCTTGCTTGAGAAGTATATTGCCAAGCAAGCAGAGCAAAGTTAGGGACTTGCAATAAATATCAGTCACACTGGGGCGATCGTGATATTGCATTTGGGTAATGTTTCAGAAATTTGCCAATATTCGGACAATCTCTGCAAGAGATTGCGATCGCTTAATCCATTCACTACTTAATAGCACAAATCACTGGAATGCTTATCTAGACAAGCTATAAGCTTTTCTCCATAAGCATTCAGGTCAGCATCTTATTTTTCTCTATTCAGAGATATAAGAGAGTGCTAAACTCCGCTATCAATTATGCAAGCGATTACAATGGACAACTGCAACGTCCTTGATATTGGTGCAGATTCACCAGAAGCGATCGCGCTGGTGGAATGCTGAGGTCACGACTTGGCTCAATTCATGGAGAGAAAATCAAATGTCTGATGTCGGTCTAATTATTCTTGCTGCTGGTGCATCAACTCGTATGGGAACACCAAAACAACTTCTACGTTACGGTGAACAGAGTTTGATTGGGCATGTAGTTCAAGTGGCAAACACTTCAGTTTGCCATCCAATTATCGTTGTATTAGGGTCATACGCTGAACGTATCAAACCAGAGATTAACTCAGAACAAGTACATATTGTAGAAAATCCACTTTTAAGTGAGGGAATAAGTACCTCCATTCGTGTTGGCATAGAAGCCCTGAATCTAATCAACAAAGAAGCAAAAGCTGTTGTTTTGATGGTATGCGATCAACCTTTTATTTCACCTCAACTCATCAATCAACTTGTTGAAGTTCACGAAACTACTCTTAAACCAATTGTTGCTTCACAATATGCAGATACTCTAGGTGTTCCTGCATTATTTAACCGCACTTTCTTTGCCAAACTAACTACACTAAGTGGTACAGATGGTGCAAGACATATAATTAAAAAATATCTTCAACAAGTTTTAGCAGTTCCTTTCCCAGAAGGTGTATTCGACTTAGATACTCCAGATGATTACGAGCAGCTTTTGTTGAAGAATTCAGAAGTCAGAATTTAGGGGCAGAGCTGGAGACGTTTCCGTTATTTTATATTCAGCTTCATCTAGGTGAGAAAAACTTTGCGGTCATAAACTACGCTTACTTCCTCTAACCGCAGATTTCCCCTCATCAGCAGTTCGGTGTCTGTTACGTTATATACATCGTTTGTTGGATAAGAATAAGACGTTATGTGTAATTTTATGTTCAAAAATTAAATAGGAGTTTTCTATAAAAGTTAAAATGGCATAAACCTGGAGAAAACGATGACATTAGAAACAGAGACACTACAGGCGACATCATCAACTTCTACCTTTGAAACACTTGAGAATCAGCAGGAATTTAACTGGAGACAATCTTGGTATCCTGTCTGTTTTCTGCAAGACTTGCCTACAAATCGTCCTTATACTTTTTCGTTATATGAAGAACCCTTCGTTTTGTTCAAAGACCAAAATGGACAGCTTGTTTGTTTAACAGATCGTTGTTCCCACCGTGCAGCTAGACTTTCTGATGGGCAAATTATTGACGGCAAAATAGAATGTTCATACCACGGTTGGCAGTTTGGCAATAATGGTCAATGTCTACACATTCCCCAGTTAGCAAGCGATGCAAAAATTCCGGTAAATGCTTGCGTGCCATCCTTTAAAGTCTTGGAACGTCAAGGTATCATTTGGATGTGGGCAGGTGAAGCCGAAACAGCTATTGATGAGCTAATTCCATCACTACCAGATTGGAACAAGCCGGAATGCTTCAACTTAGACTATGTACGTGACCTACCTTACGATCAAAGCTATTTTATTGAAAATATTATTGACCCGGCTCATGTTCCAATCAGTCATGATGGCATCATGGGAAGTCGAGAAGATGCCCAAGCGTTGGAAATAGAAGTCATTGAAAGCAATATTCTGGGAATTAAGGGGAGGTGGCGACGAACACGGAAACCCAATCTGCCTTGGATTTCATTAGATTTCATTGCTCCGAATTTGATTCTTTACAAATTTGCTAATGCACAGCAAGGTAAATTCGGGGGTACAGCCTTGTATTCAATTCCACTAGGCAAGAATAGATGTCGGATTCTGATCAGAAATTATAGTAATTCTTTTCCCCAAAAAACCAAGCTGATGCCTCCCTGGTTAGATCACATCTTGATAAGAAACAAAATCTTGGAAGGTGATTTGCAATTAGTTGTTGAACAAAAAGCACAAATTGAGCGTTTGAAAAAAAATCTCAAAGAAGTGTATTTACCTCTGAAGACATCTGATACTTTGGTGGTTGAGTATCGCAAGTGGCTAGATAAATTTGGGTCATCTTTGCCGTTTTATCAAGGTTATTCCACCTCAAAAAATGTTTGGAATAGCGAGTCCGATGAGAAGTTGATAACATTAGACCGATTTTCGCAACATACAATTATTTGCCATTCCTGCAATCAAGCTTATCAAGTGACAAATAAAGTTAGGCAAAGTTGTATAGGGGTAGCGATCGCTTTAGCTGCTGTAGGGATACTTGCAGCTGATTCTAGAATCAGAATAGCAGCAATATCGCTTTCTATAACAGCAATTGTAATATCCGCTATGGCTCAGACACTCAAAACTCACTTTGAGCGTTCCTACACTCGTCACTAAAATCCTGAATGGGAGGAAATTCAGAGTCTCTCTCCTTCTAGGCTAAGGTGTATACACATCTCTCTACAAAACCAAAATGTTGTAGTTTTTCCTAAATCCTCCGATAAATTGCAGGACTTTGAGAGGTTTTTACCCCCAATTTATCGCTGGACTGGGTGGAGTGGATAAAAGGCTTGTAGGACAACTTTAAAAGACTTACGTGTACACCGTAGCCTAGAAAGAGAGAGATTTAGAGAGAGATTTTCCAGAACCTGTGAAAAGTCAGCAGAAAATGGATATTTAACCCCTTAATTTCAGATAATTGTTTATTAATGTGACCTTTGATAATGGGAATGAAAAATCATTTTCACATAACAGTATGCTGTTAAGTACTATTCTCATAAAAATTAATCTATCCCATGAAAAACACTTCTGCAAAGGAAAAGAATGCAGGCATTTTCCGATTTGGCAAGCTTAATTTTAGAGTCACGAATAAACAAATTTTATTTAACACCCTTATTCTATGTCTTGGTTTGCTGGCATTGGGTGGCTTCTGGTTTAAATCCAGATATAAATTTGATAATAAGATGAGTGTAAACCTACAAGAATTATCTAATGTCGATTATCCAGCCAATCCCGCACCCTTGGGTAAAAATTTTCATAGGTATTCTCAGAGAAAATTAACAATTATTAAGAGAGATGATACACATTTCGATTTTGTGATTGAGCCAACAGACAACAAAACAGCGCAAATCATTATAAAAAATGTTGATTTAGAGCTATTAGTCCCTAAAGCACCAGAATGGGTTAAAAAAGATCAAGGTTTAGAAATAATCGCTTTTACAGACCGGGAGTGGAACAGACAACAGGTTAGTTTTCTTGCTAACTCACCAAATATAGAAATTAGCGGCGGAGACGGTTTTGAAAAGCAAAATCTGGTAGAAGTGGCTTTGGCTAATAATTGCTTAAATGCAGGATTTTGGGAAATTTTACTTTTCACTAAAGAGGATGGTAATAAATCCCTTTATTATCAAAGTTGGTTTACCTTCCCGATGGGACATTACAAAAATATTTTTGAAAAAATTAATAATATTTCTTATTGGAAGCATTGGTGGAAACTAGAACACTGGCAAGATCCAAGTAGCACAATAGTCAAGAGTAATCTTCTAAGAAACGTAATCGATCAAAAAGAAGTTGCTACTCAATTTCCCCTTGATGAAAGGATAATTGTGTCGGGAGAGCAAAGTAGAAAAGTTAGAACTACACTAGCGAAAAATATTACAAAATGGAGAGATTTTTACGACGCTAAAAATGAAATTAAATTTGCCAGTTTTCGACCACCAGGATTTTACGATCAAAATAAGCCTTGGGGAAATCAATACTGGAGAATAGGCAAATTTGATAAAACCATTTTAAGGAATATTAAACCGATTGGCATTGAACAAAATTTACAAGAAATTGAGTTAGTATTCACAGATACTAAGACTAGTGAACAAAATAGATTACTCATCAGTGGCATTAATCTTAAAACGCTTCCTCAATTGCCTGTAGAAGAGTATCCTAAAGGTTTATATATGCCTATGGGTATTGGGATACCTCCTTTTTATCAAAGCTACGATGAATTAACGAAAAATCATCCAGATGTCAGCCCATACTTCAGTTTTTTACTAGATTCGCAGGAGCGGTGGATAGATCATCACCATTTAGCTGTTGATGGTTCAGTGATGCACCTTGATAAAGATAATCCAAATCTTCTGCATCTTTACTTGCTATCCTACGAAAGGAATACTTTAATAGCTCATTTTGCGATCGATTTAAAATAGATATATCCTTTCTTTTATTCGTCTAGCAAGATAGGTAAAATCTTGACAGATAGAATTGAAGTAGCTGGTTGACTTTAATATTTAGTCAATCGGCACTTGCTTAAGCAAAGCTATCCACATATCAGATGGATCGGAATAATAATCAACTTCTTCTACTTGATATTGATAAGATTCACAACCTTCTCGTAAAATAATGCGATCGCAAGGTTTAACGCCTTTCCCTACTCCAGTCAGATATCCGATCATTCCTTCATTGAGGCGCTCAAATACGTAGTCACTTCCCCAAGCTAGTTGGCTATAATCGTGTATTTTATTTTTATTCTTTAATTCGCTTACTGGAAAGCTCACTAGAGCTAACTTGCTTAAAAAACTAAAACTTAAGTTCATACCTGTCCTGATCAAAGACATAAATGAGTTCTCCCAAAGAAGAAATCTATAACGAAGAGTTCTGGACTCTAGGTGAATCTCAATCATTTTTTAGTCACCAATCCAGAATCGAACAGGTGGACACTCTAGTTAGGAATCAACCGCATTGATAGCTAGTAAAGGAATTTATCACCCAATGTCCAATTAAGTGCCTGTACCCAATAACTAGCAAAAATAAATTACAAGCAATTCGTCGAGGAGGAAATCACAAAACAATTTTAAAATAAGATCAATAATTTACAATTAATTTTTCTTAATTCTTAATTATTAGCCTTTTATTTAACTTCATGATATCTTTTTATCAACAATCATCTAAATTTACAGTACCATCAACCGCAGATTCAACTGTAAAATCACCGAATTATTACATAAAGCTGGTCAAATATAAAATTTTTTTCCTGGACTAGATCATCTAAAATTATAAAGATTTTATGTCTTGAAAATGCAATCTATGTATATTTTTTAATATATATAGGTTCTAGTCCATACTTGTAATTTTTAGAGCGACATCTATCTGCTTCAGTAGTCTTTCTAGGGTGGAAGAGTTATCTAAAACTACATCTGCACGAGCCACTTTTTCTTCGATAGATAATTGGCTATTGATCCTGGCTTGTGCCTGTTCTCTATTTAAATGGTTTCGTTGTATCAATCTTTGTAGTTGTTGCTCTTGAGAACAACACACTACCCAAATTTCTGTAACCAAATCAGTCATTCCCGCTTCAAATAATAGAGGTACTACTAACACCAGTGTTTGTAAGGAAGATTGGTCAATTGCTTTGAGGAAGCGATCGCGCACATCAGGATGAATTAAATTGTCTATCCAGTTGCGTTCATCTTGACGATTAAAGATAATTTCGCCTAGCTTTTGGCGGTTGAGGCTGCCATCTGGTAATAAAATTTGTTCGCCGTAACGTTTAGCGATCGCACTCAGAATAGGCGAACCTAGAGATACTGCCTCTCTCGCATAAATATCTGCATCCAGAATCGGCAGGTTATAAGTGTTAGCTAAATAATTGGTGACAGTGGTTTTGCCTGTGGCAATACCTCCGGTTAAGCCGATTATACGTTTTGTCATTTGTTATTGGATGTTTGATATTAATAATTTGTTGCCCATGTTATTAGTGCTTGGGTTAAACCATCTAAAGTATATTCTTGGGCTTCTACATCTACACGTCCGAATAAATCATGACAAGTTTTAGAGGTTTGAGGGCCGATAGAGGCAATACAAACACTCTCTAAGAGTTGACTAACATCAGAGTTTTCGGGCAATATTTTCTTAGTAAGCTGCTCGAAAAATTGTACAGTTTTAGAACTGGCAAAGGTAATTACATTTACCTTACGATTTTGGAGAGCTAACTCTGCCGCAGGTGGAATATCACTAGGACAACAAGATTGATATGCAGCAACTTCAATTACTTTTGCTCCCTTAAGAGTTAATTCTTTAACTAAAACTTCTCTTCCGCCGCTTTCAACTCTGGGAAATAAAACTTTTTTACCATTCAGTTCCTCTGGGAAATTTTCTATTAAAGAATCGGCAACAAAGTTGGGGGGAATAAAATCTGCTTGGAGAGAGTATTGTTTGAGACTATTGGCTGTTTTCTCACCAACGACGGCAATTTTTACACCTGCTAAGGCGCGGGTATCTTTACCTTGGGCAATTAACCTTTCAAAAAAGTAATCTATGCCATTACTAGAAGTGAGAATTAACCAGTCGAACTGAGATAAATGAGCGATCGCATCATCCAAAGCTTCCCAACTGGAAGGCGGGCCGATTTCTAAGGTAGGCATTTCGATGACTGTTGCACCTAATTTCATGAGGCGATCGCTAAATGTACTCGACTGTCCAACTGAACGTGTCACCAAGATTGTTTTGCCAGTAAGGGGTTGGGGAGAGGCGGAGAGGTTGCTTAACATTTGAATTTGGGCTGTAGTCGAATCCTGATAATCTATTTTCTCAGGTTGTAAGTACTTATGTAGCCCAACAACTTCGCCAACAACAATTACCGCCGGGGAAAGTGATAATCCGGTGGTTTGTTCCAAAATATTGCCCAGTTGCGCTGTCCAAATTTGTTGACGAGGAGTTCCTGCCCAACGGATGATTGCAATGGGTGTTAAATGCGATCGCCCGTGTTGCACCAATTGGTGTACAATCTCTGGCAGATGTTGCCCTCCCATCAAAATTACTAGTGTCTCTAAGCGTGAAAGTGCCTCCCAGTCTAAAACCTCTGGTTCATGAGCTGTAAGTACTGCAAAACAACGACTCAACACCGGATCTGTAAGGGGAATTCCTGCAAACAAGGGTGCTGCAAGGGCAGAAGAAATTCCTGGTATCAGTTCAAAATCACAACCAGATGCTTTCAAAGCTTCAATTTCAGAAGTGCAACGCCCAAAAATCAATGGATCGCCTGATTTGAGCCTTACAACTTGTTTTCCTTGCTGGCAATATTTTATTAGTAACTTGTTAATCTCAGTTTGGGTTGTACTAGGTTTACCACCGCGTTTCCCAACATCCAACTTCAAGCAATCAGGTGGTACACACTGCAATAATTGAGCATCTACCAGGGCATCGTAGACTAAAATCTGAGCAGCAGCTAAGAGATTGTAAGCTTTTACCGTCAGATATGCCACATCTCCAGGCCCAGCACCTACAAGGTAGACTTTGCCCTTTTCTTCAATCTTGGTCATTTGTCATTTGTCATTTGTTATTTGTCATTGGTTATTACTTCCCAATGCCCAATGCCCTATGCCCCATGCCCCATGCCCAATTCCCTAAATTCAATTCGTTCGGATATTAATTTTTTGGATTAGCTGATCGACTTGCTCAACCATTTCCTTGTTGTCTTCAGCTTGGAATAACTCTTTGGCTTTTTTGAGATTAACGATCGCTTCTTCTAGCTGTTGTTCTCTTCCTAAAGTGATGCCCAAATTATAGTAAATGAATGCATCATTGGGTACGAGGCTAATGGCTTTTTTGTAATGTGCGATCGCTTCTTGGGGTTTACCTTGATCGTCCATCGCATTTGCTAAACCTGTGTAAGCTTGTGCGTGTTTCGGATCGATGCGAATCGCTTCGGTATAGTCGGCGATTGCTTCAGTTAGCTTGCCTTGAGCGTAAAAAGCGCTTGCTAAATTATAGTGAGCGTCTGCATAGTTGGGTTCAAGGCTGAGGGCTTGTTTATATTGGGCGATCGCTTCTTCAAGTTTGCCTTGAGCGTAGAGAGTATTTCCCAGGGCATTATAACCTGCGGGATTTTTTGGAGAGAGGCGAATGGCTGCTGTATATTGTGCGATCGCTTCAGCTGACTTTCCTTGAGCGTATAAAGCATTTCCTAAGTAATAGTGAGCGTCTGCATATTTTGGATCAAAGCTAATGGATTTTTTGTACTGAGTCACTGCCTCTGCTAGCTCACCTCGATCGTACAGAGCATTTCCCAGACGCGTGTAAGTTGGGGCATAACTGGGTTTGAGGCGAATAGCTGCTGTATATTCGGTGACTGCTTCGGTTAGCTTACCTTGAGTGTAGAGAGCATTTCCTAAGTTATAGTGAGCGTCTGCATAGTTGGGTTCAAGGCTGAGGGCTTTTTTATACTGTGCGATCGCAGGTTCTAACTGATTTAGCCTTGCTAAAGTTAAACCCAAATTAAAGTAGGCTCCAGAGTCATGAGGATCGAGGCTGATGGCTTTTTTGTAATGTGCGATCGCTTCTTGGGGTTTGCCTTGATCGTCGAGAGTATTTGCCAAAGCAATATAAGCTTGTACAAAGTTGGGTTCAAGTTCAATCGCTTTCCGAAAAGCCGCCTCTGCTCCTTTGAAATCTCCTTGTTTGTATAGATTGCTTCCTTGTTCAAAGTTAGCAACTGCGTTTTTGTTGCCAGGAAGTGCTGCTCGATTTGAGCCTGGAATTTTTGATAAAACAACGCCAACATCTTTACTAAAAGCAGTATTCCCATTACTCAAACACAAGCAGATAATAGCTGCTACCAGTACATTCTTGTTTTTCAGCATTTTTATTACCTTACCTGCTTGGTTTATATATAATATCGACTTGTATAGCTTTGGCGTAGTTATAGCAGGAATTATAAGTTATTAGCCTAACTTGATACAAGTGTAGTCTCATATAATTGTCCATTTGCATACAAAATATAAGGCTTTATTACGAGTAAAAAGTTGTTTACTAAGTAATTGTTTACACTTTTGTTTCGACAATTCGAGTAATGGCTGCAATTAATTCTTCTGGGTTAACAGGCTTGGATAAATGCATTTGAAACCCAGCTTTTAGGGCTTCTTGCTGGTCATCATTTCTAGCAAAAGCAGTCAAGGCAATTGCTGGAATTCGTCCACCTTGTTCTGGTATCAAAGTTCTCACTTGATGTATTAACATATAGCCATCCATCTCAGGCATACCAATATCGCTGACCAACACATCTGGCTTTATCTCTGCTAGGGTTTGTAATGCTTCATAAGCGGAAGATACCGCAATCACAAAAGCCCCATCTTGCTCTAGTACAAAAGCAACAAAATCTCGTGAATCAGTATCATCATCTACAACTAAAACGCGGATGCCACTGAGGGCTAAGGAGTTAGAAGTTAAGAATACAGCAGAGTTTTGTTTATCCGTTAGGCTTCGGCTTTCATCTGGCAGAAGCGGCAAACTAACAGTAAATATTGCCCCTTTACCCTCACCTTCACTCTTAGCTTTGACAATACCGCCATGTATTTCGACGATATTACGCACAATTGCCAACCCCAATCCTAATCCACCAAAATTTCTCGTAGAGGTGCTATCTGCTTGGCGGAAGTAATCAAAGACGAATGGCAAAAACTCAGGGCTGATTCCTTTACCTGTATCGCTAACTATAATTTGAGCATAACCATCGGCTTGCTCTAATCGCACTTCTATTTTTCCTCCCTTGGGCGTAAATTTGAGAGCGTTAGAAAAGAGATTCCAGACGACTTGCTGCAAACGAGTCAAATCGCCCATAACTTGTCCCACGTCTGGTTCAAATACTGTATTCACCTGAATCAACTTTGTTTCTGTCGCTAAACGCATTGTTTCTAGTGCCGACAATATCGTAGACTTTAGGTTAATCTTCGTAATATTCAGCGTCAGTTTGCCCTGTAAAATTCTGGAGATATCCAACAAGTCTTCGATGAGTTGAACTTGTAAATTGGCATTCCTCTCGATTGTGGCTAGTGCTTCCGATGTCTTTGCTTGGTCTAACCTACGACTTTGCAATAATTTTGACCAACCGAGAATTGCGTTTAGTGGAGTGCGTAGTTCGTGAGATAGGACAGCTAGAAATTCATCTTTAATTCGATTGGCTGTTTCTGCTTTAGCTCGTGCTATTTGTTCTAATTCCAGCAGGTGCGCCCGTTCTTCAAGTATTTGTTTTTGTTCGTGGATATCTGTACACGTCCCAAACCACTTAACTACAATACCTTGCTCATCTTTGAGTGGTAAACCTCGCGCTAGTTGCCAACGATAGGAACCATCAGAAGCCCGTTTAAAACGATATTCATTGTTATATGTAGTGCTATTTTTTACGGCATTAGACCACACTTCATCAGCATTTTGGATATCATCTGGATGCAATGCAGCTAACCAACCAGAACCCAAGGACTGCTCTAATGTTAGCCCAGTATATTCGCACCAATTTTGATTAAAAAAATCACATTCGCCGTTAGGCTTGGTTGTCCATACAAGTTGAGGAATTGCCTCAGCTAGATAACGATAACGCTCTTCACTTTGTCGGAGAACTTCTAAAATTCGTTGGCGTTCAAGGATTTCTTGTTGTAATTGCTCGTTGGCTTTGGTAATTTCATTGGTGCGAATAGCAACCATTTCTTCGAGATGATTCTGGTATTTTCGTAGTTCCTTTTCTACCCGTAAGCGTTCGGCTATTTGTGTTTGAAGTTCTTGATTTGCTTGTTCTATTTGAACAGGGCTAGGAAGTGCTAATGCTTGCGGAACTAAAGACACAAGTTGTACTGCTGTAATTACAGAGATTATGGCAGTTACCACTTTGACAAACCCTGATACCCAATAAGTGGGATGCCAAAGTGTCCAAATCTCTATTAAATGAGTGGTGCCGCAAGCCACAATAAATGCACTAAACAGCAAAAATATCCAATCAAAGGGTAAATCCTGCCGCTTACGGACAAAGTAAAATAGGGTAGCTGGAATCGAATAATAAGCTAGTGCAATAAACGCGTCAGATAATATATGTAACCAAACTAAATTCGTTTGCCATAGATAGCAATGTCCATGTGGAATAAACGATCCTGATGTAAAAAAATTAGCCCACAATTCTGATATAATTTCTGACATAAATCCTGGATTATTTTTAATCTATAAAATCTACTACTAAATGCCTTTAATTAGCACAAGTTTTTTGCACGTTTAAAATTTACTTTTATCTTGTGTGAAGATAGGAATAAGAGAAGAGTAAACGAACCGCAAAGGACACAAAGAGCGCAAAGGGAAGAGAGTTGCAAAAGGTTTTTGCATCAATCAAACTTACGAAAATTGCGGATATAATTACAAAAAACACTGATAATTCCAAAATAAAACCATTCTCACCATAATTATGATGGGAATGGTAAAAAAATTAGGAGACGCAACAGGAAAATTTAATTTCTGCAATTCTCACTCAACTTAAGATTGACTTGACTTAATACTCATTTTATCTAACACTTGAGTGATTTTGTTAGCTTTTTCGGGTTGGCGTTGTTTTTGCAATAAATCTTTAGCTTGTAGCAGGTTAGTTTTAGCTTCTTCTTCTTGCTCTTGCTGCATAAGAATATTGGCCAGACGCAAGTAAGCATCGGGATTTTTTGGACTGCGGCGAATCACTTCCCGGAATAATTCTGTTGCTTCCTCTACTTGGCCTTGCTGGTTTAAAACATCTCCCAAAAACAAGCGCACTACATCATTAGTAGAGTTGAGGGAAATCACTTTGCGAAACGCTGCTTCTGCACCTTGGTAATCTTTTGCTTGAGCAAGATTGATTCCTTTTTGAAATAAGTCTGAGGTAATCAAAGTTTTCCAAGCGAAATAGCCTAGGATCGACAAACTCAAAATAACTGCGATTGCAGCGATAATAGAACTGGTAGGAAAGTTTTCTAGCATTGTCTAAGCCAAAAAGCAGGCGATAGGAAAAATCAGATATTCCATAAAAAAGAGTTTCCAGATAAATTGGTAGAATTGAGCGATCGCACTTTTATCTTGTAAGTCTACCGCCAAACTCCGCCACCACATCCAAACTAACAGCCCTAAATGGGCAATTACCAGAAAGATGGGGTTAATTGAGGCCACGTGTAGCACCCCAACCAAAATTATCCCTAGATAACAGACAGTTATCACCCAAAGAGCTAGATTAAAGACAGCTTGGGGCCCTAGTTTAATCGTGAAAGTAGTAATATTGTAAAGGCGATCACCTTCTATATCTGGGATATCTTTAAAGATTGCGATCGCAAAGGTAAACACTAAAATAAACAATGTCAGCACCCACACCACAGGTGGAATTGTTTGGCTTTGTTTGAGTGCCCAACTATAGTGCAGATACAATCCTAAATTAACAATCGTGCCGCGTACCGAAAAAATACACAGCGCTGCCCAAAAGGGAAACTGTTTTAAACGAATTGGCGGTAAAGAGTAAGCAGTACCAATGGCCAAACTAATTGCTACCATACCAAACAAGAATGGCCCAGTTAGCCACGCCACAACTAGCGCCAAAATCCCAGTAGATGCAACAATTAATTGTCCCGTCTGTTGAGAAAACTCACCTGATGCCAACGGTAAATGAGGTTTATTAATCTTGTCAATATCAACATCTTCTAATTGATTCAGTCCTACAATGTAAACATTGCCACATAGACAAGCAACCCATGCGCCGAAGAGAGGGCTTAGGGAGACGGGAGTAGTGAATAAAGAAGCAGTATTATTACTAATGGCAATAGCAATTAAATACAAACTCAACACACTCAGACTTGTACCAATAATCGTGTGAGGGCGAGAGAATTTCCAGAAAGCGTATAACCAATTGAAATATGATTGAACAGGTTTGCGTGGCAAAGGGCTGTTTTGAGAACTCTGGCTCATGAGTACCTTAGATTCAGATTCCGGCTTATTGTTAACTCTGACTTTTCACAAAATTTGGAAAACCTCACTTTCATTCCTCTCTCTTCCTCTTAAGAGATTTTGAATTTTCCCCATTCCCTACAAAAATTGGGGGGTTAGGTTCCGCGTTAACTTTTCCACATTGCATGAATTGTCAGATTGTTAACCATTGTCACAGAATTTGGTCATTAACAAGAGCTTTCGTAGGGGAGGTAGCGGTAGGCACATCTGGTCGTAACCCTACTCAAAAACCAGCTACACCTAGGGAGACTAATAATCAACCTACCTTATGGAAGACTCTTGATCGCGAAAAATCTAACAAACGATGATAAAAATACCTCTTCTCGATTCTGCACTCTCTACTCCTCATAACGTTACAATCTATCAGAAAAGCAAAGAAATAGTTAAATTATGACAGCTAATTTGACACCTGTAGCGACATTTGACTTTGTTACCGTGCTATCACAGGCTGCGGCTGCATATCGACAACAAAAAGATACACGCCCTAATACTGAAATATTAGTAAATGCGTTGCTACAAGCAGAAAAATCTGCCAAGCAGGAACGGTTAACTTATCCCTTTGAGTCTCTTCTAGGTAAATGGCAACTTTGTTTTGCCACTGGCACTAAGCAAGCCAGAGAACATGGAGGAATTGTATTAGGCAAGGGTTTGTATGTACCCAAGTTTATAAAAATTCATGTTTCCTTTAATGCCACTTTAGAACAGGATTCACATAGAGGCGAAATTTGTAATCAGGTTGAATTGGGGCAACTTTTATTGAAGCTCATGGGGCCAGTGCAATATACAGGTAAGAAAAATTTATTGGCGTTTGATTTTAACCAGATGCTTATCAGTCTGTTTGGTCGTGTTGTTTATAACAGACCAATTCGTTCTGGTAAAGTTCAAACAGAAGATTTCTACAACCAGCCCATAGCTCAACTACCCTTCTTTGCCTTCTTTTTAGTGACGGAAGATTTCATTGCAGCTCGTGGTCGTGGAGGAGGATTGGCATTTTGGATTCGAGAAACTAAAGGATAGTAGATTTCACATTTGCGCCAGCCATTAAACTGGACGACAACTAGACAAAATGCTGTGCATATTTACTACTTCTCCAATAACTGCGATCGCAGGCGCACCAAATCCAGTTTGCTCTACCTGTTCTACAATTGTCTTTAAGGTTCCAATCAATTCTTCTTGTTCTGGGCGCGTACCCCAGCGCACTAAGGCAATGGGCGTTTCTACATCCAACCCAGCTGCACTTAACTGTTCCACAATATAAGGGAGATTGTGAATTCCCATATAAATTACAATGGTTTCGGAACCGTGCGCGATCGCATTCCAATCTACTTTCGGTCTATACTTACCCGCCGCTTCGTGACCAGTTACAAATGTCACTGATGAGCTATAGAGTCGATGAGTCAATGGAATACCTGCATAAGCCGCCGCAGCAATCCCCGACGTGATACCGGGCACAACTTCAGTTGATATCCCAGCGTTGACTAATTCTTCCATCTCTTCACCACCGCGACCAAAGATAAACGGATCGCCACCCTTTAACCGCACTACAATTGCATGATCCTGCGCTTTCTCAATCATTAATTGAGTAGTTTCTTCCTGGAACAGCGAATGTTTCCCCCTGCGCTTACCAGCATTAATTTGTTCGGCTTGGGGATTAATCATTGCTAGAATTGCCGGACTCACTAAGGCATCATAGATAACTACATCTGCACATTCCAACAAACCTTTTGCCTTCAGGGTTATTAATCCTGGATCTCCTGGCCCCGCACCTACTAAATAAACCTTTCCCAAATACTCGTTCTCCTGTTTTTCTGTGCGGTTCATCTATCCGTTAAATCCCAAATAAGCTCGGCTAATTCTGCACTTGCTCCCAGTGGCTGCGCCAACTGGAAATTTACCGCAGAAAATTGTAATTTTAGCTCCTCTATGGAGGCCGCGATCGCATCAGTTATTCCACCTGTGAATAAAAAGTATGGCAAAATTGCAATTTCCCGATAACCAGCAGCTACCAACTCTTTCACCCGTGATTCTAAACTAGGAGGCCCAGCCCAATAAGCAGCCACTGCTGATAAACTCGCCGCCATTGCTTCCACAGTTTCTTTGGAACCTGGGCGACGGCTACCATGAGCTAACAGAATCCATGCTTCTGCTTTTATAGTAGATATTTGCTTGGCCAGTAATTTCTCTAAATTGGGGTGAGAGCCTAAATGTGGCTGCAACTCAATCATGATATCTTGACCAATAGCCTGTTGTGCTAGTGCTACTTCGGCGGGAATATCTGTCATCACATGGACTCCCGGCAGGAGAAATAGCGGTACAATTTTGAGGCGATTCTCGTTTTGAGATGGTTTGTGTAGCCCAACCCAAGCATCGCCAAAAGCGCTCTTGGCAAATTTTTGAATCTGCTCATGTAAAGGTTGAGGACTCATTTCTAAAGCTGCTATGCCAACCAGATGTTCACTACTTGATGGGTTGTAGTTGTTTGGTAATTTGTTGCATACCAGCTTTGCTAATTGCTGCATAGCAACTTCTGGGCGCGGATCGCGACTTCCGTGAGATACTAGCAAATAGGCAGATGACATCGGCAAAGCTTGAACTCTCAGTGACTAATGTTCATATTTTACTTAATATTAAGCTGGTGATGAAAAAGAGGGGGAAAGGGCAAGGGGGAAAGGGGAAAGGGAACCCCATATTTAAAAACAGGGGTTTCAAGACATGGAGGCTGCTAAGTTATCGCACTACGTGTCTCAAAAATCTTTTTTTTGTTCGACCTATTTAAAAATAGGGGCTTTATACCTTCTGGGGAAAAGTTTTTTCTTCCTCCCTTGCCCCTTACCCTTTCCCCTTTTCCCCTTCTTGGTAATAATTACTCTGGTGATTATTGAAACTATTATAAATTACTAAAT